>NZ_CP046400.1:3307500-3608725 GCF_009762795.1 Pseudodesulfovibrio cashew | reverse complement strand
CAAGAATCCTCTCAAGTTCACCTACGATTACACCCTGTGCAGCCTGTGCGGCACCTGCATAGACAACTGCCCGGTGAAGTCGCTTCGGTATTCAAATAATATGTATTGGGTGGCAACGAGCAGGGAAGAGATGAACATTGATCTCCTCGCTCGCTTGAAGGAACAGGCCACGGAAGTGTCCGCTCCGGCTCCCGCTCCCAAGGCCGAGGCCAAGCCCTCGGCGGAGAAGGAGGCTTAACTATGGAAATAATGGCAAAAGTCGCATTCTGCGTCTACACGCTCGTCATACTGGGCGGGTCCATATTCGCGGTAACCAGCTCCAGCCTGGTCCGCGCCTTGGTGGGGCTCATCACGACCCTCATCGGCGTGGCCGGGATGTACATGCTGCTGGCCACCCCGTTCATGGCCTTCATGCAACTGCTCATCTACGTGGGCGCCGTCTCGGTCCTCATCTTCTTCGCGGTCATGCTGACGCGCGCGGAGCAGGGTGGCGACGAGGGAGAAAAGGCCCCCATGAAGACATATGTCCTCGGACTGGCCGCGACCATCGCCCCTGCGGCGGTGCTCGGCTGGCTGGTGCTGACCCGACCCGTGGCGTCCATCGCCACCCCTGTCGAGGTCTCCATCAAGCAACTGGGCGGCGAGCTGATGGGCTCGTACTTCCTGCCCTTTGAGCTGATCTCGGTCATCCTCATGGTCGCCATGTCCGGCGCCGTGCTGCTGACCTGGGAGAAAAGGGGGAAGAAATAGATGAGTGCCCTGACTCTGTATCAATTGGTGGCTCTGATCCTGTTATGCGCGGGCCTGTTCGGTCTGACCCAGCGTCGGAGTCTCGTCGGTATGCTGATCTGCGTCGAGCTGATGCTCAACGGAGCCGGCCTGTCCATGGTGGCGGCCGCGCAACTGACCGATTTCAGCGCAACCCTCGGCCAGCTCGGCACCCTGTTCGTCATGGGTCTCGCCGCGGCCGAAGCGACCATTGTGCTGGCCATTGTAGTAGTTGTGGCCAGGCGTTTCAAATCCGCCCGGTCCAGCGATATCACCACCTTGAAGGAGTAGCTTGTTATGGAAGGGGTTACCATAGTCTCTGCCAGGATTTTGCTGCCGGTGGTGATTACACTGCTTGCGCCGCTCTTTGTCTGGCTCTGTCGTAAAGATGAAAACCGGCGTGAGGCCGTCAGCTTCATCGCCGCCGCACTTACGTTCGGCAGCGTGGTGTCCATGGCACCCGCCGTTCTCAACGGGCATGTCTGGTACTACGAAGTCACCACACTGTTGCCCGGAATAACCATTGCCTTTGCCGCCGACGGCCTGTCCATGGTCTTCGGCCTGATCGCGCCGTTCCTCTGGTTCTTCGTGACCAGCTACAACATCGGCTACATGCGCGGCCTTAACGAGCACGCGCAGACCCGTTACTATGTCTGCTTCGCGGTAGCCATCTTCGGCGCCGTGGGCGTGGCCCTGTCGGCCAACGTGTTCACCCTGTATCTCTTCTACGAGATCATCACCGTGTTCACCTATCCTCTGGTCTACCACCACGAGGACGCGGACGCGAAAATCGGAGCGCGCAAGTACATCGTCTACCTGATGGGTACTTCCAAGCTCTTCCTGCTGCCGGCCATGGTCCTGACCTACGTGCTGGTCGGCAACCTGGACTTCCACCTGGCGGACATCGTCAACGGCATGTTCACCCCGGACGTGGTCGCCGCCCACCCCAGGCTGGTGGCGCTGACCTACTGGCTGTACATCTTCGGCATCGGCAAGGCGGCTCTCATGCCGTTCCACAACTGGCTCCCGTCCGCCATGGTCGCACCGACTCCGGTCTCGGCCTTGCTGCACGCTGTGGCCGTTGTTAAGGCCGGTGTCTTCTGCGTCTGCCGCATCATTCTGTCCGGTTTCGGCACCAAGGTCGCCGGAGCGCTGACCATGAGCCAGATCTACATCGGTTCGCCCGGCACAATACTTGGCGACACCTGCATCGCGCACGGCACGGCGTATATCGCGGGCTTCACCCTGGTGGTGGCCTCGTTCATCGCCCTGACCAAGGACGACATCAAGGCGCGGCTGGCCTACTCGACAGTGGCCCAGCTCTCCTACGTCGTGGTCGGCGTGACCATGCTTGTGGATTCGGCCGTGCAGGGCGGCGTCATGCACATCGCCCACCACGCCTTCTCCAAGATCACACTCTTTATGGCCGCTGGCGCAATCTATGTCGCCACGCACCTGAAGAAGATCTCGCTGATGGACGGACTGGGCCGCAGGATGCCGTGGACCTTCGGTGCCTTCGGCATCGCGTCTCTGTCCATGATCGGTATGCCGCCGGTCTGCGGCTTCGTGTCCAAATGGTACCTGATCAACGGTACCCTGGATTCGAATCAGTGGCCGCTGCTGGTCATGCTGCTGCTCAGTACGGCCCTGAACGCCGGCTACTTTGTGCCCATCCTCTACCGCGCCTTTTTCAAGACGCCGTCCGAGGAGGCCAACATCGGCCAGTACAACGAGGCATCCAAGACCATGGTCGTGCCGCTGTGCATCACAGCCACCATCTCCGTGTTCCTGGGTCTGTATCCGCAGACGTTCCTGAACTTCGTCAACATGCTCGGCAAGTTCTAGGGAGGAAGATATGAGTGAACAACAAGGATTAGGCGGGCTCCTGAAGCAGTGGAGCGAGAAGAAGAAGACGTTCAAATACATCTTCTTCGGTGTGCTCGGCATACTGCTGCTTCTGAACGTCCCGTTTGTGACGCACCATCCGCACTTCGGCGTGGACAAGTATCCCGGCTTCTTCGGAGCCTTCGGTCTCGTCGTCGGTCTCGCGATGGTCATTATCATGAAGAAAATCGTCCAGCCCTTTATCAAACGCGAGGAGGATTATTATGGAGACTAGCTTCATCCATCCCTCCATGGCGTTCCTGGCGCTGGCGGCCATCGTGCCGCTGGTCCCCAAGGGGCTGTGGCTCAACAAGGCGTTCAGGGGGGCTCTTGCCATCCTCGCGCCGCTTATCGCGCTCTACGGCATCATGTCCGTGGAACCGGGCATGTACGGTGCCCTGCGCTACCTTGATCAGACGCTGATCCTGGGCCGGGTGGACAAGCTGTCCATCGTCTTCGGCCAGGTCTTCGCCATCATCGCCTTTGCGGGCGCAATCTACGGCATGCACGTGGAGGACAAGGGACACTACGTGGCCTCGTCCCTGTACGTGGCGGGCGGCTTCGGCTGCGTGTTCGCGGCCGACCTGCTGACTGTGTTCCTGTTCTGGGAACTCATGTCCATCGGCTCCACCTTCCTGATCTGGCAGGCCCGGACCAAGGAGTGCGTGAACGCGGGTTTCCGGTACTTCCTGTACCACACCGTGGGCGGGTTGTTCCTGCTGGCGGGGCTGCTGCTCAAGTACAAGGCCACCGGCTCCTTCGCCTTCGTCGGCGTGGAGGCGAGCCATGCCCAGTTCTATGACTGGCTGATCCTGATCGGCTTCTGCGTGAACGCCGCCGTGGTGCCGCTGCACGCATGGCTGCCCGACGCCTACCCCCGGGCCTCCGTGGGTGGCGCGGTGTACATGTGCGCCTTCACCACCAAGACCGCTGTCTACGTGCTCTGCCGCGGATTCGCCGGTTGGGAGGTCCTGGCCATCGCCGGTACCTGCATGGCTGTCTACGGCGTGCTTTACGCGTGTATTGAAAACAACGCACGGCGCATCCTCTCCTACCACATCGTTTCGCAGGTGGGATACATGGTCGCCGGCATCGGCATCGGCACCGCCATGACGCTCAACGGCGCCGTGGCTCACGCCTATGCGCATATCCTCTATAAGGGCCTGCTGTTCATGGGAACCGGCGCGGTCCTGTACTCCGTGGGCACCGCCAAGCTCGACGAGCTGGGCGGCCTGGCCTACAAATTGCCGTGGGTCATGGTTTGGTACATGGTCGCGGCGCTGTCCATCTCCGGAATGCCGCTGTTCAACGGCTTCATCTCCAAGACCATGACCATTGCGGGCGCCGCCGAGGCGCACCACACCTGGCTGGCCTTGGGTATGGAGATCGCCGCAGTGGGTACGTTCATCTCGGTGGGCGTCAAGCTCCCGTACTTCGCGTTCTGGGGCGGAAAGAAGGAATACACCGGTGAGGTCAAGCCCATCCCGGTCAACATGTACGTGGGCATGGCCATTGCGGGCCTCCTGTGTATCGCGCAGGGCGTTTACCCGCACATGCTCTACAAGTACCTTCCGTTCGAGGTCGAGCATCACGCGTTCGTCCCCTGGACTATCGACAAGGTCATCAACTCGAGCCTGCTGCTCGGTTTCTCCGGCCTGGCCTTCTACCTGACTCGTAAGGTCATCAAGCCGCACGCCTTCCTCAATCTGGACTTCGACTGGTTCTACCGCCTGATCGGACGCGTCACCATGCGCGGGATCTGCTGGCCCAGCTCCAAGGTCGATGACGTCTGGACCGAGGTATACCGGACCGTGGGCCTCAAGGCTCTTATCGACGCCGGTAGAGGCACAAGCGTCTTCGATAAGAAGGGCATCGATACAGTGGTGGACGGAAGCGCCTACAGCGTCAGGAACATCGGCAGGTTCGGGGCTAAGGTCCAGAATGCGAACCTGCAGGATTACCTGGCCTATGCCACCGTTCTTGGTTTGGGCATCTTCGCCCTGGTATGGTACTTCGGCTAAGCCGGACAATCTAAGGAGAGCAAGTTTTGGACTTCGGATATCCGGTACTCACCCTGTTGATCGCATTCCCGCTTGTCGCGGCGTGTGGTCTCTTCTTCATCAAGGCCGCGCCGGTGGTGAGGTATTACACCCTTGCGGTGTCACTCATCGAGTGCCTCCTCGCCGTGCCCCTCGCTAACTTCAAACTCAACGCCGCCTTCCAGTTCGTCGAGAAAATCGACTGGGTCCACCAATGGGGACTTCAGTACTACCTCGGCGTGGACGGCATCAGCATACTCATGGTCCTGTTGACCGTAGCGGTCCTTCCGCTGTGCGTCCTGTGTTCGTGGACCTACATCGGCAAACGCGAGAAGGAATTCCACTTCTGCCTGCTGTTCATGACCAGTGCTGTCCTCGGCGTGTTCTGCGCTCTGGACCTGGTCCTGTTCTATGTGTTCTGGGAAGCCATGCTTATCCCCATGTATCTGCTTATCGCAGTTTGGGGTGGCGACGACCGCAAGTATGCGTCGCTCAAGTTCTTCCTGTACACCCTGGCGGGTTCGACCCTGCTCCTGGCGGCCATCGTGGCCTTCCGGATCACGGGCGGCACCTTCTCAATTCCCGATCTCATGCAGCAGAACTTCAGCTTCCGCTTCCAGTTCTGGGCATTCCTGGCCATGGCCCTGGCGTTCGCCATCAAGGTGCCCATGTTCCCGTTCCACACCTGGCTGCCCGCTGCGCACGTCCAGGCGCCTTCGGCCGGTTCCGTCATCCTGGCGGCCGTGCTGCTGAAGATGGGAACCTACGGCTTCCTGCGCTTCTGCCTGCCGCTGACTCCGGCGGCCAGCGAGTACTTCGCCCCGATGATGATCGTCATATCCCTGGCGTCAATCATCTACGGTGGAGCCATCGCCCTTGGGCAGACGGACATCAAGAAGCTGGTCGCCTACTCATCCGTGGGCCACATGGGCTTCGTCACGCTGGGCATCTTCCTGTTCAATCAGCGCGGCGTGGAAGGCGCGCTCTTCCAGATGCTCAACCACGGCATCGTCACCGGCGCGCTCTTCATGATGATCGGCGCGGTCTACGAGCGGAGCCACAGTCGCGAGATCTCCAAGAACATGGGCCTTGGCAAGTACCTGCCCGGTTTCATGTTCTTCTGGGGCTTCATGGCGCTGGCCTCCTTCGGTTTCCCCGGAACCAACGGGTTCGTGGGTGAAATGCTCGTCTTCGTCGGTGCGTTCCAGCAGAGCACCTGGATCGGCTTCCTCTGCGTGCCCGGCGCGCTGCTGGCGGCCGCCTACATGTTCCGCGTGTCGCTGAAGATGGCCTGGGGCAAGCCCTCCACGGCCAAGAACTGGAAGGACCTCAACGCCCGTGAATGGATCTACCTGACCATTCCCGCCGTGTTTGTCCTCTGGATCGGCCTGGCTCCCACGCCGTTCTTCAAGATCATTGACCCGTCCGTCGACAAGCTGCTTACCGATTTCGGCCAGCGCAAGGTCGCTCATGTCGAAACCGAACAGCCGGTTCAAACCGCCGCGAACGACATCCTGTCCGTGTTCGCTGCCAATAAGTAAGGGGGACAAGACGTGAACTTCAATCTCAGTCTCATCGTCCCGGAACTCTACTTCTTCTTCCTTGTGCTGGTTCTGATGATCCAGAGCCTCGGCACCCGGGAGTGGAAGCCCGAGGTCGAAAAATGGCTTCCCTTCGGAGCCGGTCTCGGCCTGTTCGTGACCATTGCCCACTACAGTGTGCATGGTTCCATGTTCTACGACGTATACAAAGTGGACATGATGTCCCAGTTCTTCAAGATCGCCATCGCCTTCGGCTTCTTCGTGACCGTGCTCAACGCGTCACGCCAGCCGACCCTTGCCGACGAGAAGCGCGCGGACTACTACATGCTCCTTGGATTCTCCACTCTGGGCCTGATGATGCTCGCATCCAGCGTGGAACTGATCACCATCTACCTGGCACTGGAACTGGCTTCCTACGCCATGTACGCGACCATCCCGCTCCGGGCCAAGTCCAAGGGGGCAGCCGAGGCGGGCGTCAAGTACATCCTGTTCGGCGCGGTCGCCACGGCCCTGGCCCTGTACGGCTTGTCCTACATCATGGCCAGCCAGCACACGACCTACATCGCGGAACTTGCCACCAAGAACTGGACCTTTGCCGACAGCCCCATGGCCGTCGTTGGTCTCTGTCTGTTCCTGGGCGGCATGTTCTTCAAGCTGGCCCTGTTCCCGTTCCACTTCTGGTGCCCGGATGTCTATCAGGGCGCTTCCAACGAAACAGCCGCGTACGTGGCCACCATGCCCAAGATGGGCGCAATCGTGGTTCTCGTCCGTATGGCCATGTTCCTCAAGCCCGGCCTGGAGATCACTACACTGCTGGCCGTGCTCGGAGCCTGTTCCATGACCTTCGGCAACCTCTCGGCCCTGGCCCAGAAGGACATCAAGCGCTTGCTCGGGTTCTCTTCCGTGGCCCACGCCGGGTACATCATGGTCGGTCTGGTCAGCGGCACCGTGGAAGGATTGGCAGCCGCCGCCTTCTATGCTCTGGCCTACTTGGTCATGAACCTGCTGGTCTTCTGGATCGTTTCCCGGGTCGCTTCCGACGGACGCAACCTGGAACTCAGCGATCTGAACGGTCTGTACAAGAAAGCCCCGGTGCTCGCGTTCTCGCTGGCTGCCGGAGCCTTCGCCCTGGTTGGCCTGCCGCCGACCATGGGCTTCATGGGCAAGTTCTTCCTGATCACCTCGGCCTGGGACCATGGCTACAACTGGCTGGTCATCACCCTGGTCGTGAACTCCGCCATTGCCATCTACTATTATCTGAGCTTGTTCCGGCACGCCTTCACTGAGGAGACGTCACCCAATGCCGCAATTGCTCCTGATAATGGCTGGTTCGCTTCGGCTGGAGCGGGAATGCTCGCCGCCGCCGTGCTGATCATCGGCATCATCCCGGCCCCCCTGTTCAACTTCGCTATCACTGCGGGTAAGGACCTTTTCGGTCTGGCCATCTCCGGTGGAGCGCACCACTAGAATAGGGACATACTGATAACAGACCGCCCGGTTCGGCTTTTGCCGAACCGGGCGGTTTCTTTTTGGGGGGAAGGGGAGGGGGCGTCTGCCGCGCGGCGGAGAGTCGGTGGTGGAGCGTTCCGCTCCTCCACCTCCTGGAAATCGCGCTGGCACTGCGGAGAGCCGGTTTTGGAGCGTGCCGCTCCGCACCTCCAAGCTTCGCTTTGCGAAGCGAGAGCCGGGTTTGGGGGCTTTGCCCCCAAAAGCCCTCCATGCCTTCCCGGCGGGGTCCATTTCTTTTGCTGCGCCGAAAGAAATAGACGAAAGAAAAGGCGCTTGGAGCATCATCCCCGCCCCGGTGCTCGCTGGCGAGAATCTCATCCAACCCGGTCGGCTCCGGACTTCGTTGAGTGGAGCGCACTGCCAACCTTACCATTCGGAGGCCGTCCAACGTCGTGCGGGTTCCGAGACAAGAGCCGCCGCCCACGTTGGTGAGCTTCTAGGCCCGCGAGCAAGGGGCTTACCGTGGACCTCCGATAATAAAGTCGAAACGCCGAATTGTTTCTTATTGTTGGCAGGCAGGTGCTAGCTTGATTTGATGTGCAAAAGACAGTTCCATGAATTGCTAATTACCAAGTTGACCCGGCAGCGACCGGTCATCGAGCTCGGGGCTTAGAGCCGCTTTTGCACGGCGAAAGCGCAGCCCGAAGCGCGCCTGCCCGCAGGGCCGAAACCCTTCGCCTGGTCATCGCCGCCAGAAAGGCGGCTTCCTTTTCTCTTCCTTCTTGCTTCAACCTCTCTCAGTAATTACTCTGAAAAAAAGGAGACCTAACCATGCATGAGGCGAGTCTGGGCGGAACACTCCGCGACTACCTGACCGGTGAGGAAATAGACGAGACTACCTTCGAGGAATTTCGCCAGGCCCTGGCGCGCCTGCTGGTGGAGGAAAAGGGCTACCCAAAAGCCCAACTCAAGGCCAAGGTGCCCCTCACGTATTGCGTGGAAGGGGAGGAGTTCGAGCGGCCGCTTGACCTCGTGGTCTACGATGAGGATGGCAGGCCCATGCTGGTGGTCGTCTTCTGCGCAGGCGATGTGGGCTCCTTCGAGCGGGAGACTGTCTGCGCGGGCAGGCTCATTGAGGGCGGGCCTGTGGCCTATGCCCTGGTCACCGACACCATGGACGCCTCCCTGCTGGACGTCCGCACCGGCGAAGTTGTCGCCCGGTCCATGAACGCGGTGCCGGACTATGCCAGACTGGCCGAGATGGTCGCTTCGGCCGAGATAAAGCCCCTCACCGATGAGCAGCGGGAAAAGCAGACCCGTGTCTTTCACACCTATTGCGGTTTCATTTACGGGACGTGCTGCAGCGAATCATGCTCCCTGCCGCCCATGCCGAAGAAGGGCTAAAGCGGCGGCCGAAAACAACGACAGCCGACGGTTGAGGAGAAACCGCCGACTGCGTTGCAGAGGAGTTGGAATGGCAATGGGTAATCAGCAATCTACGAAAACTATGCATCCTTCGGGACAGGTGTTCATGATGTCCCGGACTTCTTCCTCGGTAACCTTGGAACGGCACACATAGGGCATGTCCAGTGCTTCATCCCATTGGAATACGTCGGGGTTGAGATCGATACAGCCCTGGCATGAGCGGCAATCGCCCAGCTCAATGGCGACTTCACGTGTCTTGGTACAGGTTTGTTCGTTCTTCATGACTAATTAATAGTAACTATTCTTATTAAAGGCAAGCAATAAATCAAATTGATGGAAAATTTTTCAGTGATCCGGAAATCCCTTTCTTTTTCAGATTGAAATCAACAGGGCGATTATCCAATATTACTCTATTTTTCAGTTGGTTAACCTGTTCCTCTGGGGTTCTCCAATCCTCCTGTCGAATCAGAAATCCTTTTAGGACTCCCCGTCGAAGCCAGGAACAGCTAAATTTTCGGGGTGTCTCGGTGAGCTCGCAGGGATTATTTACAAAAAGTTCATGCCGGGAAAGCGATGGAAGAAAGCCGCCGTTTGCAGATTTTTTATCGCCGGTCGAGAGCAAAGCAACACATTGAATCCCGAACCGTTTTGCACTAGGGTTCCTGGTTATGAAGCTGAAACGAAACGTGTTTCTAATCGGGCCCCGGGCCTGCGGCAAGACGAGTGTGGGCCAGTTGCTGGCAGGGCGGCTTGGTGCGGCCTTCATTGATACGGACCATGAACTGGTCGCATCAGTGGGCATGGAGATCGCCGATTACATCGAGGCCGAGGGCTGGGACGTCTTCCGCGACGCAGAGAGCGGGGTGCTGGCCCGTGTGGCCGAAGAAGAGCCCCGCGTGATAGGGTGTGGCGGCGGCATCGTCCTGCGCACCGCCAATCGCGATATCCTCAAATCCGGAATCGTTCTCTACCTGAAGGCCGAGCCCGAAGAGTTGGCCGCCAGGCTGGCGCGCGACCCCAACGAGGCGCAGCGGCCTTCGCTTACGGGCAAGCCCATAGTGGAAGAGGTGCGCGAGGTTTTGGCCGAACGTGCCCCGCTGTACGAGGGGTGCGCGGACGCCATAGTTTCAGGCGACACCCTGGAGACGGTCGTTGATCGGGCCCTGGTCGAGGTGGAGCGCCTTTCCTGAGTCTTTTTGACACGTTGTCCCGACAGGCATATAGACTGTGGGAGACGTGGCCGGGCCGAAGCTTTCGGGGGGCCGCCACACGGACGAACTCATGCGCATAAAAATCTTTTCACCATACTGGCTGCCCGTCTGGGTATTCGCCGGAGCCATTTTCGCGGGAGCCACCGCCCTGTACCTGGACGTGAGCCATCCCGGCGGCACACTCTCTTTTGTGGACGCATTGTTCACGGCCACATCGGCCATGTGCGTCACCGGGCTGATCGTTGTGGACACCGGCTCCCATTTCTCGCGCCTGGGCCAGGATGTCATCCTCCTGCTCATCCAGCTCGGCGGACTGGGCATCATGACCTACACGACACTGTTCATCCATCTGTTGGGCAAGCGCGTTTCCCTGGGTGACCGCATGGCCGTAGGCCAGACTCTGCTGCACGATCCCTCTTTCAGCCTGGCCAAGTTCCTGGGCCGTGTCGTCGGAGTGACGTTCCTGCTCGAAGCCGTAGGCGCATTGTTGCTCTGGATAATGGACCCCGTTGGATTTTATCCGTATTCAGCCGTATTTCACTCCGTTTCCGCCTTCTGCAACGCGGGTTTTTCCCTGTATCCCGATTCCCTGTCCCAGTGGAGCGGTAACGCCGGGATCAATTCGGTCTTCATCCTGCTTATCACTGCGGGCGGACTCGGATTCTACGTCATCAACGAGTGTTACGAGGTGGCCAAGACCGCAGTGTTCGATCCCAAGGCTCTGCGCAGGGGGACGCCGCTGCTCAGTTGGCATTCCTCCATCGTGCTCAAGACGTCCCTCCTCCTGGTCGTCATCGGGGCCGTGGCCATCTTCCTGGCCGAGGGTGCGGCGGGCAATGCTCCGGAGAGCCTCTCCGAGTGGGTGCTGACCGCGCTCTTCCAGTCGGTCACCTGTCGCACCGCCGGGTTCAACACCGTGGACATCGGCGCGCTGACCAACGTCTCCCTCGTGGTCATGCTCGGGCTGATGTTCATCGGCGGTTCGCCGGGCTCCTGTGCTGGCGGTATCAAAACCACTACCTTTCGCGCCCTGTGCAGTTTCGTCGCGGCCCAGTTCAGGGGGCACGACCAGATTCAGATAGGGCGCTACGCCCTGAGCCACAGGGCCGTGAACAAGGTCATCACCCTGTTCACCGTCGCCATGCTTTTGGTGGCCGTCGGGACCATGGTCCTGACTACCCTGGAGAGCGCCGGGGATCATTACCTCATGGGGCGCGGCAAATTCATGAACAACATGTTCGAGGTTGTGTCCGCGTTCGGCACGGTGGGACTCTCCACCGGGCTGACCAGCTCGCTCAACGGCGCGGAGAAGACCATGATTATCATATTGATGTTTGTTGGCAGACTCGGCCCCATGTGGCTGTTGTCCGCCCTGCACAGTTGGCAGACCGAGCGGCGTTTTGAGCTGCCCAGGGCAGACCTGCCCCTCGGTTGAGCCGGGAGAAGCATATGCCGGAGAAAAATGAAATCGGTGTCATCGGGCTGGGCAAGTTCGGCTATTCGCTGGCCGAGGCTTTGACCAGCCTGGGTCACGAGGTGGTCGGAGTGGACAACGACGGCGACCACGTCCGTCGGGCACAGGACCGGCTGGCCCACGTCTACAAGGCCGACGCCACGGATGAGAAAGCCCTGGAGCAGGTCGGGTTCAAGGACCTGGAGAAGGTGGTGGTTTCCACCGGCGACTCCATGGAGGCCTCCATCCTGGTGGTGCTCAACCTCCAGTCCCTCGGCGTGGAAGACATCTGGGTCAAGGCCATCAGCGAGGAGCACGAGCGGGTGCTCTACAAGCTCGGGGTGCCCCATGTGGTTTTCCCGGAGGCCTTTGTGGCCTTCCAGCTGGCCCAGCGCATGACCAGCCTGGGCATCCACGATTATTTCGGGCTCGGGTCCGACGTGGCAACGCGGGAGATTCGCGTGGATCGTTGGGCCGGCAAGACCTTGCGCGATCTGGACCTGACCAACAAATACCACGTCCAGGTGGTGGCCTTCCGCAAGAAGGACGAGGCCGAGTTTTCCTTCGTTCCCAGGGCGGACCTCGTGTTCGAGGAGGGTGACGTCATCGTCATCATCGGCAAGATGGACGACATCTCGCGCATAGACAAATATTAGGGGGAAGACATGAGCGGCAACACGTTCGGCGAACTTTTCAAACTGACGACCTTCGGCGAGTCGCACGGGGCCGGCCTGGGCGGCGTGGTCGACGGGTGTCCCGCGGGCATTTCCCTGGACGAGAGCATCATTCAGCGGGAGCTGGACCGGCGCAGACCAGGGCAGGGCGGCCCTTCGGCCACCTCTCGCAATGAGCCGGACCAGGTTCGGCTGCTATCCGGCGTATTCGAGGGCAAGACCACAGGCACGCCTATCGGGTTTTACGTGGAGAACACC
The DNA here is from genome assembly GCF_009762795.1 of Pseudodesulfovibrio cashew. Lineage (NCBI taxonomy): Bacteria > Pseudomonadati > Thermodesulfobacteriota > Desulfovibrionia > Desulfovibrionales > Desulfovibrionaceae > Pseudodesulfovibrio > Pseudodesulfovibrio cashew. The sequence continues at coordinate 3,596,023 of NZ_CP046400.1, read as the reverse complement.
AACCAGCGTTCCCACGATTATTCCAAGATCAAGGATGTGTTCCGGCCCGGCCACGCCGACTTCACCTACAACGCAAAGTACGGATTCCGCGACTACCGTGGCGGCGGGCGTGCCTCCGGGCGTGAGACCGTGTCCCGCGTGGCGGGTGGGGCCATTGCCCAGGAGCTACTGCGCACCGAAGGCATTTCAATCTATGCCTACACCGTGGAGCTGGGCGGCATCCCGGCCAAGGTCACGGATTTCGAGGGGGCTCAGGACAGGCCGTTTTTCAGCCCCGACCCGGACGTGATCGACAAGTGGATGGCGCACGTGGAAGAGGTGAAGAGTGAAGAGGACACCTTGGGCGGCGTGGTCGAGGTTCGTGCCACCTGTCTACCCGCAGGGCTCGGCGAGCCGGTCTTCGGCAAGTTCGACGCCAGGCTGGCGCACGCCCTGATGAGCGTGGGCGCGGTCAAAGGCGTGGAAATAGGCTCCGGCATGGCCGCAGCCAGGTCCCGGGGAAGCCAGAACAACGATCCCATCGGCAAGGACGGCTTTCTGTCCAACAACGCGGGCGGCATCCTCGGCGGCATCTCATCGGGGCAGGACGTGGTTGCTCGGGCGTATATCAAGCCCATCCCGTCCATCCTGCAGGAGCAGCAGACCGTGACCACCAGGGGCGAGGAGACCTTCATAATGGTCGGCGGCCGGCATGATATTTCGGCCATCCCGCGCATCAACCCGGTGCTCAAGGCCATGCTGGCACTGACCGTGGCCGATCTGCTGCTGCTGGATCGACGGCTTGGCGTGCGGGATTGATAGAGGTTATGGACATCATTTGCCACTTGGGCTACTCCAATACATACGTAATACCAATCTTTTTCAGAGAGGACAGGATGATGAACAGGTTCACGCTGATGGCCGCCGTATTGGGCATGGCCCTGCTGCTGGCCGCCTGCGGTGCGCAGAAGAATGATTTGGATATCGGACAGGGCTTCTACAAGCAGGGCGATTGCGCTTCGGCCTTGCCGTATCTCGACAGCACCATCGCCTCGCCCGACAGCCTGATGGATTTGGGCTACGCCTATTTCATCAAGGCTAAGTGCGCGGAAAAGTCCGGCGATATTCCGGATGCTTACGAAAATTATTATGCCGCCAAGGTCGTGGCCTGCTACGTCGTGGCTCACGATACGCACGTCAATCTGAATACCTACGGGCGCAGCGAATTCTGCGAGCGGATCATCCCGGCGAAACTGGAGGAACTGGCTCCCCGAGCCGGGGATGTCGGCGCCATCAAGGCCAAGGTGGACGGGAAACTGCACGCCCGGTACCTGGAACGCTTCGCGACCCAAAAATAACAGGTCATTTTGAACGCCCCGCTCGTCGGGGCGTTTTTCTTTGATCCGGCTGCCCGGATCGCATTGAAGAGGATCGACTGAAGGAGAAGCACGCACCAAGGAGCGCCATCATGCCGCTGAGCGACTACACCGAGACCCTGGAACGACTACAGCAGGCCCTGGGACGGGCATTTGCCGACCAGCCCTGGATGCTCAACATGCCGGGCAGGTCCATGGCCTGCAAGATTGACCAATACTACTACCTGGCGGTCATGCCCGCCTTTGTGGAGCAATTGGCCAGGCTGGGCGGGACGTTTCCCGACAAGGTAAGCGAGGTGTTGATTCGGACCGGTAATCTCATCACCAGGTTGCCGGACCGCGATCCGGTCCTGCCGCTCACCGTAAGCTGGGGCGGAAGCCCCGTCACCCTCAGGGCGGCTTTCGTGGACGCGGATTTCATCGATCGCGCCGTGAAGACCTACGGCGGCATGGGAATGATTCCGACCGTCTCGGATCTCAAGATCAGTTCTGCGGACAAGGTCCGGGTGGAGGAATTCTTCGAGGGCAAGACGCCGCCCCAGAAGTTGGCCTATTTCTAGGCCCTATTCCGATTGTTTGGCGGCTTGTTGGGCCGTATACAGCCCTGGAGGGGAAAAGATCGGGAGCCTGACAAAGAGGCCCCCGATCGTAAATGTCGTGTTACTGCTTGGCCACCGTGCTTTTGGGGCAGGTTGCGCTCAGGTAGCAGACCTCGCACCCGCCGGTGTAGGGGTAGGGGGTGAGGACCGCGTATTTGCGGTTGACCGTGCCCTCGTCGTTCCAGGTCAGGCCGAGTTCGTCGAAGGCTCCAAGGATGCCTTCGCCCGGACGGGGCAGCGGGGCGCATTTGCCGTCGGACAGTTCCGGCACGAAGCCCTGGGCGGAGCTCATGACCATGGTGATTGCCATGGCGTGGAAGAGCAGGCCGTGGGTGGGCGAGTCCTGCCAGATGCCTTCGATGGTGTTGTCCACTTCCTCGTCGAGGTAAATAAGCAGAAATTTGCCTTCGCCCTCGGTGTTCTTCAGTTCATAGGCCTTGATGTTCTCAGCGGCCCACTTGTCCCAGTAGGGCTCGAACTCATCCATGATCTCCTGGTCGATACGGCTTTCTCCAGCGATCTCCATGAAATACATGATGTCGAATTCGGGTTTGGGCTGCAGGGGATTGATCTCGTATTTGGGCATGCGTGTTCTCCGGTTGGGTGTTCTGTTTCGCGGAACGACTCCCCGTACCTTTTTTCCCGGGTTCACTCAAGCCAAGAGGGCGTTGCGTTGCGCGGGCAGACGGGGTAGGATGGAATTACGGTGAATTATATCGGGCGCATCCATTGTCAACCGCAGCAAACCGAGAACCGACGGAGTCTTCATGCCCGAAAAACGGGTTGAACCGCTGATGAAGCGGCTCAGACGGCCCAATGTTCAATATCTTTTTCTCGCCATCATCATCGGCGTGCTGGCCGGTTATGGCGCGGTCCTGTTCAAGTTCATCATGAAATACATGCAGTGGGTGTTCTACCAGGACACCGGTGACATGCTGCATGTGGCGGACACCATACCGCTATGGATGAAGCTGCTCATGCCTGCCGCCGGCGGACTGGTGGTCGGATTAATCGTCAGCTTCTTCGCCAGCGAGGCCAAGGGACACGGCGTACCCGAGGTCATCCAGGCCATCGCCCTCCGGGGCGGGCGGATCAGGAAGCGTGTGGCCGCAGCAAAGATCTTCGCCTCTGCCGTGACCATCGGCTCGGGCGGTTCCGTGGGCCGGGAAGGCCCCATGGTCCAGATCGGTTCGTCCATCGGTTCATCCATCGGCCAGTTGTTTCACGTTCCCAGCGGGAGCATGCGGACCATGGTCGGCTGCGGCGCGGCGGCGGGCATTGCCGCCACCTTCAATGCTCCCATTGCCGGGGTACTCTTTGCCCTGGAGATCATCATCGGCGATTTCGGGCTGATGCAGTTCTCTCCGGTAGTCCTGTCCTCGGTCACGGCCACGACAATTTCCCGCTACTATTTCGGCGATTTTCCACATTTTCAGATACCGGAGCACTCCATCGTCTCCTTGTGGGAGTTCTGCTTTTATCCCATTCTCGGCATCCTCTCCGGCCTTGTGGGGCTGGCCTTCACCAGGACGCTCTACAAGTTCGAGGACTGGTTCGACGCCATGCCCATACCGGAGTGGATCAAGCCCGCCATCGGTGGTGCGCTGCTCGGATGTGTCTTTGCGGTCTTTCCCCAGGTCTTCGGCGTGGGCTACGGCGCCATGAATCAGGCCCTGACCCACTCCATGGACGTGAAGCTTCTGTTCGTGCTCGTCTTCGTCAAGATCCTGGCCTCGTCCCTCACCCTGGGATCTGGCGGGTCCGGCGGCATCTTCGCGCCGTCCCTGTTCATCGGCTGCATGACCGGCGGCGCCTTCGGCGGCGTGCTGCACATGCTGCTGCCGGGCCAGACAGCCCTGCCGGGCGCCTATGCCCTGGTGGCCATGGGCGGCGTGGTGGCAGGCACCACCTATGCCCCCATCACCGCCATCCTGATCATGTTCGAGATGTCCGGCACCTACTCCATCATCCTGCCGCTCATGCTCACTTGCATCACGGCCACGGTCATGAATTCGACCATAGATCGTGCGTCCATCTACACCACCAAGCTCCTTCGGCGGGGTATCGATATCCAGGCCGGGCGGGATAGGCTGTTGCTTGAGAATCTCCTGGTCAAGGAGGTCATGACCGAAGAGATGGTGACCGTTCCTGAATCCCTGCCCCTGGAGCAGATCATCTGGACCTTCAAGACCGAGAATGCGCCCTACCTGTACGTGCGCAATGAGGAGGGGCGGCTCACGGGCATCATCTCCTTCCGCGACATCCGTACCCTGCTGGGAGAGCGGGGATTCCCGGGGCTGATCATCGCCCATGACATAGCCAGCCACAACTTGGCCACCGTGACCACGGACGACACGTTGCAACACGCCCTGGATCTGCTCACCGAGCGCGGCGTGTCCCAACTGCCGGTCCTGTCCACGACAGACGGCAAACTGGCAGGCACCCTGACGGAGTCCGCCATCAACGCGGCTTACAACTCGGCGGCGGTCAAGGATGAGATCAGCGGCGAGTAGCGCGGGACGGGCAATTGGGGAGCCGTTGTCCTGAACCAGGTTGTGTGCTACAGCCCTTGCTTCGGTCGAAAGCCAGCCCGTTGAGCAAGGAATACCCATGAACGAGATCCGCATAACCGCCACCCTGTCTCTGGACGAGAAGTATCCGGAGGACGCCTATATCGACCTCAACCTGTCCGTGGACGGGCAGTACCTGCATGAGGTCAATGTCTATGTGGACCCCGTGGCCCTGGTGAATTCGGCTTCCCTCTCCGGTGAGTTTTTCATCTATACCTGCGACTGCGGCAATCCTGCCTGCCAGGGGATCGACGACGGGGTCATGGTCTCCCATACCCCGGATACGGTCATCTGGCGGCTGCACAATCCCATCTCCTGGCCTCCCGAAGAGCCAAAGCCGGATTGGGCCCATGAAGCCGAGTTCCGTTTCCCCAAGGACGAATATCTTCAGCAGATCGGTACGGCACTGGACCACGCCAAGCGGCTGGCGCGAGGCTACCGCACCTCCGGCAAGCTGTGGGTCGGCCCCGACCTATCCCTAGAAGGGTTGCTTGCTCTGGATATACCGAAGCAGGGAGGCTTCTTCGCCTCCGAGCCGGAATCGCGCTCCGTTCATTAGTTTTGGGGCGGATTCCCGCTCTGTCTTCCGCTTTCATCCCATCCCTTTTTAATCCGGCGTTCTGCTGTTTTGCATGACTGCCTCGGAGTCTTGGGAGCGTTTTAAACGGATTGGTTGCATGCCCCGTATCTTTCGGATAAGGTAAATACACCTTGCTCAAGGCTGCTTCCCCGCCGGAGACATACCGGCAGGAGGAGCAGGCATGTCCGTATCCAATTTCCATCACACCCGTCTCTGCCGTGCGCGACTGCTTCGCGCGCCGCCGTTTTATCGTGGAGAAGCCGTTGCCGCTTCATCCATCGACCGTGTTCAGGGCTCGGGCCGATTCGGCCCGCGGGAGGAGTGCCTGGTTTCGGGGGCTGGCCGCCGGTCAGCCGCAATCATAGCCGAAAACAAGGTGCACCTATGCTGTACGTACCAATAAAGATTCATCCCAATGAGAGGAGTGTCAGGGGCTGCGTGATTCTTGCGGCCGTTTTCCTGGGCCTGGCTGTGGCCGGGTTCATCAACATTCAACATGCCGACACCCGGCTGGCCGTGGTGCTGGTGACCATGGTCTTCTTCTGCATCAACGCTATCAGCGTGCTGGCGGCCATGCGGCGGCAGCCCATGCTCAAGGTGTTGGACGACCGCTTTTCGATTTACACGCCGTTCGGTTACGCCATGGTCCGGTTTGGGGAGGTGCTTTCCTTTCGAAAGGGAGGAGTGCCCGGCCTGCGTACCCTGCGGGTGGAGATCAACCAGGCGGCTGAGCCTCGGTTCCGGTCGCGGGTATCCCGGGCCTTGTATGCGCTGACATGGCTGAACTTCGCCAACTCGGTGTCCATCCAGGGCTACATGCTCGGGGCTGAACTCGATCCGGTTATCCGTATGTTGGAGAACAGGCGCGAGGCAGCGGTCCGAATGGACGGGGTCGAAGGGTACGATCCCAGAGCTGCCACTGTGGCCGGGTGATTGATATTAAAAACCGGAAAGTCCTCGTTCTGTGGGCTTTCCGGTTTATTTTTTGTCTTTTCTCGTCTAGCCACAGCCGCAGGAAATTGGCTGCTTAGCACCATCGGTTTCCGTGGGGTACCCATCCCGCTTCCACCAGTCCAGTCCGCCCATCAGCTCCTTTGTTCGAAAGCCCAGCCGGGCCATGTTCAGCGCGCCCTTGGTGGAGGCGTTGCAGCCTATGCCGTCGCAGTACGTGACGTAGAGCGCTTCCCTGTCAAAGGCGGCCGTGGCCTTTTCATTCATGGTCCGGTGGGGGACGTTGATGGCATCGGGGATGTGTTCCGCTTCGTAGGCTTCAGGTGAGCGGGCGTCGATGACGACCACGTTCTCTTCCCGTTTTACGGATTCGTTCAGGTCCCAGGAATCGATTTCGTAACGCAGCTTGTCTTCATAGTGGCGGATTTGTTCGTGCATGACAGCCTCCTTTTTCTCACCATAGGCGATGGCGGACGGGCTGCCCAATTGAAAGACCGGAGCCGGGGCTTCGGAAATGCCAATACCTCTGTTTTACCCTTGTTCTGTCTGTCAAGGATTGAATTATTTAAATTTATTGTCGATTAAACAGATCGGAATGCCTCACATCCGCTCCGGAGGAGCGAGAAGGGGATGCAAGGGCGCCAGTCCTTGCCCGCCGGAGGCGAAATCACCTGACAATCGCCGCCGGGAGGCGGCTTCAACCGCTGATTTCAGTCTCGGGGATAACGATATGATTTCTGAAAAAAAGGGGGCCGACGCTAGAACATGCGTCGGCCCCCGGTATTGTTGATTCTGTTTTATGGTCTTCAGACCGCCACTTTCATGATCACCTTGTGCAGCTCGCCTTCCGAGATCATGGGCAAGTGCCCGTCCTCGGGGAAGTAGATGCCGAACATGCCCGGTCCCACCGGCGTCCACACGGACGGCGCGTCGGGGTAGAACGCCACGTCGCTTCGCGGGTCGGAGGCCTCCGTGGCAGGGCCGAGATCCTTTCTCGCCTTCCAGCCGATGGTGTCCATGCCTTTCAGGACGAACTGGATGTCGATATAGCGGTCGTGCGTCTCAATGAGCGCATTCTCGGGCTTGCGTCCCGGTCCCATGGCCACCACGGCGTAGACGTTCTCGCCGTCCACTTCGTGCCTGCCCTCGGCGAGCCGGTCCAGACCGGGCTGCCGCAGAAAGGCGAAGGCCTTGGTGAAGTGCGGATTCATGGCCACATAGGCGTCCGCGTTTTCCAGGACGTCGAGGATCATTGTACCTTGGTCCTTTCGGCCTTGAGGGCCATCAGCAGTGATTCGTCCAGGGACGGATGGGAGAAGATCGTCTTGTGGACGTCCTCTTCGGTCCAGCCTTGTTCCACTATGAGCGTTGCCCCGAGGGTCAGCCGGGAGACATCGTGGCCCACGGCGGTGACGCCGACGACCTTGCCACCGGACCAGACCACCTTGACGAATCCCTGGGTGGCCGCGTGGGCCTGGGCCATGGGGTTGGCCGCCAGGGGAGCCTTGGAGACCTCGGCGGTGTCGAAGTCCATGAGGAAGGCCTCGTTGGGCATCAGCCCCACGCGCATGACTTCGGGCGAGCCGTAGAGCACGCTGGGCACCGGGCCGGGAGCGTAGGGGGTGTCCGCCTTGCCAGCGATGCGCGCGGCCACGTAGTGGGCCTGGTGCGCGGCCGCGTGGGCCAGCTGGATCTCGCCGTTGACGTCGCCGATGGCGTAGATGTTCGGTGCGGCCTGGAGGTGTTCATCCACCTTGACCTTGTTGAAGAGCAGCTCCACGCCCGCTTCAGCGAGTCCCATGCCGTCGGTAACCGGACCGCGTCCCACGGTGACCAGAATCTTGTCCGCCGTGATCTTTTCGCGGTTGTCCAGGGTCAGAACGCCCTGGCCGTCCACGGTAGTGACGCCCGCCACGCGCTGCTCCAGGAGCACATCCCATTTCCAGCGCTTGAATACCGAGTGCAGGGCCGAGGAGACTTCGGGGTCCTCCAGCGGGGCCACTCGGTCCATGGCGTCGATGACCGTGATCTTCGCGCCGAAGCGGTGGGCCACCTGGGCCATTTCCAGGCCGATGAAACCCGCGCCGACCACGATCAGCGAGGAGGGCATGGTTTCCTGTGCCAGGAACATGTCGGAGTCGAGCACGCACTCGCCGTCCGGTTCCAGGCCGGGGAAGAAGATGGGCTTGGACCCGGAGGCCAGGATCAGGTTCTTGTATTCCAGCACCTGTTCGCCGTCAGCCGTGTCCACGGTCACCTTGCCCTCGCCGGTCAGCTTGCCGAAGCCCTCGACCAGGTCCACGCCCAGCTTCTTGAGCTGCATGGCCATGGCCTTGCGGGTTCCGGACAAGTGCTTCTGCACCCGCGCCTGGAGGGCCGGGAAGTCCACCACGACCTCGCCGGAGGCGACCTTCATCTTGGCCTGATTGCGCAGCTCGTCGATGGCCGAGGTAGCACCCAGCCAGAGCTTGGTGGGGATGCAGCCCCGGTTGAGGCAGGTGCCCCCGAGGAAGTCCTTCTCCACCAGCGCGGTCTTCAGTCCATATCCGGCGGCGGCCACGGCAGCGTCAAACCCGCCGGGGCCTGCGCCGATCACCACGAGATCATAAGTCATCGGTCAGCTCCATGGAGCGCGCCGCACGGGTTTCGTCCAGCCGGGTGACCGGCAGGGTGACCGGAGCGGTGGTTATGGCCTCGGGGGTGGTGTCGACCAGCTCAGCGATTTCGATCAGGTCGTCGATGAACCGGTCAAGGGTCTCCTTGTTCTCGGTCTCGGTGGGTTCGATCATGATCGCTTCGGGCACGATGAGCGGGAAGTAGACCGTGGGGGCATGGTGGCCCTTGTCCAGCAGCGCCTTGGCGATGTCGATGGCGTGCACGCCCGCCTTGGCCTGTCCCGCGGCGGAGGCCACGAATTCATGCATGCAGATGCGGTTGTAGGGCACCTCGAAGTGGTCGGCCAGCCGCTTGCGCATATAGTTGGCGGCCAGGACCGCGTTCTCGGTGGCCCGGGTAAGGCCGGGGCCACCCAGTCGCAGCATGTAGGCGTAGGCCTTGAGCACTACGCCGAAGTTGCCGTAGAACGGGGCCACGTAGCCGATGGATTTCGGGTGCTTGTAGTTGAGGCGGAACTGGCCGTCCTCCTGCTTTTCAACGCGGGAGATAGGCAGGTAGGGCACGAGCTTTTCGCTGACGCCCACCGGGCCGGAGCCGGGACCGCCGCCGCCGTGGGGCGTGGCAAAGGTCTTGTGCAGGTTCAGGTGGACGATGTCGAAGCCCACGTCGCCCACGCGCATCTTGCCCATGATGGCGTTGAGGTTGGCTCCGTCATAGTAGAGCAGGGCGTCCACCTCGCGGAGCATCTCCACGATCTTGGGCAGGTTTTTCTCGAACAGCCCCAGAGTGTTGGGGCAGGTCATCATCATGCCCGCCACTTCGTCGTCCAGGACTTCGGCCAGGGCCTCGGGGCTGACGATGCCGTCCACCGATTCGATGGAGATGACCTCGTAGCCCGCGATGGCGGCGGAAGCCGGGTTGGTGCCGTGGGCCGAGTCGGGCACGATGACCTTGGTCTTCTTGTTGCCCTTGTCCTTGTGATAGGCGGCCATGAGCATGACGCCGGTCAGTTCGCCGTGCGCTCCGGCCATGGGGTGCAGGGTGTAGGCGGCCATGCCGGTGAGTTCGGACAGGAGCCGCTCGGTCTCGAACATGACCTCCAGCGCGCCCTGGCAGAGTCCGCCGGCACCCTGGAGCTGCGGCAGCACCGGGTGGAGCCGGGTGAAGCCGGGCAGGGCAGCCACGTTTTCGGTGAACTTGGGGTTGTACTTCATGGTACAAGACCCCAGGGGATAGAAGTTGCCGTCCACGCCGAAGTTGCGCTGGGAGAGCTTGGTGAAGTGGCGGACCACGTCCAGTTCGCTGGCCGAGGGCAGGCCTATCTCGCCCTGGCGGAGCAGTTCGGCGGGGATGTAGGCCTCTTCGGCCATGCCTTCGCAGGGCCAGCAGCCTTCGCGCCCGGCTACGGATTTATCAAAGATGGTCTTCATTTGAGCGCTCCTTTGAGCATCTCGGCAAAGATGCCGATCTGTTCTTCGCTGGTCTTTTCGGTGCATGCCACGAGGAGCCCGTTTTCCAGGTCCTTGTAGTAGCGGCCCAGGGGGAAGCCTGGCACATAGCCGCGCTCGGTCAGCCGAGCGATGGCCTCGTAGGCGTTAATGGGCAGGGTCACGGCGAATTCGTTGCCGAAGGGGCCCTTGGTCAGCATTTCCACGCCGTCTATGGCCGTGAGCCGTTCGGCGCAGACGTGGGCGCGCTCCACGGACACGCGGGCGGCCCGCTTCAAGCCCATCTCACCCAGGGCGCACATGTGCACCAGGGCGCGCAGGGCGCAGAGCGACTGGTTGGAGCAGATGTTGGAGGTGGCCTTCTGGCGGCGGATGTGCTGCTCGCGCGCCTGCAGGGTGAGCACGTAGCCGGTGCGGCCCTCGGAGTCCTCGGTCCGGCCCACGATACGGCCCGGCATCTGGCGGACCATCTTCTTGGTGCAGGTCATGATGCCCAGGTACGGACCACCGAAGGAGAGTGGCAGGCCCAGGGACTGCCCTTCGGCCACGGCGATATCCGCGCCCATGTCTCCGGGCGTCTTCAGCAGGGTCTGCAGCACCGGGTAGGAGGAGATAACCGACACGGCCTTGTTCTCGCGGCATGCGTTGAACAGCTCGGTGAAGTCGTTGATGGAGCCGAAGAAGTTCGGGTTCTGGACCAGCAGGGCTGCGGTCTCGCCGTCAATGGCTGCCTTGAGCCCTTCGATGTCGGTCTGGCCGTCCTTGTGCGGCACGGTGACGAATTCGATGTCCAGGTTGGAGGTGTAGGAGGCGAGCATGACCCTGTAGATGGGGTTCAATGCCTCGGAGACGACGATCTTGCGTCGCTTGGTCTTGCGCACGGCCATCATCAGCGCCTCGTACAGGGCGGTGCCGCCGTCGTAGACCGATGCGTTTGCGCACTCCATGCCCAGGAGTCGGGTGATAGCGGTCTGGTATTCGAAAATGGCCTGGAGGGTGCCCTGGGAAGCCTCGGGCTGATAGGGAGTGTAGGCGGTGTAAAATTCGCCGCGCATGGTCAGCGCGTCTACTGCCGCCGGGATGTAGTGGTCGTAGAAACCCGCTCCCAGGAAGCTGACGCGGTCCGTGGCGTTTCTGGCGGCCATGGCCTCCAGCTTGGTGAGCACGTCCATTTCGCTCAGCCCCTCGGGCATGTCGAAGCTCGCGGGCCGCATATCGCTGGAGATCTCGGCGAAGAGGTCTTCGATGGAGTCGACCCCGATGGTGGCGAGCATGTCACGGACTTCATCGTCCGTATGCGGTACGTAAGGCATGTGGTTTTTCCTCACGGCTGCCCTTGGTGCGTATTTCCCGGGTCGAACGATCGGGATGCCGGAGCCTGGGTGTCGGCCTGGCGGGCGCTGCGGGCAGCCTGTATGATGTCGTAAAAGAAGGGCCGGGACGGTTCGTCCCGGCCCTGAAAAGCGCTTAGTGGGCCTCGGATTCTACCAGAGAGGTGTATTCCTCGGCGTCCAGGAGCCCTTCAGGCTCGCCCTTGATCTTGAACTTGACCATCCAGCCGTCGCCGTACGGTTCTTCGTTGACCTTTTCCGGGGCGTCCTCCAGCTCTTCGTTGACCTCGATGACCTCGCCCGAGACCGGGGAGTAAATTTCACTGGCGGCCTTGACCGACTCGACGGAGCCCATCTCGGAACCGGCCTCGAAGGTGTCGCCGACTTCAGGCAGTTCCACGAAGGTCATATCGCCGAGCTGCTCCTGGGCGAAATCGGTGATGCCGACAGTGGCCACGTCGCCTTCGATCATGACCCACTCGTGGGATTTGGTGTACTTCAGATCTTCGGGAATCATATTCTCTCTCCTCTTGAAAGTGGTATATTGCAAAGTTGCCAATCAAGCCCTTTTAACACGGGAAAAAAATGTTGAAAACAGTAAAAAAAATGACGCTTTCCGCTCTGTTTTCCCACTTGAGCGAATAAAGCGCCCAATCCGCCAAAAAGATGACGCGGGGTGGCTTTTTCGGTCGAGAAATCGGCAGCCTGCGGTAATGGAATTGAGACAGTAAAGCGGCCTCCTGGCCGGTGTGCGGTTTATGATGGAAGTAGTATTACGAATCGCGTTGACGATAACACGAAGCGGGTGTAGTTTCGGTTCGGTTATGAGCACAACACGTCTTACCGTTCCCGATCCCGGATCGCGCGTGGAGGTGGCCGTGGACGGCCGCGTCTGGCTGTTGGACCGAGCCGCCGACATGGAGGCGCTCTGGGACGCCATGGGCGACGACGATTTGGATGAGGATGAGCGGCTGCCGTACTGGGCCGAGGTCTGGCCTGCCAGCGTGTTGCTGGGGCGGCACATCCTGCGCAACGCGGATCGCCTCAAGGGGTGCCGTTGTCTGGACATCGGCTGCGGGCTCGGACTGACCGGCATGATCGCCGCCGATGCAGGCGCGCAGGTCGCGGCCTTCGACTACGAGTGGCCCGCCGTCAGCTTCGCCCGGCACAATGCCGCACTGAACAAAGTGGAGCAGCCTCTCTGGCTGGTCATGGACTGGCGGTATCCCGCCTTGGCCGAAGGCGTATTCGACTTCATCTGGGGCGGAGACGTGCTCTATGAAAAGCGGTTTTTCGACCCCCTGATCAGGCTTTTTCGCCATGCGCTCGCGCCGGGCGGCAAGATCTGGATCGGAGAGCCTGTGCGCACTGTGTCCCGCCCGGTGTGGGACGAGTTGCGCGCCGAAGGCTTTGCGGCAGAAAAGCTGACCGTGGAAAAGGTCGCCCTGTGCGGCCAGAACGCCACGGTAAACCTGTGGGAAATCACCATCCCCTAGATTGGAGGACATATGGGCAAGACAATTCGTTTCGGCGTTTCACTGGATTCCGACCTGCTGCAGAAGTTCGACGAGCACTGTGAGGAGCGCAGCTATCAGACCCGCTCCGAGGCCATCCGCGATCTGATTCGCAACACCCTGGTACAGCGCGAATGGGAACAGGCCGAAGGCGATCTGGCCGGGACCCTGACCCTGGTCTACGACCATCACAAGTCCGGGCTCTCCCAGCGGCTGACAGAAATCCAGCACGACCACCACGATGTCATCCAGTCGTCCCTGCACGTGCATCTGGATCACCACAACTGCCTCGAAGTAATCATCCTCAAGGGCGATGCCGATGTCATCAAGGCTCTGGGCCAGAAGCTCATCTCCACCAAGGGCGTCAAGCACGGCAACCTCGCTTTGACCACTACCGGCAGGGATTTGATTTAGGCGGCCCCAGGCCCCATCCCCTCTCCCCTCCTGAACTTTTGGCGCGCCTTCGGCGGGTTTGGGTGGGGTGAGATAAAAAGTCGCTTTTGCAAAAAGCGAAGTGCAAATTGTAAGTTTCAACAGCCGATTCAGACGGAATTAATCTAGGTATTACAAATGGAAGACGTACAGAAGCACCAGGCGGCCATCGCCATGCCCATCGACAGGGTGGGTGTGAAGGGACTGCGCCTGCCGATCATTGTTAGGGACCGGCAGTCCGGCATCCAGCACACCGTGGCCCAGGTATCGCTTTCGGTGGACCTGCCCGCCAAGTTCAAGGGCACGCACATGAGTCGATTCGTGGAGGCGTTGGAGCACTGGTCCGGCGAGCTTGACTACAACTCCTTCCGGACATTGCTTGATGATGTGGTGGTGCGGCTTCAGGCCCGGAGCGCCCATGTGCGGTTCGTATTTCCCTTTTTTCTGCGCAAGCAGTCCCCGGGCAGCGGGGCGAGCGGGTTCATGGATTACACCTGCCGTGTGGACGGCAAGCTCAAGGACGGCAAACTGACCTTCACCCTGGGCGCGGACGTGCCGGTGATGACGGTCTGCCCATGCTCCAAGGCCATTTCCGAAGAGGGCGCGCACTCCCAGCGGGCCGAGGTCCGCATCCGCACCCGCTTCAACGGTTTCCTCTGGCTTGAGGACCTGATCGAGATCGGCGAGCGGGCCGGTTCCTGCCAGTTGTATTCGCTGCTTAAGCGTGAGGATGAGAAGTTCGTCACCGAGGCGGCCTTTGCCAACCCCACCTTCGTGGAGGATGTGGTCCGGGAGGCCGCCAAGGGATTGGACGAGCACCCTCAGGTTCACTGGTACACCGTGGAGGTGGAGAGCTTCGAGTCCATCCATAACCATTCGGCCTTTGCCGTGATCGAGAGCGGTTCCTGATCAGGGCGCGGCCTTCTCTCTTCAGCACCGGGAGGGTGTCATGAAACGTTTTCTTCCCTTCATCTTCTGCCTTTGTCTGGTCCTTGCCGCCGGTGCGGCCCAAGCCGGGGAACAGGAACCCTTCGTGGTCCATTTCGTGGTCATCGGCAAAGTGCTGCCCGACGGTTCGGACAGCGCGCCCCTGATGGACGAGTTCAAGCTGGAGGTCCTCAAGCTGGCCGGCGGATTCACCGAGCTCGGTCCCACCCGGGGCGGTTCCCTGCATGACAACGTGGTCCGGAGCGAGGAGAACGTCTCTTTCATTATCGGCGCGAAAAAGGACATCTCCGTGGAGCTCAAGGCCCTGACGGACCGCTTGTTCAAGGACGGCGGCGCATTCATCATGTCCTGGCCGGGCAAAGTGCTGTTTTAGGCATCCTTGCGTCTTTGGGCCGATCCGGGTATCCTGATTTCAGGCTGCTTCCTTCGATGCTCGCGAAGGGGTGATCCATCATGATCGATACCAATCTCTCGGCGCTGGACGCGCTGGGCACGACCCAGCAGGTCTCGGCCAATAATATCGCCAATGTCTCCACCGAGGAGTTCAAGGCGTCCTCCGTGTCCCTTGAAACCGGGCCGGAGGGCGAGGGCGTGCGCGTGGCCTCCATCAATGAGTCGACCACGTCCGGCCCCGTGGTGGACGGGGTGGAGCAGTCCAACACCGACATCGGCACGGAGATGGTGAACATGATGACCACCAGCCGTGCCTTCTCCGCCAATACCGCCTTCATTCGCGCCTCCGAGGAGATGACCGGCCACCTGCTGAACATGATCGCCTGACCCGGCGGCTTGACATCTATCGAATCCGTGTCTTACGGTCTATCATGGCCCGTCTGCGCGCGCCCCACATTATGGAGCGCCCCAGTGCGGGCCATACTTGCGTTGAAAGAAAATCCAAGACCCCGGAACATTCCCCGGATTCCTGAATACCCTCCCCGCCGAAGGCGCATCAAAAAGTTTAGGAGGGGAGAGGGGAGAGGGGATGGGGGACCGGGGGAAGGGGAGAGGGGAAGCCCTTTACAAAGGGTTCCCCTCTCCCCTTCCCCCGGCCGCCGGAGGCATCTTCCGCGTAGCGGGAGCAAAGGAGACTGCATCATGACCGTAAAGACCAATTTTGACGTTATTATCGTGGGCGGCGGCCCGGCGGGACTGTTCGCCGCGTATTATCTGGGCGAGCATTCGGATCTGGACGTGCTGCTTATCGACAAGGGGCGGCGTTCGCTCAAGCGCAACTGCCCGCTCTCGGGCGACCAGGAGTGCATCAAGTGCCGCCCGTGCAACATCTTGTGCGGCGTGGGCGGGGCCGGGCTGTTCTCGGACGGCAAGCTCAATTTCATCCACAAGCTGGGCAAGACCGACCTGACCCAGTTCGTGGGGACCTCCGAGGCCCATGCGCTCATCGACGAGACCGAGGAAATCTTCAACCGCTTCGGCATGGACGGCAAGGTCTTCCCCACGGACATGGACAAGGCCAAGGACATCCGCAAGCAGGCGCGCAAGCACGGCATTGACCTGCTGGTCATCAAGCAGAAGCACCTGGGCAGCGACAATCTGCCCGGACACATCGCGGGCATGGCCGACCATATTCGGGAGCAGGGCGTGTTTTTCCATACCTCGGAAGAGGTCAGGGACGTGCAGGTGAGCAAGGGCAGGGTCACGGGCGTGACCACCAACCGGCGCGAGTACACGGCCAAGAACGTGATCCTTGCTCCGGGTCGCGTGGGCGCGGAGTGGGTGGCTGGCGTGGTCCGCCAGCACGGCATCGAGGTTTCCCAGCGGGGCATTGAGGTGGGCGTGCGCGTGGAGGTCCATAATGAGATCATGCAGGACCTCTGCTCGGTCATTTACGACCCGACGTTTTTTGTGCGCACCAACAAGTACGACGACCAGACCCGGACTTTCTGCACCAACTACGGCGGTTTCGTCGCCTTGGAGAACTACCAGGATTTCGTCTGCGTCAACGGGCACGCATTGATGAACACCAAGTCCGAGAACACGAACTTCGCGTTTCTGTCCAAGGTTGTGCTCAACGACCCTGTGGAGGACAACCAGGCGTATGGCGAGTCCATCGGACGGCTGGCAACGCTGATCGGCGGCGGCAAGCCCATTCTCCAGCGGTTCGGCGATCTGCGGCGCGGGCGGCGGTCCACCTGGGACCGGATCGGCAACGGGTACATCGAGCCGACCATGAAGAACGTGGTGCCGGGCGACATCGCCATGGCCCTGCCCGAGCGCATCGTTACCAACCTGATGGACGGGCTTGAGCAGTTGAATAATGTGGTGCCGGGCGTGTCCAACGACGAGACCCTGCTGTATGCGCCGGAGATCAAGTTCTTCGCCACTCAGGTGGAGACGGGCAAGCATCTGGAAACGGCGGTGGAAGGGCTGTTTGTGGCCGGTGACGGCCCGGGCGTGGCCGGCAATATCGTGGGTGCGGCGGCTACGGCGCTGATTCCGGCGAAGGAAATTCTCCGGCGAAGTTGAGTATGGGGCGGGATTGGTTGCAACAGCTTGTCCCGCCCGCTTTTATTTTATTCGTACCTGGGCTATATGTCCCGGCATGAAGTGGCATTTCCCCTGCATCGTGGGCCTCGTCTGCCTGTCATGCGTCCTTTTCCTTTCGCAGCCGTCCGTCGGGTCGGATGCGGAGGAACGGGACCAGGGAGTGCTGTCTGTTCTCTACCTGGAGTTTCCGCCTTATTACTTCACCAATCCCCATGGCCAGGCGGACGGCATCCTGTTGAACCTGGCGCGGGACATCTTTCGCGAGGCAGGGATCGGGACGAGGTACGCATCCATGCCCGCCAAAAGGGTGCTGGAGAATTTTCGCAAGGCAGGAGATTCCGACCGCTTCGCATCGGTTGGGTGGTTCAAGACCCCGGAGAGGATGGGGTTCGCCAGGTTCTCCCGCCCCATCTACCAAAATCGTCCCTTGGTCATCCTGTTTCTGGAAAAGCACAGGGCCCTCTTCGAGAAATACGAAACGTTTGAGCAGTTGACCGCTGATGGAACCCTCACTCTCGGTTTGTTGGACGGGTACTCCTATCACACCGCCTTGGATACCATGATCCGGCGCAGTTCCACGCGGAAGCGCGTGGTGGTGGGGGAGTTCCCCCAACTGGTTCGTATGCTGGCCGCTGAACGGTTCTTTTACATCATCGTCGCGCCGGAAGAGGTCGACAGGTTGATTGAGGCGAGCGGATTGCCGAAGGGGCGTTTCATGAGCAAGGCCATGCGAGATATTCCTACTGGCAACAAACGGTATGTGATGTTCAGCAAGGGGGTGCCGGATTCCCTCATTGAGCGTGTGAACATGGCCATTGGCCGGGTGGTGGGGGAGAAGTCGGAATAGCGGCGTGGCGCGGGAGCAAACAGTGCGTTTGGCGATGGGTGAGCTGCGCCGTATTTTTGCGGATTTTTTATCAAAATCATTTCTCTGCCATTGACATGGCGTCATTTTCTTGACAGGGATGATGTATATTAATGTAGCAGCCCCGAACCGGGGCTGTCTCCCAGACGGTACAGCCTGCGATTTCGGAGGACAGATGGCGCTCAACCTGGACGGTATCATCGGGGATAGCCCGGCGCTGACCCAAGTTTTCAAGGTCCTTGGCAAGGTGGCCCCCACGGATTCCACTGTCCTTGTCACCGGTGAATCCGGGACGGGCAAGGAGCTGCTGGTCCGCGCCCTGCACGCCAACTCTTCCCGCCGGGGCAAGGCGTTCGTGCCCATCAACTGTGGCGCCATCCCCAAGGAACTGCTGGAGTCCGAACTTTTCGGCCATGAAAAGGGCGCATTCACCCATGCCATCCGCACGCGGCAGGGGCGTTTCGAGCTGGCCGACGGCGGGACCATCTTTCTGGACGAGATCGGGGAGATGGACCTGAGCCTTCAGGTCAAGATCCTGCGTGCCCTCCAGGAGAAGGAGATCGAGCGCGTCGGAGGTACGTCGGTCAAGAAGGTGGACGTCCGCGTGGTGGCGGCCACCAACCGCGAACTGGAGGACGAGGTCCGTGCGGGCCGGTTCCGCGAAGACCTGTTCTATCGCCTCAACGTCATCCCTCTGCATCTGCCGCCCCTACGGGAGCGCGGCAACGACGTCCTGTTGCTGGCCGAACATTTTCTCAAGGGCCACTGCTCCAGCAAAGGGCGCAAGCCGCTTGTTCTGTCCGACAAGGCCAAGGAGATGTTTCTGACGTATTCCTGGCCCGGCAACGTCCGCGAGTTGGAAAACTTCATGGAACGTCTTTCCATCCTGTGCGACACGGATGAAATCCTTCCCGAGGATCTGCCGGAGAAGATCTTCCTCGATATAGGCGAAAAGCCGTTGAAGAGGGTGGAGGAAACGGTGCCCATGCGGCCCGCAGGGTTCGAGTGGCCTACGCTCAAGGACATGAACGACGAAGGATTCAAGCTCAAGGAATTCCTGGAAGCCATCGAAGGGCGATTGCTTGCCGAGGCCATGGAAGGCGCTGAAGGGGTCAAGAACAAGGCCGCCGAACTGGTGGGCATCAAGCGGACGACCCTGATAGAAAAGTTGAAGAAACGAGGGCTGTTGTAGGGAACCGGAAAATTCGTTTAGCACGCCGTTTGCATAACTGTTGGCCGTGACTGAAAAAAACGCCAAATTGACACTCTGGGCCTTTTGTCTGGCCTTGCTTGCCGGGTGGTTTATCCCTTCCCCGGCGGCTGCGTTGCGGGTTGCGTTTCAGTCGCAAGGCGATGCGGATAAGATAACTTTTTCGTTTGATTCAGGTGTGTTGCCGGATGTCGATGTCCGCCGGACCGGTCCTGAATCCGTGGTCGTGGGGTTGCCCTCAGACATCTGGGACACCGAGCCCAAGCCGAGCGGCAGGGATTACCCGGGCAAGCTGGTCAAGGGGCTGAAAACGATTCCGGGTGGCCTGGAATTGACGCTGGGCACCAACGCTTTCGGTTATATCAAGGTCCCGGTGCCGGGAAAACCGCAACTGGTTCTCCAGATTTTTCGCGATCCCATCGGCGCTCGGTGGAAGGCGCCGGACGCTCCTCCCGCCAGACAGGCCGCTCCGGCAAAACCTACACCCGGGCCCGCACTCACGCCCGCTCCCGCTCCTGCGCCTGGGGCGGCTCCCGCCGTCGAGCCGCCAGCGGTGGCCGAGTCCACCGGTGCGGTGCAGCAGCCTGCCGTGCCGGCAGAAACCGAACTGCCCGCCGACGACGGCCAGCACAAGCCTTTCTTCGCCGTTCCCTATTCCGTTCGCAATCAGGTGACTCCTCCGGGGGCTACTCCGCAGGAGACGCCTTCCGCCAGCGGTGGACCTGTTACTTCGCCGCAAGCCGTGCAGCCCGCGCCGCAGGCCGTGCAACCGATTTCCAAGCCGGAGCTCTCCGGAGTGGATCAGGGCGTGTATCCTGAGGGAAGTGAGCTGCGCTTCAAGGCGGTGAACAAGACCGCCGACGAAGTGAAGTTTGCAGAGCTGGCAGGCACAGGCTCGGCAGGTGTCGCGAGCGCTATTGAGCCTCAGGCGACGCAGGGAGCCGGTCAGGTCGGCGGCTCGGTGGCCTCGCCTTCGTCTGCGGTGGTTTCGGAAGTTTCAGGCGACGGGCAGGCTGGGGGTGGTGTAACGCCACCGTCGTCTTCCGTTGCTGTCAGCGGAGAGGGGCAGGCCGGTGGCGGCGTGACGACCCCTCCCACAGTCGTGCAGGGCGCACCGCCGCCCGAACCCACCCCGGAAGAGGCCGGACAGCAGCTTTCGGTCCAGGAACAGATGGCGCAACATGAGGGAGCGACGGCACCCCCCGCTGAAACAGGAGAGGCAGCCACGCCCGCAACGGGGCAGGAGTCGGCCGCCGCTCCCGGAGAGGGCGCGACCGCAGAAGCGCCGGGCATGGACAACGCCACAGCCCAGGCCAAGGCGCGTGAGGAGGCCATCCGCAGTCAGCTCTACGAAGCGCAGTCGCTGATGTTCAATGGCGCGTTGGACAAGGCCCTGCCCATGTACGAGGATATCCTCAAGCAGCCGGACGTGCCCGACGACGTGCGTGAGGAGACCCTCTACGCCGTGGCGGACATCAAGAAGGAGATCCACAAGGACGAGCTGTCCGATTACTTCGATGAAATTTCCCAGGCCTACCTCGAGGCCATGAACGCCAACCTGCGTTCCAACCGGGTGCCGCGCGCCCTGCTCAACCTTGGTCTCATCAACCTCCAGGTGGGCAACTTCCCGGAGGCCAAGGCGTACTTCAAGATACTTCAGGAGAAGTATCCCGACGACAACAACATCCCGTCCATCAGCTACTATTGGGGTGAGTATTACTACAGGAAGGGCGATTACAAGAAGGCTGCCGACCAGTTCCAGTACCTGATCCAGACCTATCCCGAGCATGAACTGGTCAAGCAGGCCGCCTTTTATCTGGCCGATTCGCTGAACCGGACAGGCTTTGTCGATCAGGCGTTTCAGATCGTGGACTACATCGATAAGCGCTGGCCCGACTACTATATGGAAAACCCCCAGTTCCTGCGCCTGGCGGGCAACGTGGAGATGAAACTGTCCAAGTGGCCCCAGGCCAAGAACCATTTCTTCACCTACTACAACCTGAACCCGGAGGCGGACGGGGCGGACGTGGTGCTCGCCCGCTTGGGTGACGTCTACGTCAGGCAGGGGCAGAAGGATGCCGCACGGCAGATTTATGAAAAGACCATCGCCGATTACCCTGACAAGGAAGGCGGGCTGGTGGCGAAAATGCGGCTCGCAGAGGAGGGGATTTACGATGCGCCCGCCATGGACGATATGGCGTCCGTGTTCAACCGCCCCTATAACAAGCGCCCGGAAAATATTTATAAAGAGATTGTGGAGGGGCATCCGGACAGTCCGCTGGCTCCCATCGCCCAACTCAAGCTGGCCATGTGGTACGCCTACAACAAGAAGTACCCGGAAGCGCTCTCGGCAGCTCAGGACTTCATCGAGAAATATCCCAAGAGCCCGCTCATCGATCGGGCACGGCGGCTCGGAGATTCGGTCTTTGCCCTGGCCGTACCCGGCATGGTCGGTGAGGAGCGTTACGGACGTGTGGTACGCTACTGGGAGACCTACGACTTCATCGGTCAGGAGGACACCCGGGTGGACGAGCGCACCCGACTCAACGTGGCCTTGAGCTACTGGAAAGTCGGCCAGCCCGAGAAAGCCCTGGAGATCATCAAGCCCTACCTGACTAAACGGCAGATGCCCGGCATCTCCGACGAAGCCCTCGGGCTTGCGGTGAACATCTACCTCGACCAGTTGGCGTGGAAGGATATCGCCGACCTGGTGGCCATGGCCAAGAACAACTGGAAGCTCAAGCCTGCTCAGCTCCGCCAGTTGGACTACGCACGGGCCATGTCGTTGCAAAACCTCGGCGAGGATAATCAGGCCCAGGTGCTGTGGGCTGAACTTGCCAAGGATACGGCGGTGGAGCCCGCTTTTCGCGCTTATGCCATGTACTACATGGCCAAGGCTGCCATGGAGCGGCAGGATCTGCGCAAGGTTTTCGTCTACTCCCAAGAGGCCCTTTCGCTCCTGCTCCAGACGGACGGTGATCCCGAGAAGATCAAGGACGCTGTGCTGATGTCTATCTACGCCACCGAACGCTCAGGACGATACGAGGAAGCTCTCAAGTGGGCTCGAGAGTACGACAAGTACATCACCCCGGACAATCCGGAGTGGGCTTCCACCCGGTTCAAGCTGGCCCGCATCTACCGCAAGGCCGGGGCTATGGATGAATGGAAGCAATTGCTCACCGACATCATCGAGAAGAAGCCGGATTCACTCCAGGCTCAACTGGCCAAATCCGCCCTGGACACGTATGCGCTGGAGCAGCAGGTCCAGCAGTATTCTCCGGCCCCCCAATAACTTTCACTTCTTTCGCCTTGTGCGTTTTCCATGTCTTATTGTGGAGACCTGCTTGCCGTCACGGAATGTGTACGCTGCGGGTTGGGGAGAGCGGCAAGTTGTGGTATGTTCGGGACATCAATTTTCTGTCACACGCATAGAGGTGAAGATTATGCAGAGACAACCGGTAGTTGCCGGACGGTTTTACGAGGCCGACCCGGAGCGCCTGAACGGGATGGTGGACGGATTTCTCGGGCTTGCCGAAGCAAGGCGCGATGAGCAGACGCTTCTGGCTATGGTCCCCCATGCCGGGTATGTCTTTTCCGGCGCGGTATGCGGAAGGACGCTGGGCGCGGCAAACCTGGCGCGGACTATTGTGATGCTCGGGCCCAACCATACTGGCAAGGGCGACCGGTTCGCGCTTTGGCCCAAGGGTAGATGGGCCATTCCTGGCGGTGCGGTCTCCGTGGATGCTGCCCTGGCCGAGACCCTGCTTGAGGCCGACCCCATGCTAACCCCGGACACGGCGGCTCACCTGGAAGAGCATTCCCTGGAGGTGATTCTGCCTTTCCTGCGCCGTCTCGATCCTGAAACAGTCGTGGTGCCCATAGCGGTGTCAGGCTATGTCTTTGAGGATTTGAAGCGAGTGGGGCAGGCTCTGGGGAAAGTTTTGGCCGGACTAGGGCGTCCCGCGTCCATCGTGGTCAGTTCGGATATGAGCCATTACATCCAGCATGACGAGGCCAAGGCCCGGGATGCGTTGGCTCTTGAGGCAGCGGTCGCTCTCGATCCGCGCGGCCTCTTTGACGTGGTCCGCAGGAACAACATTACCATGTGCGGGGTCCTGCCCATGGTTACCGGATTGTACGCGGCCCTCGAGATGGGCGCCACGTCGGGCGAGGTGGTCAGCTATGCCACCTCCGGCGAGATCTACGGCGACTATGACCAGGTCGTCGGCTACGCCGGGGTGCTCGTTTCTTAGGGGCTTGTTCCCCGCTAGAGCGGGAGAGCGTAAATGAATATGGCGCCGACGGGTTTCAGCTCGTCGGCGCCGTTTTTTCTGATACCATGTCCCGGCTTTGTTGATCCGCAACCTGCGGAACGGTCAGATCTTTCAGGAGCCTTTCAGGTAGCCGATCGAAACTTCGCCATCCTTGACGATAACCGGGATGCGCCTTTTGCCTTCGGAATATTCGAGCATGGCGTCCAGATTTTCTTTGGAGAGCAGCACGTCCACGAACCGGGCTCCGGGGTGGGCGTCGAGGGCCCGCCTGGTGTGTGGGCAATTCGGCTTGCCGTATATCGTGGTTTCGCTCATGAGTATTCTCCTGTTTAGAAACATGTTATCATTCTGGTGATCTTTCTGTCCAGAAATGCCTGGGGACGAGTGAAAGGTCTGGATGAGCGGCGGACGCATGTCACGTTTCCCAGTTTTTCGAAAATCATCGCGTGCAGATATTTTCCGCGTTATGTCATATTTGAAAAATCTTTTGTGGGGAGTGCCGTGGGTACCTATTGGAAGCATATTGCAATCTGGTTGGTCGTCAGTACGTTGTGGGGCCTGCTCGCGTTTCATTTGTATGAAAGTTCGCAACGGGACCATCGCATGGATTTTCGTCGGCAGGCCTTCGTCGAAGCGCGGATTACCCATGATAACGATCTGGAGACACGCCGTTGGGCCACTAGAATCGGAGGGCTCTATGCCCGAATTTCTGAGGTGTTACAGCCCAATCCCTACCTGGAGGTTCCTGAGAGGGATGTCGTCACCACCTCGGGCTTGAAACTGACGCTCGTCAATCCGGCCTATATGCTGCGTATGATTCATGGGATGACCAAACGCGACAACGGCATCAGGGCGCACATCACGAGTCTTGAACCGCTTCGCCCGGAAAACGCTCCCAAGGAGTGGGAAGCCCGGGCTCTGAAGACCTTCCGTACCGGAGATGAGGAATTTCACGAAGAAACGGTATTGGACGGAAAGCCGGTCCTTCTCTACATGCGTCCGATGATCACCGAGGAAGGGTGTCTCTACTGCCATGGCAAACAGGGATACAAGGTAGGAGATATCCGAGGTGGCATTAGCGTGACCGTGCCGCTGACGAAATATGATCAGGCCGTCGAACTCGCAGGCGAGGGAGCGTTCCGCAGATACAGTACCATGTTTTTGGTGGGAGAATCCGTCCTCTGCCTCATGCTCGCTCTTTCCATCTGGAACGACAGGCGCCGGAACCGGATTCTGGCCAGGCAGAAGCAGATCGAATCACAGTTGCGAAAGAGCGAGCAGCGCCACCGCATCATTCTGGACAACTCGCCTTTGGGCATGATCCATTTCGCAAGCGATGGAGAGATCCTAGACTGCAATGCCCGTTTTGCCGAGATGATGGGCTGCCCTGTCGATAAGCTAATCGGATTCAACACGGCCAAACAGTCCTATGGCGAAATGGTCGATGCCATCAACAAGGCGCTTGGTGGGGAGAGGTCCGTGTACGAGGATTACTACACCTCGGTCAACGGGGGCGTGACCACTTATCTGCGTGTGGTTTTCAACCCGGTCAACCCCGGTCAATCCCCCACCGAGGTCATTGCCACCCTGGAGGATTTCATCGATCGCAAGAAGGCGGAGGACGAGTTGCTCTTCCAGTCCGAGATCAATGAGGCCTCGGCGGACATAGCGAGCGCTCTCACTCAGCCGGAAGCGACCATCGAAAGTATTTCCAGTCGCGTGCACAAGCATATCCTGCGGATCAGCGAGAGCCGGTTCGGCTATGTTTCTTCCATCGATCCTGCTTCGGGTGACAACGTCTGCCATACCCTGTCCTATGAAATGGGCGGGGAGGTAAAGACCGTGGACAATCAACAGATTGTCTTCTCCCGGGGTAAAAATGGCTATGAAGGGCTGCACGGATATTGCCTTAATACGCTGAAGCCGTTTTTTACCAACACTCCGTCCGATCACTCTTCATCCAAGGGGGTGCCCGGGGGACATATGCCCCTTGAGCGATTCCTCTCAATCCCGGCGGTGTACCAGGGAAAATTGTACGGTCAGATCGCTCTGGCAAACAGTCGCCGCGACTACTCCGAGCGCGACATCAAGGCCCTGCAGCCTCTGGCCAACCTTTTTGCCATGGCCATTCACCGTATGCGGATGGAATCCGCCTTGCGCACGGCCAAGAATCAGGCGGAGATCGCCAGTCAGGTGAAGTCCGAGTTTCTGGCCAACATGAGCCATGAAATCCGGACCCCGCTGAACGGAATTATGGGCATGCTGCAATTGTTGGCCGAAACCGGGCAGGACGACGTTCAGCGCGAGTACACTGACATCGCCATCCAATCCTGCCATCGACTGACCGGGTTGCTCAGCGACATTTTGGACCTTTCCAGGATCGAGTCCGGCAAGTTGGTGATCAGGGAAGGCGTTTTCTCTCTTGCTCAGCTTTTCAAGTCCCTGGAGGATATATTCCATATCCAGGCGGGAAAGCAGGGCATAATCCTCAAGGCGGACTTTGACGAAGAACTCCCGGAATATCTTGTGGGCGATGAACTACGTCTACGCCAGATCCTCTTCAATTTAGTGGGCAACGCCCTCAAGTTCACCGAAGAAGGGATGGTTTCCATCAGCGCGGAACCGGTATCGGGAGGCAGGGTGCTGTTCGTCGTGAGTGATACGGGCATCGGCATTCCGGAGGACAAGCTGGAAACGGTTTTCGAACCGTTCACCCAGAGCGATTATTCCATTACCCGTGAGTTCCAGGGGGCCGGACTCGGTCTGAGCATCGTCAAGCGGCTGGTCAAGCTCATGGACGGCTCCTTGTCGGTGGAGAGCGAGCTGGGCGTGGGCACCACCATTCATCTGTTGCTTCCGCTTGCTCAGGGCGAGCCGGAAGAAGTTCATTCTCCTCAAGCCCCGGCCAAGGAAAAAGTTCAGGCTGAAGCCAGGATTCTGGTTGTCGACGACGACTACGTCAGTCGACTTGCCCTGACCCGTCTGTTGGAGAACATGGGCGCCACGGTTACTGCGCTGGATAACGGCGGGGACGCCGTGCGGGCCGTGGAAAAAGAGGCCTTTGATCTGGTGTTCATGGATATTCAGCTACCCGGCATGGACGGGACCGAAACCGCCAGGCGGATCCGGGAAGTGGAAAAGCCGGGTGAGGAAAATCCCCTCATCGTCGCTGTCACGGCTCACGCCATGGTCGGCGACAGAGAGCGTTTCCTCGAGGCGGGTATGGACGCCTATCTTTCCAAGCCGGTTGATTTCGAGAAGGTCAGCAGGATCTATCAAAAGCTGCTCCGCAACGAATAGAGCGGCAAAGACATCAACAAAAGAAAGACCGCCCGGTCCGGCATGAGCCGGACCGGGCGGTCCAATTATTCGGGGTATCGGAGGTTATCTCCGGCGTCCGCCACGATCGTTACGACCACGGTCATTACGGCGTCCGCCACGGTCACCACGGTCACCGCCGCGCGGGGCCGGGCGCTTGAAGTCGTCCAGGTTCACTTCCTGGCCGGCTTCTTCCATCAGCCACGCCTTGCGGGAGAGACGGATGCGTCCGCCGGGCTCCAGGGCGATGCACTTGACCATGACTTCCTGGCCGAGCTGAACGACGTCTTCGACGCGTTCCACCCGATCGAAGTCGAGCTGGGAGATGTGCAGCATGCCTTCCTGGCCGGGCAGGATTTCGACCAGTGCGCCGACCTCGAGGATCTTGCGCACGATGCCCTTGTAGTTCTTTCCGGGTTCGGGCTTCTGGTCGTAGTAGAGGACCATCTCCTTGGCCTTTTCCATGGATGCCATGGTCGGGGCGAAGATGGAGATCTTGCCGGAATCCTCGATGTCGATGTCTGCCTCGGTCTCGGCGGTGATGGCCTTGATGTTCTTGCCGCCGGGTCCGATGACGGAGCGAATCTTCTCGGGATCGATGTGGACAACGGCCATCTGCGGGGCCAGCTCGGAAAGCTCGGCGCGGGGCGCGGCCAGCACCTCTCCCATGTGGTCGAGGATGTGGGTACGGGCTTCCTTGGCCTGGTACAGGGCCTTCTTCAGGACGTCCTGCGGAATGCCGGAGATCTTGATGTCCATCTGGATGGCGGTGATGCCGTCACGGGTGCCGGCCACTTTGAAGTCCATATCGCCCAGGGCGTCCTCGTCACCGAGGATGTCGGTCAGCACGAAGTACTCGTCGCCTTCCTTGCACAGACCCATGGCGATACCGGCCACAGGCTCGGCGATGGGCACGCCCGCGTCCATCAGGGACAGGGTGGCGCCGCAGACCGAAGCCATGGAAGAGGAACCGTTGGACTCCATGATCTCGGAGACCACGCGGATGGTGAACGGGAATTCGTCCTGGTCGGGCAGCACCGGGGTGATGGCGCGTTCGGCCAGGGCTCCGTGACCCACTTCGCGGCGGGAGGTGCCGCGCAGCATGCGGGCTTCACCCACGCAGTACGGGGGGAAGTTGTAGTGGAGCATGAAACGCTTGGTGGCGTCGCCCAGCAGGGAGTCGTAGCGCTGCTCGTCGCGGGTGGAACCCAGGGTGGCCACTGCCAGAGCGCTGGTTTCGCCGCGGCGGAAGAGCACGGAACCGTGGGTCTGGGCCAGCACGCCGGTCTCGATGGAGAGCGGGCGGACCGTGGTGGTGTCACGGCCATCGATGCGAAGACCCTCATTGACGATGCGGGAACGCACGATCTTCTTGGTCATGTCGCCAATGACGCCGGAGACGCCCTTGAGCTTGGCTTCGTCCTCGGGGAACTTCTCGGCCACGGCTTCCTTGGCCTTATCCTTGGCCGCATCCTTGGCGGCGTAGCGGACCAGCTTCTCGGGGGTGGTCAGGGCCTTCTCCAGATCCTCGGAGATGAAGTCGCCCAGGAAGTCGACCAGCTCCTGGTCCTTCTCGGGGGCTTCCACTTCGATCTTGGGCACGCCGACCTTTTCACGCAGTTCGTCCTGCGCGTCGAAGAGCGGCTTGACCTGCTCGTGGCCCCAGGCCAGGGCGTCGGCTACCAGGTCTTCGCTGACGAAGTTGCCGCCGCCTTCAACCATGACCATGGCGTCGCGGGTAGCGGCGAAGACCAGGTTGAGGGAGGAGCGTTCCTCGATGCCCTTGTAGGAGGGGTAGAGGACGAACTCATTGTCCACGTAACCCACGCGGGCACCCACGATGGGGCCGAGGAAGGGCATCTTGGAGATGTGGCAGGCCGCGGAGGCGCCGGTCAGGGCCAGGACGTCCGGGTTGACGTGCTTGTCAGCGGACAGAACCGTGGCGATGATCTGAACCTCGTCGGCGAAACCGTCGGCGAACAGGGGCCGAATGGGGCGGTCGATAAGGCGGGAGACCAGGGTCTCACGCTCGGACGGACGGCCTTCGCGGCGGAAGTAGTTACCGGGCACGCGGCCGGCGGCGTAGGCCATTTCCTGGTAGTTGCAGGTGAGCGGGAAGAAGCCCCGGTCGATTTCCAGCGGCTGGGTCACGGCGGTCACCAGAACAGTGGTCTTGCCGGACGAGATGGTCACGGCGCCGCTGGCCTGGCGGGCGTATTTCCCGGATTCGATGGTGATGTCCATGTCGCCGATGGTGGCGGTGACGCTGGTCGCGTCGAAAGGAATCATTGTCATAAGTGATTTCCTACCTTGTAAGGTAATAGGTGAATCACTTCCTGCGTAAGTTCCCTCGGTGTAGGGTTAGCCGGCTTGGGGAGGAGCTTTTGGGCAATTGGAACCAAACGGTCCCAAAAGCGCCTTCCGCAGCCAACTAAACGTCGAGAGGAGGAAACGGCTTGCCTGAAGACGGCACTGCCGCAGAAAGTGACGAAACGGGTGGGGGAGACCGAAGTCTCCCCCTTGAATTCAATTGTGAAAGAACTACTTGCGCAGACCGAGCCTGGCGATCAGGTCGCGGTAGCGCTGGATGTCCTTGTTGGCGAGGTACTTGAGCATCTTGCGGCGCTGGCCGACGAGCTTCAGCAGACCGGTGCGGGAGTGGTGGTCCTTCTTGTGGGTCTTGAAGTGGTCGGACAGGTACTGGATGCGTGCGGTGAGCAGGGCGATCTGGACCTCGGGGGAGCCGGTGTCGCCTTCGCAGGTCTTGTACTCGTCAATAATCTTTTGCTTGTCTTCAGCAGTCATGGCCACAGCAATATCCTCCTGGCTAGAGTGTTGTTATCGTTTTTGCGGGACGTGTTCCGTCGGCGTTCAGCCCTGTCCCCAGAGACCGCGCAGAATGGCCCATTTGGGCTTTCCGTCCTGAAGCTTCGCCTCCACCAGCGCCATCGGTTCGCCATCCTGATCAAGCAGCATGGCCTGATCGCCGAGGCGACCCGCAAGGGGCTCTCCCGGTTCATCGTTGACCGGCAGCCAGGCCCCGTTCTTCACGAGTCCGCTGAGTGGTTCGGTCAGTTGGAACCTGGGCCAGTGGGGGAGGGTGTCCCTGATGGGGATCACCTTGTCCGGCAGTGTTGCCGGATGCTCCAGGACGTCCGCGAGATCGTGAGCGCCGTCGAGTCCGAAGGGCTCGCTTTGCTCCCGGTTCAGGCTGGTCAGCACCGCGCCGCACCCCATTCGTATCCCCAAGCTGTGGACCAGGGAACGTATGTAGGTACCGGCGGAGCAACTGACCCTGAACGATGCCTCGGGCATGT
Source organism: Pseudodesulfovibrio cashew (assembly GCF_009762795.1). NCBI lineage: Bacteria > Pseudomonadati > Thermodesulfobacteriota > Desulfovibrionia > Desulfovibrionales > Desulfovibrionaceae > Pseudodesulfovibrio > Pseudodesulfovibrio cashew. The sequence continues at coordinate 3,566,190 of NZ_CP046400.1, read as the reverse complement.
TCACGTCCAGCACTTCCACATGAGAAATAACAATGGGCTTGATCTTAACCGGTACTTCCTCGCCCGCACGGGCCAGGGCGTAGAGCGGCTTACCCTCGTGTTTGGCAGCCGAATAGGCAGGAACTTCCTGCTCTGTCAACTCTTTCCAAAATAAAATTTCACGTTCGACATCCTCGGCAGTGGCCGTTACCTCGGCCTCGGAGACGACTTCTCCTTGAATATCAAGTGTGTCTGTCGTCATCCCCAACTTCAGCGTGCCAGCGTAGGTTTTGGTCGCGCCACTGAGGTACGGAGCAAGCTTGGTCGCGTTGCCGAGCATGACCAGAAGGACACCTGAAGCCATCGGGTCCAAGGTCCCGGCGTGGCCTATCTTGAACTGCTTGAGCTGGTGTTTGATGTCGTTGAGGCAGTCCGCCGAGGTCGGGCCTGACGGCTTGTTGAGTACAAGCAGGCCGTCCAGCTGTTCCGCGCTGCGTTTTTTTCTGCGTCGGCCCATTTATTTGAGCTCCAGCGCATCGGCAATGGTATCCACCAGCAGGGCGGAAGCCTCGTCGATGGGGGCTTGAATGGATCCGCCCGCCGCGTTCTTGTGCCCGCCGCCGCCGAATCGGGCCGCGATCTCCTGGACGTTGTCGTCACCGTAGGAGCGCAGGCTGAACTTGTAGGTGTCCGGCCCTTCCTCGCGGAGGATGGCGGCCACCCGCACGGACTTCAGGCGGCGGATGTGGTTGATGATGTTCTCGGTGTCCTCGCTGGTGGTCCCAGTGCGTTCGAACACTTCACGGGTGATGGTCCCCAGAGCGATGCGTTTGTCGGCGAAGAGTTCCACGCCGCTCATGACTTCGGTCCAGAGGCGCAGGCGTTCCTCGCTCCACTGCTTGGTGATCAGCCGGTTCATGCGCGGCATGTCCAGGCCGTGACGGAGCATCCGCGCAGCCAGTTCCAGGGATTCGGGCGTGGTGGACCCGTAGGTGAAAAAGCCGGTGTCCGTGGCCACGGCCAGATAGAGGCATTCGGCCAGGCCGCCGACCAGCGGCACCTCGAGATTCTCGGCCAGTTCGGCGACCATGGCGCCCACGGCGGGCTGACGGACGTCCACCCAGTTGAACTCGCCGTAATCGCCGTTGCCCAGGTGATGGTCGATGTTGATGACCCGGGTCTCTTCGATCCGTTCGAGCAGGTCATCGCCGATGCGGTCCTTCGCTCCGCAGTCGAGGATGATGGTCCAAGCGGGCAGTTTCTCCGGCAGTTCCTCGGCCACCGGGGCCGGGCAGTTCACGAAGTCGTACCGCTGGGGCACGCCCGTAGTGTTGTAGAGAGTGAACTGTTTGTCCAACGCCTTGAGAATATGCCCCATGGCGCAGGTGGACCCGATCGCGTCGCCGTCAGGGTTGTAATGGGAGACGACCAGGAAGTCGTCTTCGGCCTGCAGGAGCTGGCTAATCTGCCGGATGGGACTTTCCATAGACCACGTCCTCGAGAAAATCGTCAAAAACAAAGCGAAGTTCCGGTGCGTACTGAAGCTTCAGGATACGGCTGATGCGGGAGCGCAGGAAACCCGAAGCCCGTTCAAGTCCGGCCTGGACTTCCTTGCGGTGTTCGCTGTCTCCGGAGACGGTGTAGAATATCTCCGCAATGCGCAGGTTTGCGTTCATGCGCACGCCGGAGAGGGTGACCAATTGCAGGCGGGGGTCCTGAGCCTCCTCCACGAGGAGGGTGCTCACCTCGCGCAGGATCTGGTCGCCCATGCGGACGGCGCGTCTGGAGCTGGATGCTTTCATGGCTGTATCACCTTTGGAAGAGCCCGCCTCGCGGGCTGTCTTCGCGGACCCTGCAGGGATCAGCCGCCGAAAGGGCGGTAGACTCCGAGTGGGCCTTGTTGCAGTAAGTTAGTCGCTGTCGCTGAAAATTTCCGTATTGCACTTCGTCAATTCGGCAGGGGAGATGGCCTCGACCATGGCCAATGCCTTGGACAGCCTGCTCTCAACCCGTTGGGTCTCGTTCGCCGTGGTGACCACGCCCAGCACCAGCTTGTCGTGCACGTCCATGGCCTCCACCTCGGCCACGGCCACATTGAACTTGTTGCGGAGCTTCTGCTTCAGGCTCATGGCCACCTTGCGTTTCCCCTTCAGGGAGTGGTTGCCGTGGAGCCGGAATTCCAGGGTCAAGACGCCGATGATCATCTCCGCATTCCCCTCAAAATAAGACGGGCGGCCCACTAAAGCAATGGGCCGCCCGTGATTTTCGGTATGTTAGTCGATGGTGCGGGCGATTTCCTTGACCTCGAAGGCCTCGATGATGTCACCGGACTTGATGTCGTTGAACTTCTCCAGTCCGATACCGCATTCGTAGCCCTTGGCCACTTCGCGGACGTCGTCCTTCTCGCGTCGCAGGGAGGAGACGGCACCGGTGTAGATGACCACGCCGTCCCGGAGCAGGCGGACGGACGAGCCGCGCACGATCTTGCCGTCGGGGACGAAACAACCGGCAATAGTGCCGACCTTGGGTACGGAGAAGGTCTGCCGGACTTCGGCCTGGCCGAGGTAGACTTCCTCCAGATCCGGGGTGAGCATGCCGGACATGGCGTCCTTCACTTCCTGCACCAGCTTGTAGATGATGTCGTAGAAGCGGACTTCCACGCCTTCCTGCTCGGCGATCTCCTTGACCTTGAGGTTCGGGCGCACGTTGAAGCCGATGATGATCGCCTCCGACGCGTTGGCCAGCAGGATGTCGGACTCGGTGATGGCCCCGGCACCGCCGTGGACCACGCTGATCTTGACCTCGTCCGTGGAGAGCTTGTTGAGGGCCTCGGTGACCGCTTCCAGGGAGCCCTGCACATCGGCCTTGAGCACCAGGTTGAGCGACTGGGCCTGATCGTTGGGCTTGGAGGCCAGGAAGGACTCCAGGGTGACCTTGGCCTTGGAGGAAAGCTCCTTCTCGCGCTGTTTCATGGCGCGGGACTGGGCGATGCGGCGGGCCATCTTTTCCTCTTCGACCACGAAGAGTTCGTCGCCCGCTTCGGGCAGACCGTCGAATCCCTGGATTTCCACAGGGATGGCCGGTCCGGCGGACTTGAGCTTCTTGCCCTGGTCGTCGAACATGGCCCGGACCTTGCCGAAGTGGATGCCGGAGACGAACGAGTCACCCTGCTTGATGGTGCCCTCGGCGATGAGCATTGTGCCCACCGGGCCCCGGCCCTTGTCCAGGCGGGCTTCAACGATGTGACCCCGCGCAGGCTTGTCCGGATTGGCCTTGAGCTCCATGACCTCGGCCTGGAGCAGGACCATTTCAAGCAGTTCGTCGATGCCGATCTTCTGCTTGGCGGAGACGTGGGCGAAGATGGTGTCGCCGCCCCATTCCTCGGGAACCAGTTCCAGTTCGGCAAGCTCGCGCTTGACGTTGTCCGGGTTGGCTCCTTCCTTGTCGATTTTGTTCACTGCGACCACGATGGGTACGCCGGCAGCCTTGGAGTGGCTGATGGCCTCACGGGTCTGGTCCATGACGCCGTCGTCGGCGGCGACCACCAGGATGACGATGTCGGTGACCTGGGCGCCGCGCATGCGCATGGTGGTGAAGGCTTCGTGGCCCGGAGTATCCAGGAACACGATTTCGCCACGGTTCGTCTGAACGTGGTAGGCGCCGATGTGCTGGGTGATGCCGCCCGCTTCGCCGTCGGTGACGTTGGAGAGACGGATGGCGTCGAGCAGTGAGGTCTTGCCGTGGTCGACGTGGCCCATGATGGTGACCACCGGAGGACGGGGCTTGAGATCCTCTTGCTTGTCCGCTTCGGTGGGAACCAGGAATTCCTGTTCGTCAAAGGACACGTTCTCCACCTCATAGCCGAATTCTCCGGCGAGCAGGGAGGCGGTGTCGATGTCCAGGGACTGGTTGATGGTCGCCATGACGCCCATGCCGAACAGAGCCTTGATCAGGTCCTGGGCCTTGACGCCCATCTGGTGGGCCATGTCGGAAAGCCGGATGGCCTCGTCGAATTTGATCTTGCGCTTGGCAGCCTTCATTGGCGCTGCCTGCTGCTGCATGGGCTGCTGCTGACGCTGTCCCTTCCGCTTGCGTCCCTTGCGTCCCTGTCCGCCGAAAGCCTCTTCATAATGGCCCTGTTCGCGTCCTCCAGAAGTGGAGAACTCGACCACGCGGCGGTCCTTGCCCTTTTTCTTTTTCTTGCTGCGACCATCGGGCACGGGCGGCTGCGTTGCGGGCATGCCGTCCGCGGGGCGTCCTCCGCCGGGGCGTCCGCCACCCGGGCGGCCTGCGCCTGGGCGACCTGCGCCGGGACGTCCTGCGCCGGGACGTCCGCCTCCGGGGCGTCCGCTACGGGCGGGCTGGGACATACTCTTGGCAGCCTCGCGAGCCCGGACCTCGTTGGGGTCGGGCATGGAAATAATCTTGACCTTGGGAGCCTCGGGCTCCTTTTTCTTCCGCTTCTTTTTCTTTTCCTGCTTGGGAGCCTCCTCCGTGGCAGGTTCCTCCGTGGACTCGGGGGCGGATTCCACGGGAGCTTCTTTCTGCGGGGCCTCGGGTTCGGCCGACGCTTCGACGGGCTGTGCCTTCTCTTCAGGTTCGGAGGCGGGTTCGGGGGCGGCCTCCTCTGCCTTGGCTTCCTCTTGGACAGGGGGTTCCTGAACGGCCTCGGGCTCCGGGGCGGGGACCTCGGCCTCCTGGGGCTCTTCCACGGCGGGCCTGATGATCTTGACCTGAGGTTCGCTCTTGCGGACCGGCTTGGCGGGTTTGGCCTCGACGGGCTCTTCCGCTACCGGTTCCGGAACCTCGGGGGTTTCCACCGGTTCCGGCATTTTGGCTTCGCGCACCTCTTCCGTCTCGTCTTCCACAGGAGCCTCGGCTGCCTTCTCAGGCGCTGCCTCTTCGGCTGCGGGAGCCTTTTTCCGGCGGCGGCGAACCACCACTCCGGAGCTGGTTACACGACGGACTTCCTTGCTGGCGCCGCCTCGTTTCATCTCCGCCTTGAGGCGGTCGACATCCTCCTCCTCGACAACGGTCTTCTGGCTTTTGGCCTGAACGCCGATCTCGCGGAGTTGCTGAATTATTTCCTTGTTGCTGAGCCCCAGCTCAGCAGCCAAGTCTTCTACCCGAACCTTTGCCGTCATTTAATCCCCCTTGCGTTTCTTCATCAGGCCGATGATCATTTTCGGGAAGCGTTCCCTGCATTCGGCCTGAACGCATACATAATATCCACGTCCCGGTCGCTTTTGTTCCGGGTCGGGAACCGGACCGTTTTCGGTCAGCTCCCTCAGTGATTCCGGGCACACGTACCGCGTCAGCTCCCGCTTGGGGAACCGCTTACGGCAGACGACGCACATGCGGACAGGTTCATTGTCAGCTTCCGTGCCGCCCATGGCCGTCTTCCCGGTGCCTATTTCGTCTCCTCGCCTTCGGCGGGAGTTTCAGATTCTTCCGTTTCCTCAGTCTCTTCAGCGAGTTCAGTCGACTCTTCTTCGAGCTCGGCTTCGCTCTCCTCGTATGCTTCCTCTTCCGGTTCGTCCGGGACGATGCCGGGAGCAAGCATGTTGATGGCCACGCGAATATCGCCGATTTTGGACTCGGTCAGGCCGTTGACGGCCAGGAGTTCCTCGTCGCTCGCCTTGATGACGGACTCGATGGTTTCGAATCCGGCGGCGAAGAAGCTCTCCATGGGAACTTCGGCCACGGCGGCGATCTGGTCCATGCCCTTGCGCTCGGCGTTGAGCTCGCTGTAGCGGGACTCGGTGAAGATGTCTATCTTCCAGCCGAGCAGCTTTGCGGCCAGCTTGACGTTCTGTCCCTTGCGGCCAATGGCCAGGGTGAGCTGATCGTCGGGGCAGACCACTTCCAGTGCTTCCTCCTCCTCGTCCACGGTGATCCGGGAGATCAGGGCCGGGGAGAGGGCGTGCTGGGCGTACATGGCGATGTCCGGAGACCAGACCACGATGTCGATGCGTTCGCCCTTGAGTTCCTGGACGACGTTCTGGATGCGGGAGCCCCGGATGCCGACGCAGGCGCCGACCGGGTCCACATCGCGGTCGCGAGACATGACGGCCACCTTGGCGCGCAGTCCGGGATCGCGGGCCACACCCATGATCTTGACGGTTCCGTCGGCCACTTCGGGCACTTCGCGCTTGAACAGCTCCACCATGTAATCGGGGTGCGAGCGGGAGACGACGACTTGCGGGCCGCGGGACTCCTTGAGCACGTCGATGATGTAGGCCTGAACGCGGTCGCCGCGTTTGTAGCGTTCCCTGGGAATCTGTTCGTCCTTGGGAAGGAGCGCCTCGGTGCGGCCCAGATTGATGATCCAGCCGGTGCGGTCGCGGCGCTGGATGATGCCGGACGAAATTTCGCCCACGCGATCCTTGTATTCTTCGTAAATGATTTCCTGTTCGGCATCGCGCATGCGCTGGATGATAACCTGCTTGGCGCTCTGCGCGGCGATACGGCCCAGGTCCTCGACCTTGACCGGGAAGCCCATTTCATCGTCGATGCGGGCATTGGGATCATGCTCCCGGGCGTCCTCCAGGGAAATTTCGCTGATGGGGTCGTGGACCTCCTCCACGACGACCTTGAACTCAAACACCTCGATCTCTCCGCCTTCCTCGTTGAAGGCGACTTCGATGTCCATGGTGTCGCCGTACTTGCGGGCGACCGCAGAACGCACGGCTTCTTCCAGGGTGTCGATGAGCAGGTCTCGGTCGATGCCCCTGTCCTTGCTAATCTGGTCGATGGCTTTTTTCAGCTCCGACATGATGAACCTCCGCTTCTCACACCGGCAACCCCGTGGTGTCTTTGTGAGAAGTGCTTGTATCTCTGTGTGTTACCTGGTGGTAATGCTTAAAATTCGTAAACCAGGTTGACCCGCTTGAGGTCGGTCCAATGCAGGGTGACGTCTTCCCCGTCGATGTCCAGGGTGAACTTGCCGTCCCCGGCTTCCTTGAGCGCGCCCGTGAACTTGCGTCGGCCGTCCAACGGTTCATACGTCTGGGCCGTAACCTGCTTGCCGACGTAATCGCTCATCTGCTCCGTGGAAAAGAAGCGGCGGTCCAGGCCGGGCGAGGAGACCTCCAGGGTAAACGCCCCAGGGATGATGTCCTCCACTTCGAGCATGATCCCCACCTGGCGGCTGACCTCGGCGCATTTGTCGATGGTCGCGCCGTCTTCGCACTCGATATATATCCTTATGATACGCTTCTTGCCCTTGGTGGGCGCGGTCAGGCCCCACAGCCCGCAGCCGAGCGCCTCCACCTCAGGGCGGATCAGTTCGGCCAGTGTTTCTTCAAAGGTTCCGGGCATATCATTCCTGCTCTTTGCGACAAATAAAAAAGGTGAGCCCGAGCTCACCTTCGCGAACCCCGCAGGGACGAAAATGTTCCTGCGAAAGGCAATGGAGCGGGTGACGGGGGTCGAACCCGCGACACCAAGCTTGGGAAGCTTGTACTCTACCAGCTGAGCTACACCCGCTTGGAAACGAGCCTATTTATACATAACGCAGGCGAATGTCAACCTGTCAAAAGAGCGGAGGGCGCCGTTGCTTCCCTTTGTATATCAAAGATGCGTGGCTGGTATTTTATCAAGTATTTCGCCAGCGGGATGCTGTGCTCAGAGGCGGCGGATAAATGGCCGGTAGTCTTGGCATGCATAGTGCAAAACCCCCTGCGAACAGGAGGATCGCACTATGCGCGACAGTAGTTTGAGTGCCTTGTTCGGCGCTTTATCCAATGAAATGAGGATGTCATCCATCGCCAATAATTTGGCGAACGTGAACACGACCGCGTTCAAGAAGGACTCCATGGCCTTCCATGACGTCTTCACCCGGTTCGCCCATGACAACGTGGTGACCACGAAGACCTTCCTGCGGGACAAGGACCTTTTCCCCAGTCCGGACATCATGGCCAAACCGCGTCTTTCGGAGCAGAACATCGATTTCACCCAGGGGCCGATGCAGAAGACCGGCAACCAGCTTGACCTTGCCCTGAGCGGGGAAGGGCTGTTCAAGATCCAGGCCCCGGAGGGCATGCTCTACACCCGCGCGGGCAATTTTCTCGTGGACGCCGCCGGTACCCTGGTCAATCAGCAGGGCTATCCCGTCATGGTCAGCGGAGGAGCGTTGAACGTTCCGCCCGGAGCCCAGGTCACGGTGGACGATGGCGGTAACGTCTCGATCAATGGTGTGGCCTCCGGCACGTTTGACCTCGTGCAATTCGACAACCAGGGAGGGCTGGAGCGCGTGGGCAGCAACATGTACCGCGCCCCGGAGGGTGCCGCGGAGCAGCCGCCGGACGATCTGGTGGTCAGCCAGGGCTTCCTGGAGAAAGGCAACGTGGAGGTGGTCACCGAGATGGTTTCCATGATCGAGACCCAGCGAACCTTCGCCATGTACGCGAAAATGCTTCAGTCCACGGACCAGTTGGATAGAAATATGATCACGAAATTATCCAGGATAACAGGATAATCAGGAGGATATCGAAAATGATGCGCTCCCTTTGGACTGCCGCGACCGGTATGGTCGCCATGCAGACACACATCGACACCCTGTCGAACAACCTGGCGAACGTCAACACCACCGGCTTCAAGAAATCCCGCGCCGAGTTCGAGGATCTCATGTACCAGACCCTCCAGATCGCGGGAACCGAGAACCAGGCCGGTGGCAGGCTCCCCGTGGGCATGCAGATCGGCATGGGCGTCCGTCCCGTGACGGTGCACAAGTTCTTCACCCAGGGCGACTTCAAGAACACCGGCAACCCGCTGGACATAGCCATTGAGGGCGAAGGCTTCTTCCAGGTCGATATGAACGGCGAGATGGTCTACACCCGCGCCGGTTCCTTCAAGCTGGACGACCAGGGGCGGGTAGTCACCTCGGGCGGGCACGTGCTGCAGCCGGAATTCACCGTTCCGGCGGAGACGTCCTCCGTGGTCGTTACCGAGACCGGTAACATCGCCGCCCTGGACAAGGACGGCACCACCCTCGCCGAGGCCGACATCGATATTTACCGCTTCCAGAACCCGTCCGGGCTGACCGCCATCGGACGCAATTTCTACCGGGAAAGCGAGGCCTCCGGTGACGCAGTGGCCGGTACCCCCGGCGATGAGAACTTCGGCACCCTGGCGCAGGGCTTCCTAGAGGGATCCAACGTGGAGATGGTCGACGAGATGGTCGGCCTGATCGTGGGCCAGCGCGCTTACGAGATCAACTCCAAGGCGATTACCACCTCGGACGGCATGCTCCAGACGGCCATCAACATCAAGCGATAGGCATGATTCGGGATAATGCCGGAAAGGGGATGAGGATATGGCGATGACCAAACAGCTCGGAATACGTCTGCGGCCCATATTGTGCGTTATGACCTTGACCTGCGTGTTGGTGCTCGGTTCCGCTACCTTTATCGGTGCGGCCGGATCCGGTGGCGACTGGCGCGCTGTGGTCAGGAGCGCGGCATGCGTGAAGGGGCCCGTCGTCCTGCTTGGAGAAATCGCCGACCCCGCGCCTGGAGTGGACGCCCGCACCTGGCGCACTCTGGCAGGCATCAAGCTCTGGCAAGCCTCCGACAAGTCCGGGCGCCCGATCATGGCTGACAGGGACAAGCTCTACAAAGTCTTGAAATACTATCTGGGCGATAAGGTGAATAATCTGGTTCTGCCGAGCCAGCTTACCGTTCAGACCGGTGGGGCCGTTCTGACGGGGGAAGAGCTTCGTGCCCGCGTCGTCGCTTTTTTGACACCTCGGGCCCGTGATCTGGGTGGAGACATCGAATTCAAGGAACTCCGCCTGCCGCTCCAATATTTTTTCGACAATGCTTACGACACGCTGAACATTGAACTGGGTGACGATATCCGACCGGGTCGGAACCAGATTCGGATGAAGGCCGTCTCTCCGGACGGCAAGGTCCTGTCCAGCAAGGCCGGCTCCGTCTTCCTCAACGTGTGGAAGGCGGTCCCTGTGGCGGCCAGGCCGCTCAATCGATTCGAGCGCCTGAGCAAGGACAAGATATCCTTTCGGCGGGCCAACTTGGCCTATACGCCCGAGCTGTGGGACGGAACCGGCGGCCCCTGGCGCATGACCCGGACTCTGGGACGCGGCCAGCCTTTCACCAAAAGTCATCTGGAGCCGGTGCCGCTCATCGAGAAGGGCGAGCGGGTCACTCTGGTCTACCGCAACAAGCGCGTCCAGCTTTCCATCAAGGCCGAGGCGTTGGGTGAAGCGGGCAGGGGACAGCAGGTGTCGGTTCGTAATTTGCAAAGCAAGAAGACAGTGCTGGCGACCGTGATCGATACCGACACGGTTATGGTCCGGTAGCCAAGGAGTAGTGTCATGAGAAATCACGTATTGATCGCCGTTGCGGCCATTCTGCTGGCGGGACTGTCCATGGGCGGATGTGCGCCCAAGTATGAGGAACAGCCCATGCCCGTGCTGACGCCTCCTGCCTACGAGGTCCAGGACCCGGCGGCCAACCCCGGCTCCCTGTTCGACTCCAATCGGTCCGAGTTCCTCTATGACGATAACCGCGCCAGTCGCGTCGGCGATATTGTCCTCGTCAAGGTCGCGGACTCCACCACCACCAAGCTGAAGTCCGAGACCACTGCGGACAAGGACAATACCGTGAGCAACTCGATCACGGCATTGCCCAGCGCCGGGTTGATCGGCAGCGTTCCGCTCGGCTCCGTCCTGGGAGCCAAGGTGGGGGCCGATGTCGGCGCCGCCCAGTCTTCGGAGTTTTCCGGCACCGGCGAGACAAAGCAGGAATCTACCTTCGAGGCCACCGTGGCCACGCGCATCGTGCGTAGGCTGCCCGGCAACCTACTTCAGGTGGAGGGGGCCCGCCGTATCCGTGTCAACGCCGAGACACAGTTCCTGGTTGTGCGCGGCCTGATCCGGCAGCGGGATATCGATTCGGCCAATTCCATCTCTTCGGACAATCTGGCCGAGGCGCAGATCGAAATCTACGGCCAGGGCGTACTGGCCGACAAGCAGAAGCCCGGCTGGTTGTCGCGCATTCTGGACAACATTTATCCCTTCTAGTGAACGGGATGGCACGCAGACCTAGAGACCGTGGAGTACGGACATGATCACCAAGCAGCATAGTATATCGAACGAAGCCGGAGACATGGCCAGGGCGCTTGCTTCCGCAGCCCTGCTTTTCGCGCTCCTGCTTTTCGTCATGGCGCTCCTTGCACCCGCCACCGCTTCGGCGGCCAGGCTCAAGGACATCGCCAGCTTCAGCGGGGTGCGGACCAACGAACTGGTCGGGTACGGCCTGGTTGTCGGTCTGGCCGGCACCGGCGACGGCACCTCGTCCACCTTCACCATGCGCTCCATGTCCAACATGCTGGAGAAGATGGGCGTGGAAGCGGACCCCGATGACCTCAAGCCCAAGAACGTGGCCGCGGTCATGGTCACTGCCAAGCTGCCGGTATCTTCCAAGCCCGGCTCGCAACTGGACGTCACGGTCTCTTCTCTGGGCGATGCCGAGAGCTTGCTCGGCGGCATCCTGCTGGTCACCCCGCTCAAGGGGCTTGACGGACGGGTCTACGCCGTGGCCCAGGGCTCGTTGACCATCGGCGGTTTCACCGCTGCGGGCGCGGCCGCCACGGCTCAGAAGAATATCCCCACCGTCGGCCGGATTCCCAACGGCGCGGTTGTCGAGCGGGCCGTTCCCTTCAAGTTCAACAATCAGGATCACATGACCGTGAACCTGACCGTGCGAGATTTCGGCACGACCATGCAGGTGGTGCGCAAGATCAACGCGGCCATGGGCGGCGATTTCGCCTCGGCCAAGGATATCTCCACCGTGGAGCTGCAATTGCCCGACAGATTCCGTGGCAACATGGTTCCGCTGATGGCCTCCCTGGAGAATCTCAGCATTTCGCCTGACGGCAAGGCCCGCGTGGTGGTGGACGAGAAGACCGGCACCGTGGTGCTCGGCCAGGACGTCCGCCTGTCCAAGGTGGCGGTGGCCCACGGCAATCTCCAGATTGTCATCTCCGAAACCCAGAACGTCAGCCAACCCGGACCGTTCTCCGACGGTACCACTGTGACCACGCCGGAGACCGATCTTCAGGTCAACGAACAGAACAATCCGCTCATGCTCATGGAGGGCGCGACCCTGCAGGAGCTGGTGGACGGACTCAACGCCATCGGAGCCGCGCCGCGCGATTTGATCTCCATCATCCGGGCGCTCAAGGCCGCGGGCTCGCTGCACGCGGAAGTGGAGGTGATCTAGCATGACCATGGGAATCGATCCGCAGATCCTGGCCAAGCAGGCCTCGGACACCAGCGAGGTGGTCCGCTTCAAGCAGGAGATGGACGGCCTCAAGCAACGCCTGACGGACAGTTCCGGGAACAAGGAAAAGGCGCTTCGCCAGGCGTGCCAGAACTTCGAGGCGGTCTTCATTTCCAAGCTGTGGCAGGGCATGAAGTCCACCGTGCCCAAGGAAGGCTATCTGCACTCCAAGCAGGAGGAGCAGTACACGGGCATGTTCGACCGTGACTTTGCGGAGAAGATGGCTCAGTCCGGAGGCATCGGTCTGGCGGACATGATCTACGATCAGCTCAGCCAGAAGCTCAAGGAGACCAGCCGCGACGCGCTGTCAGGCGCGGTAAGCATCAAGCCGCTGGCGGCGGAGCCCATTGCGCTTGATTCCGGCAAGAAGCCCATCCCCCTTTCCACGGGAAAGCAGGGCATGACTTTGGAGGACTGGGGCGGTGCCGCCGAGGAGAAGGGGGAAGCCCCGACCGTTGCGGCAGCCGAGCCTGAAAGGACCAAGGCGGCAACACCCAGGTTGAGCGACGTGGACGTCAAGGCACGCCTGGACGAGCTTGCCCGCAAGCTGGAGGCCGAACGGATCAAGGACGGTCTGCTGGGCAGGACTGCTTCCGTTCAGGAAAGTTTCAAGGACCGGGACACTGCCGGACAAGTTGGCCGGAAACTTGCAAAAATCGGGTAGCCCCACCATGTGAGAAGCGGGGTGTTTCTAAAGAAGAATAAAGAATAACAGCAAGTTGAAAGAGAAGGGGGATGCCATGTTCCGGCTTATAGAGGAAAATTTGGTCAGGCAGAATAAGGCGTTGTTGCTGCTACTCCTGCTGCTTGAGGAAGAATTTTCCCGCCTCATGCAATCCAATCCCCAGTCGGTTTCCCAGGTGGAACTTTCCATCCAGGAACTCATGCGCCAGATCGCCGTGGAACGTGCTTCCCTGCGCCGTCGGGTCGGGGCTCTGGTCAAGAATGCCGCCCGCGTCCGCGACCTTTACCCGCTGATGGACGACGAGACCCGGCAGACCTTCATGCAGTTGCTCAAGATGCTCGACGAGACCGAGCAGAAGTGCGGGACCCAGGCCGCCAAGAACAATCAGATGGCCATGGCCCTGTTCGACCAGTCAAAGAGCCTGCTCGACTTCATGCACAACCAGATCAAGCCCAAGAATACCCACGCCTACGCCGCCACCGGACGCTACGCCAAGGCGGCAAGCTCTGCGCGGTTGTTGACCGGGAGGCTCTAAATGTCCTTCGGCGCCAACTCCATTCTCGACATGGGCCGCTGGGCGCTCTTTGCGTCCCAGGTGCAGCTCCAGGTCACCGGCCAGAACATATCCAACGTCAACAACGAGGGATATGCCCGCCGTTCCGTGAACCTGGAGGAAGGCCCGTACATCGATTACACCCCTGGCCAGTTGGGCACGGGCGTCAAGGCCACCAGCGTGGCCCGCGACTTCGATGAGATGGTGGAGATGATGTACCTGGAGCAGGCGTCGCTCAAGGACAAGTGGGGCAGCCTTTGGGAACAGTTGCAGGGCGTGGAGAGCCTGTTCAACGAGGCCAGCGGCGAAGGGTTGAGCGACGCGCTTTCCCAGTATTTCAATTCCTGGAACGAGGTCAGCCAGCGGCCCGAGAACTACGGTGCACGCCAGACCGTGGTCAACGACGCGGCGACCCTGGTCTCCACCCTCAAGCAGATCGACGACGATCTGTCCCTGATGCAGCAGCGGATCAACTCCTCCATTCAGGATGAGGTGAACGACGCCAACCAGCTCATGGCCGATATTGCCGACCTGAACAACGAAATCCAGATCCATCATATCGAAGGTCAGAACAACGCCAACACTCTCCTCGATGAGCGGGCCCGCAAGGTCCGCGCCCTGGGCGAGCTGTTGGACATCAAGACCATCGACAACGGGGGCGGGGATTTCACGGTCATGACCACCGCCGGGCAGAACCTGGTGGACGGGGCGACTCATTTCGAACTCGAATTCAACGCGGCCACCAAGACCGAGGACCTGCGTCCCGCCTCGACCTTCGAGGGCGACATTTATTACGAAGGCAGCGACGACTTCGAGTACACCATCGAATTTCTGGCTTCCTCTTCGGGAAGCTCCACTTCCGGGCCGGTGACCACCGGGACAGACTCCGCCCAGTTCAGGGTGTCTCTGGACGGCGGGGTGACCTGGCTTGCCGACGAGGATGGCAACGAAAAGCACTATTACGCCCGCGAATACGACGGACGGGTCAATGTGGAAGGGCTGTCCATCTGGTTCGGTTCGGATACCAATTCCAAGGGCTCGACCTCGGGCGAGTTCCAGGAAGGGGATCGTTATGTGATCAGCCCGCATCAGGGCCTCTACTGGGTGGAGAACACCTCCCATAAGGAAGAGATCACCCCCCAGCTTCATTTCAACGGCGAGGAGAACTCCAAGCGCCTCACCGGCGGTAGCCTGGCGGCATTGCTCAGCTTCCGCGATAGCTACGTGGGCAAGTACCGGGAAAAGCTTGATAACCTGGCAGAAGGCGTCATCTGGGAGACCAACCGCCGATGCAGTCAGGGGGCCGGACTTCAGACGTACACCACCACATTGGGTACCTACGGGGTCAACGATACCGGCAAGGCGCTGGCCTCGGATTCCACCGGGCTGGCCTTCGGCGACAAGCTCCAATCCGGCAGTTCGTTCGTCTACGTCTACAATGAGTCCACCGGTCTGTTGACCTCGTCCGCGGCCCTGGATTTCGGCAGCGGTTCCACCTTCGATCCGAACACCCATACTCTGGAGGACGTCCGGGACGCTTTCAACACCACATTCCCCGGCATGGTCACCGCTTCTATCGTCAACAACAAGCTCCAGCTTGAGGCCGAGGACGGCTACTCCTTTGCCTTCGGCACGGACAGCAGCGGACTCATGGCGGCACTGGGCATCAACACGTTCTTCAAGGGCTCCTCGCCGGATGACATGCTGGTCAACGAAAAGGTGTCGAGCGATCTCGACTACCTGATGACGGGCCATGTGAACGGGGCTGGCGAGATGAACGCCGGCGACAACACCACAGCCCTGGCCATGTACGACCTGCGTGAAGCCGAAGTGACCATCTACACGGTCACCGAGGGCACGACCAACACCACACTGCTGGATTACTACAACAGTCTGGTGGGCAACGTGGGCACCGATACCAGCCGGGCGCAGTTCAACTCAAGTTTCTACACCACGCTGGCCAATGACCTGGACGAGCGGCAGCAGCAGGTCTCGGGCGTTAACCTGGACGAGGAAATGAGTGATCTGATCAAGTACCAGGCATCGTACACGGCGGCGGCCAAGCTCATCACCACGGCGGACCAGATGCTCCAAACCGTCCTGTCACTGAAGCCGTAGGGGAGGCCTATATGCGCGTAACCCAGCAGATGCTCTTCAGCAGGTACATCTACAACCTGAACTCTTCGCTGACTTCCTTGATGGATCTGAACCTCAAGGCGCAGACGCAGAAGAATATCAACAAGCCCAGCGATGACCCCACGGGCATGTCCCGCGTCCTGGACCATCGCGACACCCTGCGCTCTCTGGAGCAGTATCAGGAGAATATTTCCACCGCCAAGGGCTGGCTCGGCGCGGCCGACGAATCCCTCATGCAGGTCTCCACGATCATCACCCGGGCCAAGGAGCTGGCCACCCAGGCCGCAACCGGCACCGTGGACGGCGACAACCGGGAACAGATCAGTTACGAACTGCGCTCCCTGTTCGAACAGCTCGTGGGCCTGTCCAACTCGGAGTTCGAGGACAAGACCATCTATTCCGGGCACAAGGTGGACGGAAAGGCTTTTGAGGAGATCATGTGGCTGACCACCAACGACGACACGTTCGGCAGTTCGGTGGACTTTACCGTCAACGGTTCATCCAACACCACGGTTCTGGTCCAGTTCGTGGACGAGAGCGGCACCGTGGCCGTGGGTGACAACATGAACCTTTCCGCAGCCGGAGTGCGTTATTCGGTTGATGGAGGCGACACCTGGCTTACGGACGGCTCCATTTCCTTCACCGGCACCCAGGGGACACTGAACCTGCCTTCCTCCGGCACCAGCGTGGACTTTCACAGTGATGCCGTGGTCAAGAACAACGACCCCAACGATCCGTCGGTGGCCGACGGCACCTGGATGTGGATCAGGCCCTCGGCACGGTATATCGGCGACGACGAGGACCAGCCGCCCCTGGTGGACAAGCTCGGTTCCGGCGTCTCGCAGCTTTCCGCAACGGCTTCCGGTTCATTTCTGAGCCAGAACGTAACCGTTCGCATCGACAACTCGTCCGCCGTGACCATGGACCAGGAGATCAATTATTCCTACTCCCTGGATGGTGGCATCAACTGGGTGACGGGCAACGTGGCCCAGGCCGACACCTCCGCCAACTCGGCGACGCTGGGCGTTGCCAACGGCGGTATTCTAACCCTGGCCTCCAACGGAACCAACCAGTTGCAGCCGGGGCAGCAGTTTGTCATCAGGCCGAGGTCCGCGGATATCGAACTGGACATCACCTCCAGCGAGCGGATCACCTTGAACAGCGTGGGCAAGGACATATTCGGCGGCATCTATATGGATCCGGACACGGTCCTGAGCGCGGGCGGGGCGGCTCTCACCCTGGGCAGTTCCAACGCGGGCAGGGTGTTCCACTCCAACGGCGCTCCCAAGATGGCTATCTCCATTCAGGGCGACGACGAGTACTCCAAGAATCTCTTCGAGGTCATGGGCAACCTGGTGGCATTTGCCGAGACCAACAACCAGACCGGCATCCAGCAGTGCCTGGCCAATCTTTCCGAAGCCGAGAGCGAGATCAATAACGCCATGGCCACCATCGGTGGACGTGAGAACCGGCTCTCCATCAGTGAAACCATTGTCGAGGGGTTGGAGCTCAACGAGAATTCGCTGGTAAGCGCCATCGAGGACGCCGACGTGAGTGAATTGATGACCGAGTTGGCCCAGCAGCAGATTGTGTACGAGTCCGTGCTGCGGTCCACGTCCATGATTATGCAGCTCAACCTCGGTAAGTTCATCTAACGGGTGCGGTGATTTGAAATCTAAAGAAATTTAAATGAACTGGACTTGAGGTGATTCGTGATGTAGTCGGCTCGGAAGAGGGCCCGTAACAGAGAGGGCGAGAGCCGTAACCGATTGGTGGCGATATGCTGATACTGACCCGGAGACCGGGGGAAAGCCTATATTTGGGCGACAACATCAAGCTGAAGATCCTGAGCGTTCAGGGGAAGCAGATTAAGATCGGCCTGGATGTTCCCGAAGACATGACTGTCTATCGGGAAGAGGTGTATTTGAAGATCAAGGAACAGAACAAGCAGGCGCTGGAAACAAGCCAGCAGGACCTGCTTGCGGCGGCTGCGTTATGGCAAGAGATAGAAAGCAGAAAATAATGACGAGGCTGGGCGAGCGTGAAGTGAGCCCCGAAGGCATCGTGTATTTCCCCCGCGGCCTCATCGGTCTCGAGGACAAGCGCGAATTCGCGCTCCTGAGCGTGAAGGACAATAATTCGCCTTTTCTGCTCCTGCAGTGCGTGACCGATCCCGGTCTCGGCCTTCTCGTGGCCGACCCGTATGCGTTTCTCAAGGATTATGATGTGAAGCTGGAGAATCCGGATCGCAAGACGCTCAAGATCGAAAACGTCAAGCAGCTGGCCATTCTGGTAACGGTGACCATACCGCAAAACAAACCTGAAAACACCACCCTCAACCTTCAGGGGCCGATTGTCATCAACACCCAGGCGAGGATAGGGCTTCAGGTTCCTCAGACCGACGCGGACTATCCCACCCACTATCGGCCCATCGATGGTTGATCAAGGGGTTGGCAACTCCTACTTACACAAGAAGATCGAGGTCGTCGCGGATGAGATTCGCGGCGGCCTTTTTTACGTCGGGCTTGTAGGTGCCGTCCTGCACCTGCTGCTTGAGACGTTCTACCTTTTCCCGGCGGACGTCAGGCGCATCCTTGGCCGTCTGAAGGGCGGTGCCCCTCAGTCTGGCTTCGGAGGACAGGACGACCTTGTCGGCGTTTTCGCCTGACGTCTTAACGGTGTCCTGCTTCGCCAACTCCTGCCTTTCAGCCGGAGTCTTGGTCTCGACCTTCTTGTTTGCGTAAGGGTTCTGGTCCCCTACAATATTCTTGATGACCATGTCTCTTCCCTCCCGATGGTTATCGGGAATGTCAAAGCATTGTGTCGTCAACCTTTGACAATGTTATTTCCCACAGCCGCCTCATGACCTTGTTGCGGGCGTCGCCCGTCAGTTCCTGCGGACCTTGCTGCGTATCCCGTAATATCTGAACGTCTCCTCCGTCCAGCGGATATTCGAAAATGAACCGCTGGCCGAACTCCGCCTCCATTTGATTCAGGATGGCGGCCACCACGGGCGAATGCTCCGTGTTGACGATCAGGTTTTCAATGACCTCATGCGCAATGCGCTCAACCATTTGCCTCCGCTTGGCCCGCTTTGCGGCATCATCCGGCGGCGGCGACGCATCCATTGCCTGCTTGAAACGGGCCAGCCGTTTCGCGCTGGTCAGCTGCTTCCCATAGGTGCGCAGCATGTTGCGTATTCTGGCCGATTGAGTATTCACAGTTTTAGTCCTTCCTTGATTGTTAGTATCGGCCATGGTGGAAACAACTTTAGGGGCAAACCGGAAAAAAATCCAGATAAGGGCCACTTGTTTCATTCTGAACGGCTGAGAAAAATCTAAAAAGGTTGAATGTTTTTGTAATTTTAAATAAAAAATATACCTGTACCGACGAGAAGTCGGGAAATTCTTAACCCGCCGAATGATGACGCAAAACAGAGCCCGGACCGACAACGACGAAACGGTGGCCGGGCGGAGGGAAGGCATGGGGTTTGACCGTGATTTTGAATCGGCCCAGGACGTACGCTACGGCAAGGACGTGGCCCTGGACGCGCTGCTCCTGCATTTCATGACCGAGAACCACCTGGAGTACTCCATCGATCCGGACAAGAACGGCTCCATGGAGCAGCTTCGGTTCATGTTGGCACTGGAAAACGGCGATTTTTACGCGCCGTGCTCGGACCGGATGTTCCGAATGCTCCTGTCCGAAGGGTTGCCCGACGAGCTCTTGGCCGAGTATCTCGCCCAATGGAAGGCCTTCATTCGTCTGACACGAAATTTCTGCTCCGAGCGGAAGCTGGCCAGCCGGTTCATCCAGTTGGCCCGGCACAAGTTCCGTATGGTGCTCGCTTCGCCCATCGTCATCCCGTCGCGGCTGATGAAGCGGCTGGTGACCATCTTCATGACCCAGTCGGGCATCGACGACCCATACCGCCAGATACGGCGCGCTTTGAATCGGCGGGCGGCGCGTATCGTGGACAGCGAGACCTTCGACCGCATGGTCAACTCCTGCCTGGAGGGTGTGGAGACATGCACGCGCATGGACGAACTGCGCCACCACCTGGACATGCTGGAGGTGGAGCGGCTCATGCGTCTCTCCACGTTGACGGACAACTGGTCGCCGGAGTCCTTTGACGAGTCGGCGCTGGAGCAGGCAGACATCGACGGCGAAATCCGCAGCAGCGGCGACATGTTCAAGCCGCTGTGCGATGCCCTCAGCCGTGATGGTGACGCGCCCAAGCGCATTCTCTACATTCCCAACCGGGCCGGCGGACTCATGTTCGATCTTGAAGTGGTCAAGGCGCTGCTCCGGCAGGGCCACCGGGTGGTGGTCGCGCTGAAGGAAGGCTTCTTCTTCGAGTGGCCCGTATACTGGGACCGTGATCACGATCCAGTTGTGGCCGAGCGGTTCAACGGAGCGTATTTCGTCAGCGAGGACCGGCTCACCAAGAACGAGTTGTTGGCGATCATGGCCAAGCACCAGTTCGTGGTTATTTCCGACGGCACCAGGGAGCGCTTCAACCCGTACCGGTTCTCAGTGACCTTTGCCCGGGCCTGGAAGGAGTGCGACCTGATCATCGCCAAGGGCAAGTCCATGCACAACCGGCTCATCGACGCGAGCCACGATTTCACCCGGGATATAGCCAGCTTCTACCGTGACCCGGAGGGGACGTTCCACATGGATTTCCGTCCCAAACCGGAATCCGAGCACAAGTTCAGCGAACGGTACATCACCCAGAAGGCGGAGGAGATCATCCGGGAGATGCGCTGGGCTCGGGAGAATGGCAAGACGGTCATGTTCTATTCCGGCATCATCGGCAGCGTGCCGGGCAGGACCAAGGAAGCCATCGAGATCATCTCCACCTACGTGGATCATTTGCGAGGGCAGCTGGACGACGCGTACATCATCAATCCCGGCGAGCACTTCGAGGAGGGGATGGACGCGGACGACCTCATGTTCATGTGGGAACAGGTACAGCGAAGCGGGTATATCAACGTCTGGCGTTTTCAGACGTATTTCGATATTGAAAAGAGCTTCGAGTTGATGGGCCGGAAGGTGCCCCCCGTCTGGGTGGGCAAGGACGCCACGTACTCCACGGGCTGTACCAAGGAGATGCATATCGCGCTGGACGTCCAGAAGGCCTATCCCGAATTGCAGATCATCGGACCCAACCCGGAAAAGTTTTTCCGGAGGAGGGAGTACGGTGTGGGCAAATTCTGTGATGTGGCCATTGATTCGTGTGGAATCTGATTGAACTGGACCGGATGATGAGAACTGGAAAACGCGTTGTGCGCGCCGGATGGCTCCAGGTGGGGCTTCTGGCAGCGGTATGTCTCGTGATGTTGGCCGCCTGCGTCAAGGAGCCCGGGGTCTTTCGCGGCGAGGCGGAGACGCCGCCCGAAGGTGCGCAGACCGACCGGGTGGTCGGCGTGTGCAGTCCCGACGCGCCCAAAGGGGCGACCCTGCCGCCGGTCCGCGAACCTGCGGTACTCCCGGTTTGCGATCTTTTTTTTCCGCTTTCGGGCACAAACGGCGGCAAGCCCATCGACATCGACATCAAGAGTCAGGGGCTGACCTCCTGGACCGCCTTGGCGAGCCCGGTGCAGCGGAGCCTGGAGTACGCCCTGAACATGCCTCAGGACCGGCCAGCCCTGGCCCGGCCCGGCATGTCCCTGACCTGGGCGCAGGTGGTGCGCAGCCTGGAGGAGTTTCTCGATCTGCTGCCGCATCTCGACGAGCATCCCGAGCTGCTGTCCAACCGATTCGTCTGGTATGGCATGCACAAGAAGCCGCTCATGACCGGCTATTACACGCCTGAGATCGAGGCCAGCCTGACCCGGCAGCCCGGATATGAATACCCTATCTACGGTGTCCCCTCGGACCTCCGTTACGGCACGGTTCGTGGCAGGCGCGGGTTTTACCGCGTGGAAAAGGGGCGGGTGCTGCCGTATTACGAGCGGGCGGACATGGATGTGCGTCGCGTCCTCGACGGACGCGGGCTCGAGATAGCCTGGGCCAGGAATCCCGTGGACGTGTTCTATATGCAAGTGGAGGGCGCGGGGCGGCTGCGGCTACCGGACGGCACCTCCCGCAATGTCCTATACGGGGCCAAGAACGGGCGTCCTTTCCGCAGCCTGGGGCTGATCCTGCATGCCAAGGGACTGCTGCCCAGGGGCAAGCTTTCCAAGGAGCACGTCAAGGGATATTTCGCCAAGCATCCCGAAAAGATGTTTCAGCTTATGGCCGAGAATAGATCCTATGTTTTCTTCCGGTTGGAGGATACGCCGCCGGAGGGGACCATCGGAAAGCCGTTGACGCCGATGGTTTCGCTGGCTACAGACCGGAAGCTCCTGCCGCTTGGCAGCCTGCTGGCGTTTCGCGCCGAGATTCCTCAGGCCCAGAACGGCCGGGCCGTGGGTAAGCGGACCGTGGCCGGCATCGGCCTGGCCCAGGATACCGGCTCCGCCATCCGCGGACCGAGGCTCGATTACTACATTGGCGAGGGCAACGAGGTGGAGCCCGTGGCCAGCAGCATCATGACCGAAGCCACCGTCTATCTTCTCATCAGCAAGGAAGCACTCATCAATGGCTGACATGACAATAGAGACCATCAAGGAAACCATTCAGGACGCCATCACGCATCAGACCCGCTCTGTAATGGACTGGCACTTCGGCGAACCCGTCTATGACGACGAGGGTGCACCTGCGGATGACCTGAGCGGCGTGAGGGGGTTCCGCGAGCTTGCGGGACGCCAGCATTGGGCCAATTTTCAGCTCTGGCACGTGGAAGACCGCGCCCGCCGCAAGGATGTGGACGCCAAGGTCATCGCGGATTGCAAGTATGCCATCGACGGGCTCAACCAGCAGCGTAACGACCTCATCGAACGCGTGGACGAGTGTCTGATCAGCATGCTCGCGCCGCTGCTTCCCGCAGACGCGCCGGAGCGGTACAACACCGAGACCGTGGGGGCCGCGTTGGACAGGCTGTCCATCCAGGCGCTCAAGATTTATCACATGAAAGAGCAGTGCAACCGGAAGGACGTGGACGAGGCGCACCGGGACCGCTGCAACACCAAGGTTCTGACTCTGCAACGCCAGCACGAGGACCTGGAACGCGCGGTCCTCGAACTCATCGACGAATACGCCGCCGGGACCAAAAAGCCCAAGGTGTACTTCCAGTTCAAGATGTACAATGATCCGGCTCTGAACCCGGAATTGTACGGCAACAAGAAATAGAGAGAAGCAAGATGTCCCGCTACGAAACCGTTATCGGTCTTGAGGTGCACGCGCAGCTCAAGACGGAGTCCAAGATTTTCTGCTCCTGTTCCACCAAGTTCGGGGTGGACCCCAACGAGAACGTGTGCGCCGTGTGCTCCGGCATGCCCGGTGTATTGCCCGTGCTCAACGAGAAGGTGGCCGAGTTCGCCGCCAAGATGGGACTGGCCACCAACTGCGAGGTCAATCTCAAGTCCGTGTTCGCGCGCAAGAACTATTTCTATCCCGATCTGCCCAAGGGATACCAGATTTCCCAGTTCGAGCTGCCCA
This sequence comes from Pseudodesulfovibrio cashew, assembly GCF_009762795.1. NCBI lineage: Bacteria > Pseudomonadati > Thermodesulfobacteriota > Desulfovibrionia > Desulfovibrionales > Desulfovibrionaceae > Pseudodesulfovibrio > Pseudodesulfovibrio cashew. The sequence goes on along the minus strand of NZ_CP046400.1, from coordinate 3,542,987 downwards.
TCTGCGAGCACGGTCACGTGGACATCGAGGTGGAGGGCGAGAAGAAGCGTATCGGCCTGACCCGTATCCACATGGAAGAGGACGCGGGCAAGAACATCCACTCCGCTGCCGACAACGCCAGTTTCGTGGACCTCAACCGCACCGGCGTGCCCCTCATCGAGATCGTCTCGGAGCCGGACATGCGCTCCGCCGAGGAGGCCGTTGCCTACCTCAAGGAGCTCCGGTCCATCCTGCTTTACCTGGGCATCTGCGACGGCAACATGGAGGAGGGCAGCTTCCGCTGCGACGCCAACGTTTCTGTCCGTCCCTACGGGCAGGAAGAGTTCGGCACACGCGCCGAGTTGAAGAACCTCAACTCCTTCAAGCACATCCAAAAGGCCATCGAGTACGAGGTGGAGCGCCAGATCGATCTGGTGGAGGACGGCGAGAAGGTGGTGCAGGAGACAAGGCTCTATAACGTGGAAAAGGGCACTACTCACTCCATGCGCGGCAAGGAAGAGGCCCACGACTACCGCTATTTCCCGGACCCGGATCTGGTCCCGCTGGTGCTTGAAGAGGACTGGGTGGCCCGCTGGCAGTCCGAACTGCCCGAACTGCCCACGGATAAGCGCGAGCGGTTCATTGACGAGTACAAGCTGGCCGATTACGACGCGGCCCTGCTGACCGGCGAGCTGGCTGTTGCCGACTATTACGAGGAGGCCGTGGAGGCCTACGGCGGCGAGGCCAAGAAGGTTACCAACTGGGTGGTGGGCGAATTGTTGCCGTTCTGCAATGACACCGGAACCGAGGCATGCGACTGCAAGCTCTCCCCGGAGAAGATGGCCGCGTTGCTCAAACTGGTGGACGACGGCACCATCTCCGTGAAGATCGGCAAGGACGCCTTCCGCGACCTGTGCGAGTCCGGCGATGACCCTGCGGAATACGTCAAGGCCAAGGGGTTGGTCCAGATGTCCGACACCGGAGAGCTGGAAGCCATGGTCGACAAGGTGCTGGCCGACAATCCCGGCGAGGTGGAAGCCTACAAGGGCGGCAAGACCAAGCTCATGGGTTTCTTCATGGGCCAGGTCATGCGTCTCTCCAAGGGCCAGGCCAACCCCGGCATCGTCACCCAGCTCATTCAAAAGAAACTTTCGTAGGGAAGAAGTCGGCGGGACCCCTTGTAAGTAAGGTTCACCTCTTCTCATTCCCCTCAGCCGACGGAGGCACCACACATGACCGAACATATTCAGTTTTCCGACGAGAAAGACGCTTTGATCCTGCTTGACCAGCGGTACCTGCCCAACCGGGAGGACTGGTTCGAGTGCAAGACTACCGACGACATCTGCTACGCCCTGGTGGTGATGGTGGTGCGCGGCGCTCCGGCCATCGGCGTGACCGCTGCCTACGGCTGCTACCTGGCGGGCCGCGAGGTTCAGGGCATGGACGGTGACTGGAAGGCCAATCTTGAGAAGAAGCTCGACCAGATTCACGACGCCAGACCCACGGCGGTCAACCTGCGCTGGGCCGTGCGCGAGATGCGCCGCGTGTGGAAAGAGGCGGGCGATGTCTCCCTGGAGGAACTGCTGGCCACCTGGCTGAAGCGGGCCAAGGAGATTCATGCGGCGGACATCGAGATGTGCGAGCTGATCGGCAAGTTCGGCGGCGAGCTGATGGACGACGGCGACACGATCATGACCCATTGCAACGCCGGGGCTCTGGCCACCGCCGGGTACGGTACGGCGTTGGGCGTGGTGCGCGGTGCCATCGACCAGGGCAAAAAGGTGTCGGTCATCGCCAACGAGACCCGTCCGTTTTTGCAGGGTGCGCGTTTGACCGCGTACGAATTGCACAAGGACGGTATCCCGGTGAAAGTCGCCTGCGACAACGCGTGCGCACTGCTCATGAAGCGCGGCCTGGTGGACAAGGTGGTCGTCGGCGCTGACCGCATCGCAGCCAATGGTGACGCGGTCAACAAGATCGGCACGTTCGGTGTGGCCGTGCTGGCGGACCGTTTCAACATTCCGTTTTATGTGGCTGCCCCCCAGTATACCATCGACCCCGAGACTCCCACCGGTGATGACGTCCCCATTGAGGATCGTGATCCCCGGGAAGTGACGCACATCGGTGACCACCGCATTCCGCCCGAGGGAGTGGAGGTATACAACCTGGCCTTCGACCCGACGCCCAACGAACTGATTGCGGGCATCATCACCGAGAAGGGTGTTCTGTATCCGCCATACAAGGAAGCTATCAAGAAACTCTTTGAAGAGTACCCGGAAGGATAGACGAATTTTGCATAAACACAAAAAAGGCGGCCATTTTGGCCGCCTTTTTTGTGTTATAATTGAAAACTTTCATAAATGGGCGAGAATAGGTATGGTTGTTTGGGGAAGAAGGAGACGGGGTTCTTGTTAATGGCGTCGCAAGTCGGCAGTTGTGGCAATTACCAAAGAGGGATGTATGGGATTCAAAAGTGTTAATTCCGCGATTACGCTTCTTATCGCGGCCGTGATACTGGTCACTGCCGCCCTGGGAGTGTGGTGGGTTGGCAACAGTACTTACAAGGTGCTGGAAGACGAGGAAAAGTCGTCCATGGGCAATGTTGTCAATCAGGCCATGGCCGCCCTGGACGAGTACATGGCGCAGACCGGGGACATGACCCGGATGCTCGCCTCGCAGCAGGCAGTGGCAAACGCCTTGAATGGAGGCGATCCGCTGGAGGCGGATTGGCTGTTCAAGGATCTGTTGGACAGTACGGATCGCTACTGGGCGGCTTTCGCCTTTGACAAGAATGGCCGGGTGGTTGCGGGCTACAATGCCAAGGGTACGCACATGGCGGGCGCCGACCGCTCGGATCGCGGGTATGTTAAAGCCATTCTTTCCGGGGAGAGTGATTTGTTCCTTTCCAGGGATATTCTGATCTCCAAGAGTGGTGGCGGCATCATGATTTTCGCCGCCGCGCACGTCATCTACGATCATAATGGCGACATCATCGGCGGTGTGGGCCTTTTCCCCAAGTGGGAGAATTTCACCTCGCGTTTCATCGACCCCTGCCGGGTCGCGGGCGGCACCGGGTACGCCTACATGCTGGATGCCAAGGGACGCTTCATCGCGCATGGCGTGGACAGAAGCCTGTTCCTCAAGGATTACTCTTCTGAAGATTTTGTGCAAACCGCGTTGGAGAGCAAGGACGGCAGCACCTATTACGAATGGCAGGGCCGGAGGAAGTTCATGGTATTCAGGACCCAGCCGAAAACCGGTTGGGTTGTGGTCATGAGCGCCTTTGAGGACGATATGGTCCGCGCCGCATATACGCAGCGCAATTATCTCGCCATGGGCGCGGTGGGCGTCGCTCTTCTGCTCATTGCGATCATGGTCCTTTTTGTCCGCAGGCTTGTGATTGGGCCGGTGCAGCGCATCCTCGAGTATTCCTCGGGTATCGCCAAGGGTGATCTCGACACCGAACTGAACGGGTCCTTCCATTTCGAATTCAAGACATTGTCGGAGCAGATTCAGGCCATGGTCGGCGAGCTCAAGACCAAGCTCGGCTTTTCCGAGGGAGTTTTGGAAGGGATGGTCCTGCCCTGCGGGCTCATCGGTGCGGATTTCAACATGATGTGGCTCAATCAGGAACTGCTCGACATTCTGGAGAGGGAAAAGGAACCGGATGCCTATGTCGGCATGACGGCGGGCGAGTTTTATTATCACGATGCCGAGAGGGAGACATTGTCTCACCACGCCATTCGCGAGAAGCGCCGTCTCAGCGAAGAAGTGATAATCGGCATGCCTTCGGGCGTGGACAAGAATATCCTGGTAACAGTGACGCCGTTTTACGACATGGACGGTGAATTGCTGGGATCGCTTTCCATCCTGATCGACATGACCGAAATACGGACCCAACAGAAGCTCATCGAGGAGCAGAACCAGCGTATTTCCGAAGCCGCCACCGAGGCGGAGGAAATCTCTCACTATCTGTCCAGTGCGGCGGAAGAGCTGTCTGCGCAGATTGAACAGGCCCAGGCCGGAGCTGACACCCAAAAGAACCGGGCGTCGGAGACCGCGACCGCCATGGAACAGATGAACGCCACTGTGCTTGAAGTGGCCCGGAACGCCGGTCTGTCCGCTTCCGAGGTGGACCAGGCCAGGGAGCACGCTCGTCGGGGCGAGGATATCGTCAGGCAGGTCATCGAAGCCGTGGGCGAAGTGCAGGCCGAGGCCGACAACCTCAAGTCCTCCATGCAGGCCCTGGGCAAGCACGCCGCCGATATCGGCAAGATCCTCGAGGTGATAACCGACATTGCCGACCAGACCAACCTGCTGGCGCTCAATGCCGCCATCGAGGCGGCCCGGGCGGGCGACGCAGGCCGAGGCTTTGCCGTGGTCGCCGACGAGGTCCGCAAGCTGGCGGAAAAGACCATGAACGCCACCAGCGAGGTGGGCAACGCCATTACCCAGATTCAGGCCATGACCCAGGAAAACGTGCAGGCCACCGACTCTGCGGTGGAGGCCGTCGCCCGGAGCACCACGTTGGCCGGAGATTCCGGCGATGCCTTGCGGGAGATTGTCGCAGGCGTGGAGGCCGCTTCCGACAGGGTGCGGGCCATCGCGGCCGCAGCCGAGGAACAGTCCGCCACCAGCGAGCAGATCAATCGGGCCACTGACGAGATCAACCATGTAGCCATTGAATCCTCCCGAATTATGGAAGAGACCACCGGAGCCATCCAGGAACTGGCCTCCCTGGCCTCCAGACTCAACGGTGTAATCGAGAGCATGGCGGGCAGCTAGCCGTTTCGGAGGTAAGTCATCGTCGAGAATTGCCTCGACATTCAATTCAAGGTACGGTACTCCCGCGCTTCCCCTGAAGGGAGCGCGGGATTTTCCTTCCCGCAAACAACTATTCCGGAGAAATCGTTATGCTGCCTATCGTCGCCCTGGTGGGACGCCCCAATGTGGGCAAGTCCACTCTTTTCAATCGGCTGCTGCGCAAGTCGCGGTCGATCACCCACGATATGCCCGGGGTGACGCGCGACCGCATCTACGGCGAGTGCCGGATGGGCGACGTTCGCTTCGACCTTGTCGACACCGGCGGCATGTGTCTGGAGTCCGAGGCCACGCCCGAGTTGTCCAAGGATTTCGAGGACGAGATCTTCGAGCAGGCGCGTGAGGCCATCGAGGAAGCCCACGCCATCATCTTTGTGGTGGACGGCAAGGAGGGGCTCACCCCGCTGGACGAGCAGGCCGCCGAGTATGTGCGCCGCTCGGGCAAGCCGGTGCTGATGCTGGTCAACAAGGTGGACGGCGACGAGTTCGCCGCCGAGATGACCGCCGAGTTCCATTCGCTGGGGCTGGAGCTGCTGCCCGTTTCCGCGGCACACGGCTATAATCTCCCGGACGTGCGTGATCGTGTGCGCCGTTTCGTGGTGGATCTGGACATGCCGGCGGACGAGGATGACGGCGTGGAGCGCGGACTCAAGCTGACCATGCTGGGCCGTCCCAATGCGGGCAAGTCCTCGATCATCAACGCCATCATCGGCAAGGACCGGCTTATCGTCTCGGACGTGGCCGGAACCACTCGCGACTCCATCGACGTCACCTTCGAGAAGAAGAATAAGCGGTATACCTTCGTTGACACCGCCGGGGTGCGCAGGCGGGCCAATATTCAGGATCACCTGGAGAAGATCAGCGTCATCCGGGCGTTGAAGAACTCCAAGCGGTCCGACGTGACCATTCTGACCATTGACATTACTCTGGGCGTGGGGCGGCAGGATAAGCGGCTCATCGAATTTCTGGCCCGGGAGAAGGTGCCTTTCATCGTGGTGGTCAACAAGGCGGACCTGGTGCCTCGCAATGAGACCAACCAGGCGCTGGAGGCCTTTCGGCGCGAACTGCGCATCGTGCCCCACGTGCCCATTGTCATGACCAGCGCGCACAAAGGGGTGGGTATCGGCAAACTGCTGCCCATGGCCGAGGCCATGCGTCAGGAGTGCGAAATTCGTATCGGTACGGGTTTGCTGAACCGATCCCTCCAGGCCGTGCTGGAGCGTCAGCAACCCCCGGTGGTCAAGCGACGCAGGCCCAAGTTTTTCTATGTTACCCAGGCAGACGAGGACATTCCTACTTTCGTCTTTTTCTGCAACGATCATACCTTGGTCAAACAGTCCTATGCCCGCTATCTGGAGAATCAGTTCCGCAAGATGCTCGGTATCAAGACCGCGCCGGTGAATGTGGTCTTCCGTTCCAGCCACGACAAGAAGGAATGGGAAAAGAGCCGGGGCATCTCCGGTATCGGCAAGCGCGGCCCGGGCAGGGAACGTATCGGCGGAGCCAAGACGCGCCGTCATGAGACCAAGTACAAGGCCCTTAAGAGCAAACGCAGGAAAGAGGCCGAGGCCAAGGAAAAAAAGGGCAAATAAGGGACAACCTTATTGACAAGAAATGGTTGAAAAGGGTAGGGCAATTCTTCTTGACCGGGGTACGGAGACGCATCCTGGATCAAGCCGGAGAAGTGGCCGAGCTGGCTGAAGGCGCACGCCTGCTAAGCGTGTTATGGGCGTAAAACTCATACGAGGGTTCAAATCCCTCCTTCTCCGCCATATTTCAAGGGCTTGCAGCGAATGCTGCAAGCCCTTTTGTTTTTTGCCGAGAGCGGTTGATATCTGGATATCTGCGTTGGTCAGCTCCAACGGACCAGGCGGGGTTCGCATTTGCCCACCAGGCCTGGGTGCATGGGGATGACGCGGACGCCGTAGCGCAGGGGGCCGGAGACGTGGGGCGTGTAGTCCGTGCTGAACTCCAGCGTATTTCCCTCGGTGTGCTTCAAGTGCATGGACACGCAGTCTACAATTCGTTCCTCATCCTGGGTGGCGGCCACCAACTCAACGAGGAGTTCCTCCTCCAGCATCTGGCCCTTGTCGATCTTGACCTTGAGGGTCAGGGTGCCGCCCAGCTTGAAGACGTTGCCCCGAATGCCCTCCACCTGGACCTCCTTGATGGTCACGGTGGCGAATCGGCCCGGGAGGCGCTTCTGCCAGTCGCCCAGCTCCTGGGCCAGGGCATAGCCCTGCCTGTTGCGCCGTGCTGTCAGATCCATGGCCGGGAGATAGAGGTCGTCGATGTAGTTACGGACCATACGGTGGGTGCCGTACTGGTTGAAACCGGTCTTCATGGACGCCTTCATGCGCTCCAGCCAGGCATGGGGTACGCCGTCGCCGCCCCGTTCGTAGAATGCTGGCACCACTTCGGTCTCCAGGGACGCGTAAAGGTTGTCCGCGTCCACGATGTCCTGATTCACCTGGTTTTCGTATACCAGTCCGCTGCCTACGGCCCAGCCGTTGTGGCCATCGAAGGCCTCATCCCACCAGCCGTCCAGAATGGAGCAGTTGGGCACACCGTTGACTGCGGCCTTCATGCCGCTGGTGCCGCTCGCCTCCATGAGCCGGGTGGGGTTGTTCAGCCATACGTCCGCGCCGGAAACCAGCAGGCGGGCCAACCGGATGTCGTAGCCCTCCAGGAAAATGACCCGGCCCAGGAAGTCGTCCTGTTTGGCCAGGCGGCAGATGAGGTTGATGTAGCTTGAGCCGATGGTGTCCGCCGGGTGGGCCTTGCCCGCGAAGATGATGTTCACCGGCTTTTCCGGGTTGCAAAGTATCTCCTTGGCCCGCTGGAGGTTGTGGAAGAGCAGGGTGGGCCGTTTGTAGGCGGTGCAGCGCCTGGCGAAGCACAGGGTCAGGTGATCCGGGTTGAGCGCGGCGAGAAAGGCGCTCAACCGGTTGGGGGGTTCTCCCTCCCTGATCCACTGGTCGGAGATGGACCTGGCCACTTCGTCGTAGAGGCGGTGCTTTAGAGCCACGTGAGTATCCCAGAGGCGGCGTTCGTCCACGGCGTCCAGGCAGTCCCAGCCGTCGCCTTCCAACAGGTGGCGGTGGACGCTTATGTTGCAGGAGGACTCGATGTCGTGGCGGATTCGCTCGTCCAGCCAGGAGGTTATGTGTACGCCGTTGGTGACGTGGCCTATGGGGATTTCACCGAGCAGGAAGCCCCGCCACAGGTCCATCCACATACGCCGCGATACGTCGCCGTGCAGTTTGCTGACGCCGTTGCGGATGCAGGAGAGCTGGAGGGCGAGAACGGTCATGTTCAGGTGGTCCGCTTCTTCCGCGTAGATATGCCCAAGGTTCCAGAGTGAGTCCCATGGGACACCCATCTCTTCGGCATAGTTGCGGAAGTAGTTTTCCACCAGGGATTTCTCGAAGCGTTCGTTCCCTGCCGGGACCGGGGTGTGCATTGTGAAGACCGTGGAGCCTCGGACCACCTCCTTGGCCGAGGCGAAGTCCAGGCCTTCCAGGAGCATCAACTGGCGGATGCGTTCGAAGAGCAGGAAGGCCGAGTGGCCTTCGTTCAGGTGATAGATGGACGGGTCGATGTCCAGCGCCTTGAGCAGGCGCACGCCGCCCACGCCGAGGATGATCTCCTGTTCGATGCGCCCCTTGGATGAAGGTTCGTACAGCCGGGATGAAATGTCCCGGTCCGAGCGGGAGTTCTCCACCACGTCGGTGTCCAGCAGGTAGAGCGTGGCCCGCCCCACATGGACTTCCCATATCTGCGCGAAGACATGCCGTCCGGGCAGGTCCACGCTGATCAGAATCTTTTCGGTCTCGCCGTTGTGCAGCGGGGTGATGGGCATGGTGGCGAAGTCGTTCTCCCGGTATTCCACCACCTGGTCGCCGTTGCCGTTGATGCGCTGGTGGAAGTAGCCGTTCTTGTACAGCAGGGAGATGCCCACGAAGGGCAGGTTCAGGTCGCTGGCCGACTTGATATGGTCGCCCGCCAGCAGGCCGAGTCCGCCGGAGTAGACCGGGATGGACTCGTGCAGACCGAACTCCATGGAGAAGTAGGAGATGGGGTTGTCCCAGGTGATGCCTTGGGTGTTGGCCCTTTCCTTCTCTTCCATGTAGGCGTCGAACCGTTCGAGGATACTGGAGAACCTGGCCATGAATTCGATGTCTCCGGCCAGGTGGTTAAGCCGATCGCGGTCCATGGTATCCAGGAACAGTACCGGGTTGTGTCCGCATTTCCGCCACTTGTCCTCGTCGATCCATTCGAAGAGTTCCTGGGCGTCCCGGTGCCAGACCCACCAGAGGTTGTTGGCCACCTCCCGCAGGCGGGCCAGGGCTTGGGGCAGCTCTGTGATCACGGTGAAGGCGCGGAGCCTGGGCTGGGTTGTGTTGACGCCGGTGAAGCTGATCTCCTGGCCCGGCGCGGCAGCCATGCGCTGGACGCCCGCCACCCTCTCGGTGCGGATTCCGGCGGCCCGCTCATAGGCCTCGATATAGCGAGGGTAGAAGTGTTCCCAGGTAGCCTCTTCGGCGATCCTGCGCGCTTCGGCGCTGCGGTAGGCGCGTTCGTCGTCGGACCACCCCGTAAACTGCCTGAGGAATTTCGACAGGTTGGCGCGGGCCGTGTCGTAGTCGTCGTCCAGCCGGTCGAGCACGTGCACGCCGGGGTGCCCTTCGGGGTGTTTCTCCATGACCCACTGGCCGAATCCGGCCCGGTCCGAGGTCACCGTGGGAACGGCAAAGGCCGCGCTCTCCATGGGCGTGTACCCCCATGGTTCGTAGAAGGACGGGAACACGGTCAGGTCCATGCCAGCCAGGGCGTCGTAGTATTCCAGGTTGAGCACGCCGTCGTTGCCGTCCAGGTAGACCGGGATGAAGATGGCGCAGCATCCGTTATCCGGGGTGTTGTTCAGGCCGCGTTCGCGGCAGCGGCGGATGATGGGGTCCTGTTCGGCGTCGCCCAGGTGGTGGGTGGCGATGCCTGCGTATTTCTGCAGGCTGTAGTTCTCCTTTGGCATTCTCCGACGGGCCGCGTCGCTGAGCCCAGCATAGCCGCAGGTGACCAGGAGGAAAGTGACCACAGTGGTGCCGCTTCCTGCCAGTTCACCGTCAATGTCGCCCATACTGTCGATGAGCAGGTCGATGCCCTTGTTATGAAATTCATAGCGTCCGCTGGTGGCCACCAGGAGCGTCTTCTTCGGATCAAGATCTCGTTCGAGGAAACGGGAAGCCAGGTCCAGAAGACGTTTCCTGGCGATCTCGCGCGTCTTGGCCATGGCCGAGGGCTCGGCGAATCCTTCCAGGTTGAAGCCGTTGACCGTGACCACGGCGGGGTTGGTGCCCAGCAGGTTGGAGGCCTCCCGCCTGGTGATGTTGGAGACCGTGGTGAAGCAGTCCGCCTCGCGCGCCGAGACCGACTCCATGGAGTGCTTGGCCGAGACGCCGAAGACTTTGGCCTCCTGGGAGGGCTCGATCTCCTCCAGCCGTTCGTAGATGTCCACGCCCGAGCCGGACATGGCCCTGCCGAGCATGGTGGCGTGGGTGGTCAGCACGGTGCTGACGCCGGGGGCGTGTTTCTTCAGGTAGAGCACGCCCGCCCCGGACATCCATTCGTGGAAGTGGGCGAAGACGTCCGCCACCTCCTCCACGTCGTCGTGGAGCTCCTTGATGGCCATGGCCGCCGCAGTGCTGAAAAGCACGGGCTCGATGTAGTCCCAGCCTCCGGCCATGGAGTCAACACCGAAGTCGTTCCAGAGCTGGAAGAGGAGTTTGTCGTGGGCCGGAAAGGCTCCCTGGAACCCGATGAGCAGGACCCATGGATTGCCGGGTGCGTCCCAGCGCCCCACGGCGGTCTCGATGCCCTTTTCCTTGAGTCGTCCCAGGGTGGGCAGAATCTCTTTTGGCGGATCGTGCGGCGTGAAACCGGGGTTGCGGTCCAGAAGCGGGCCCACGGCAACATAGCGTCCGCCGAAGGCGTCCATGGCCTGGGCCGCCTTGCTGCTGATGACGGTGTGGATGCCGCCCACCTTGTTGCAGACTTCCCAAGAAACTTCGACAAGCCAACTGGTATCCATGCTGTTCTCCTAATCGGCGGACGCCGCGGGGGCGTCCAGCCTGAGCGCCAGGTCGTTGAGCACGTTCATGTAGGTGATGAACGCCTGGTGCGGTGTGTCATATGGGTTGAAGTACTTGTGCACGTCGCCGTCCGAGAACCACTTGGTGCACATGTAATAGAAATGGTCGCTTGTGAGCAGCTCGCGCCAGGAGGCGATGATGTCGTCGTCGCCGGAGGCGAGGACCTTGTCCTCCAGGGAGTATGCCAGTTCGGCGGCCTGGTCCTGCATGGGGTTGCCTAGCCAGGCTGTGACGTCGCGCTCCAGGTCTGCCCAGGAGGTAAAGTAGGGCACGTCGAGCTGGGCCATGGGGTCCAGCCGCGCTGCCGCTTCCGCAGGTGTCTGGAAGGCGAAGTCGCCGCGCGACAGGATGCTCCCGGGCAGGCTGCGGAAGAACTGGAAGATGCCGGTATCCTCCCACTGATGCTCGCCGATGGTCTCGTAGTCCATGAACAGGTTGATCACCTCGCCGTTGCCCGCGATGGCGTTGACCCAGTTGGCGAACTTGTCCGTGGTCACCGGCCATTCGTCCCAGTTGCGGTCCGAGAAGCGGAAGGCCACGTCATCCGAGAGGCGGTAGTTCTTGAGCATGGCCTTGAGCCGTGTGCATCCGGCGGGCTGGTAGAGGAAGTTGGGCGAGCGCCAGCCCAGGACCTGGTCCGCGCCTTCGGCCAGGATTACCTTGTAGCCCATCTTCTCGATCTCCAGGGCCAGGTCGTTGTTGTAGATCAGCTCGGTATTGCGGAAGGTCACCGGGGAGGAGCCGAAGAATTCCTTGAGGACCCTGCCGTGCATCTTCACCTGCCGCCGGAACTCCTCCCGCGAGAAGAGGAAGGACAGGGAATGGTAGTGAGTCTCGCCGATGAACTCCACGCACCCGGTGTCGGCCAGTTCCCGGAAGGAGTCGAGGACCTCTGGGCAGAACTCCTGGAACTGCTCCAGCGCCACGCCGGTGATGGCATAGGCGATGCGGAAGTCGCCACGGAACTGTTCGATAAGGTCGAGCATCATCCGGTTGGCGGGCAGGTAGCACTTGCGGGCCACCTTGCGCAGGATGTCCCGGTTGGCGACTTCATCGCGGTAGTGGTGGCTTCGCCCCATGTCGAAGAAGGAATAGCCCTTGTCCAGGCGCATGGGCTGATGCACCTGGAAATAGAAGCAGATCGAGATCATGCCGCACCTCCCGCCAGTTGCCGGTACACGTCGAGGACCTTTTCGGCGGCCCGGTCCCATTGGATCTTTTTCAGGGTTTGTCTGCCTCGTTCTGTCAGTTGTCCGGCCCGTTTTTCGTCTTCCAGGATGTCCAGGATTTCGAAAGCCAGCCGATCCACATCCCAGAAGTCGATCTTTACGGCCTCGTCCAGAATTTCGGCCACGCCGGACTGCTTGGAGACGATGGCGGGGACGTCGAAGACCATGGCTTCAAGGGGCGTGATCCCGAAGGGCTCGGATACGCTGGGCATGACATAGAGGTCGCTCATGGCGTAGATGCGCTCCACGTCCATGCCGCGTACAAAGCCGAGGAAGTGGAATTTGTCCGCCATGCGCAGTTCGGCCATGCGTTCCACCATGCGCGGAAACATGTCGCCGGTTCCGGCCATGGCGAAGCGGACGTGCGGGTTATTCTCCAGCACCTTGGCCGCCGCTTCCACGAAGTAGTCCGGCCCCTTTTGGAAGGTGATCCGTCCGAGGAAAAGAACAAGTTTTTCCTTGAAAGGTTTGGTCACCCTGATTTGGCCCAACCTACGCTCCTGGGAGACAGCGTTGTGGACCACGCTGATCTTGGCAGGGTCGATGGAGTAGCGTTTGACAATGATGTCCTTGGTGTAATGGCTGACCGCGATGATCCTGTCCGCAGCTTCGAAACCGGCGCGTTCGATGTCGTAAACCTGCTGGTTGACGTGTTCGCCGCTGCGGTCGAACTCAAGGGCATGAGCGTGGACCACCAGGGGCTTGCCCGAGACGCGCTTGGCCTCGATGCCAGCCGGGGCGGTCATCCAGTCGTGGGCGTGGATGACGTCGAACTGTTCGCTTGCCGCCAGGTGCGCGCCCACCACGCTGTAGCGGACTATCTCGGCCATGAGGTTGCCGCCGTAGCCTCCGGCGAAGTCGTTTTCCACCTCGCCGACAATGTCTTCGTTGGACAGCAGTTCGTTGCTTTCCAGGATGGCTCGGTATTCCTTTTCAGTCAGATAGGGACGCAGGGGGGAGAGGACCTCCAGCACGGAGACGCGCTCCCGCAGTTCCAGGATTTCGCGGATACCGATTTTGGCCCGCACGCGGTTGGCGCCCTTGAGGGTCAGGTGTCCGCCTTCCTCGCCTGAATCCAGGCGGGGCAGGACAAAGAGGATGTCTGTACCGAGTTTGGCCAATCCCTTGGTCAGGCCGAGGCATGCTGTTCCGAGGCCTCCTGATATATAGGGGGGGAACTCCCACCCGAACATGAGTATGCGCATTGTCATTTCTCCCTGAGCAGTTTGTTGAGACGGACGGCTTCGGCCACACTCCACGCTTGGGCGATGGTGCCCTTGGGGACGTGGGGCGGGTTGCCCGTATACAACTCCGGCACCGAGGCGATGCCGAAGTCCTCAGGGAAGGCACGGAGAATCGGTTTGAAGTACTTGCGCAGAAAGCCCCTGGTACCAGTCTTGTCCTCTGCCTGGCGCAGCAGGGCCTCGCCGAAGTGTCCGGCCAGCCAGGGCCAGACCATACCCTGGTGATAAGCGGAATCGCGCGCGTCCGCGTCGCCGCGATAGAAGGGCGAGTACCGGCCGCTCCTGGGCGAGAGGGTGCGCAGGCCGTAGGGCGTCAGCAGGTGAGCCTGGACCACGCTGATGATGGCCCGCATCTGTTCGGTGTCCAACATGGAGTACGGCAGTGAGACCGCGAAGATCTGGTTGGGCCGGATGCTGCGGTCCTGTCCGTCTTCGTTGACCACGTCGCTCAGGCAATTATCCCGATCATTCCAGAAGCGTTCGACAAAATGTGCCGCAAGCCGGTCGGAGGCATCTCGGGCTTGGTCTGCCAGTTCATCATCCTTGGGGGCGATCTCCAGGAAGAAGCGCAGGGCATTGTACCACAGGGCGTTGATTTCCACTGCCGCACCGTGCCGGGGTGTGACCGGCTTGCCGTAGGCCTGGGCGTCCATCCAGGTCAGTTGGGTTCCTGCGTTGCCCGCGTGGAGCAGGCCGTCGTCGTGCACGGCGCACAGGGGAACCCGTCCGTCGAGGTGGGCCTGGACGATGTTGCGCATGGCAGGGAAGAGCCTTTCCATGACGAAGCGCTTTTTTCCCTTGGCCTTGAGATACTCCTGCACGGTCCAGAAGAACCACAGAGAGGCGTCCACGGAGTTGTAGGCCAGATGCTCTGATGACTGGTCCAGGTAATTGGGCAGCAGACCGTCTCTTTCCAGACCCGCGTAGGCGGCGAGGACCTCCTCGCCGAACTCTCGGCGTCCTGTGCCGAAGGCGAGGCCGGGCAAGGCGATCATGGTGTCGCGGCCCCATTCGCCGAACCAGTGGTAGCCCGCCACCACCGAGGCGAATCCCGAGGCGTTGCGGATCAGGAACTGGCCCGCCTGGTACTTGAGCAGGCGTACGTGCTTGCTGCGATCCTTGCATTCGGCAAAGGCGGCTTCGCGCCGTTCGATTTCCTTCTTTCTGGTCCGCTCCAGGTTGCCCAGCGGTTCAGTGGACGCGGCGAAGATGACCGGTTTGCCCTTTTGCAGGTGCATTTCGAACACGCCGGGGCAGAACAGGTCTTCCTGATAGTCGAATCCACGGTCGCGTTCGACGAGGTATTCCACGTTGGTGAACCATTTGGGGCCGGGCAGGAATTCACTGGTTCGGTTCGTGCCCATGTACAGCGGGGGCATGCCTTTATATGGCTGGATCTTGCGTCCGTTGCGCTCCGGGTAGGATTTGGGCCGCAGGAAGAGGTTCTCCCGGGTCAGGGAGTGGATGTCCCGGTAGGCCAGCAGCGGGCGTATGCGTAAGGTCGGGCTGACATTACCCTCCAGCAGTTCGTAGCGGAGCAACACGGTGTTGCTGCCATGGACCATGAGCATGGTCTTCCGGATCAGGGCGTCGCCGATGCGATAGGTGATGGCCGGATAGAGCCCTTGTTCGAAACCGGCCACGAATTGGTGCCCGGTGGGATGATACACTCCCGGATACTTGTTGGTGGAAAGGTGAAATTCCTTGCCGTCGTGCAGGAGCGACGTCTCTACCTTGGAGAGGAGGACAAATCTGCCCCTCGGCTCCTTGAGCGAGGCTATGAGCAGCCCGTGATACTTGCGGGTATGGCAATTGATGATGGTGCTCGACGCGTAGCCGCCCAGGCCATTGGTATCCAGCCATTCCTTGCGGGTTGCTGTTTCCGTGTTGACGCACTCATCCCTGGAAATTCGATTCATGATGCACCGCCAATGGGAAGAAGTCATTGTGAAGTGAGCGGGGGAAGGGATTTCCCTATGATTCCGTTAAATAAAAAATCGCGACCAGTGGCAAGGGAAAAATGGGAGAGAGGGGAGTATTTTCTGTGACGTTCTCACGTCAAGGGAGCATATGTGGCCTGTGTGGCCGTCATGTAGTCAATGAATACGGTGGGTTCCGATATGCGGCAGTGTAGCGTTCGAGATGGAGCCCGGCAGGGACTAGATAGCCGCCTCAAGAATGCCGGTGAGTTCCTCCCGCGACAGGGCCACGGGGTTGCCTCGCATGCTGCTGGCGCTCTCGGCTTTGGCCGCCAGTTGGTCAAAGTGGTCCGGGGTGACTCCCATAGCGGACAGGCTAGGGATTTCCAGTTCATGGCAAAGTTCCCCGACCCAATCCGCGCCGTCTTCGGCGCTGGCGGTCACGTCTCCGCTCAGGATGACCGCGATCTCATTGTAGGCGAACAGGGCGGGCGAATCCGGTTCCCTGTGGCGCAGGGCGCGGATGTTGGCCCGCATGACATGGGGGAGCAGGCAGCCGCACACCGCTCCATGGGGCGCGGCAAAGGCGCCGCCGATGGGCGCGGCGAAACCGTGGACCGCGCCGAGCCCTGCGTTGGCCAGGGCGATGCCTGAGAACAGGGCGGCCAACGCCATGTCCTCGCGCGCCGGCAGGTCAAGGCCATCCTCGTAGGCGATGGGCAGGGAGGTGGCGGCGCGGATCAGGCCCTCCCGGCACAGGCCGCTGGTCATGGGGGTGGATCTGGTGGAGACATAGGCCTCCATGAGCTGGGCCAGGGCGTCCATGCCGGTGGCGGCAGTGACCGCCGGGGGCACCGACAGGGTGAGTTCCGGGTCGATGACGGCTACATCGGCGATCATGGCCGTATTGCGCAGGCTGACTTTGACGCCCTGTTCGCGGACGAGGAGGACTCCGTTGGCCGTGACCTCGGACCCGGTGCCCGCCGTGGTGGGGACAGTGATCAGCGGGACCGGTTTTTCACTGAGAGGCAGCCCCTTGCCGACCACTTCCAGGTAGTCGAAAATATCTCCCGTGTTGGAGATGAGCGCGGCCACCACCTTGCCGGTGTCCATGGCTGAGCCTCCACCCACTGCAACCACCATGTCGCATTCGGCGTCCCGCGCCAGGCGGGCCGCGTCGAGGGCGGCTCCCGTGTCCGGCTCCCCGGAAATACGAACGGTCGCGGCGGGGCGCAGGGCCTCTTCCAGTTCGCTGGTGCGCTCCGGGTTGCCGCCCGTCACCAGACACGGGCGTTGGCCCAGCTCTGCTGTGAGTTCTGGGATGGCTTTTGCCGCGCCGGGGCGGAAAATGATGCGGGAGGCGGTGGAGAATTGGAACTGCATGGTGCAACCTCGGGTAAGTGTTTGGCGTCAAAGCAGATGTAGCACTCCACCTCTTCGGCGGCAACAATAGTGTCTTCGTCGCGGCCGGCGGGTCGGGGAGCTATTGTTACCCCGCCGTCACCCATCCTTGCCGTCCTGCGGGTATGGTCCCGACCAAGGACGCCGCAATTGGCTCAGGGAATGACAAAGGGAGGGACGGGCCGATGAACGGGAAGGGCTATCTTTGGGGCGAATTGCTGACACTCTTCGGGGTGGTACCGCTGGTGTATTTCCTCAGCCCTGTTCACCTTCCCAAGATTCCGCTGTTACTGGTCTTTTTCTTCGGATGTCTATTTGCGCTGAGGCGGAGCGAGTCCTTTGATCAGCGTGAACTGCTGCATCCCCTGCGCGGGCACGGCGAGTCGATCAAGTGGATTGTGGCTAGGGCCGCGCTGGTGGCCGTCCTCTGCCTGGGCGTGGTGGCGTTGCTGGAACCCGCCCTGTTGTTCGGCTTCCCAAGGACCCGCCCGTGGCTCTGGCTGATGGTCATGGTCCTCTATCCGCTGCTTTCCGCCTATCCCCAGGAACTCATCTATCGGGCGTTCTTCTTCCACCGTTATCGTGCGATTCTGCCCTCCGAGGCAGGATTGGTCTGGGCGAGTACCCTGGCCTTCGCTTTTTTGCACGTCATCTTCGGTAACTGGGTCGCGGTGGGGCTGACCATCCCGGCGGGGTACCTGTTCTCGCGCACTTACGTGCGTACCGGGTCCCTGTTTCTGGCCTCCATTGAGCACGCGCTCTACGGATGCATCATTTTTACCACCGGACTTGGGCGCTACTTCTACACGCCCTCATGAGGGCGAAAGAAAAGGCCTGCCGGGGAGCTCTCCCGACAGGCCTGTATCTTGTCATTCTTTTTCGTCGTCTGGCTCGGACAGCGGGGCCGGAGCGTCCTTGGCGGGCGGCGATACCTTTTTCTCCGCCGGAGGGGCGGCCTGCGCCTTTTCGGCCAGATCAGACGCTTCCTTCACGGCCAGGGCCGTCTCTTCTTCGCTCTCCTCGGGCGTGGCCCAGGTCAGCTCCAGCTTGAATTTCTGCTTCCCTCTTTTGGTCTTGGCTTTGGCTTCGATGTTAATCTCTCCACAGGGGGCAAGGGTGACGGATCGATCTTCCTCTTCCACGACGAGTTTCCCATCGAGCAGGCCTTCGGCCAGTTTCTTCATGTAGGCCGCTGCCTGTTCCGGGGTCAGGGTTTTCTTGATCGAGACTTTGTGCTTTCCCATGGTGTCCTACCTTGTCGGAGGTGAAATGGAGGTGAGCGAGAGCAATGTCTCGCATAGCCGATATGGATCCAGACGGGACGGTTCCTTACGGCTCGCCAGCGGGCGGTCGATGACGGTCAGGCCCTGCGCCTTCAGCGCCGCCTTGTCCAACCCGCCGGGATAGTCGCCGTCCCGGCTGTCCACGATGACGTACTCCAGAGGGCGGGCATGTGTGGGAGATCCGCTCTTGTGCAGATGGTCCATCAGCAGTTGCGCCTGATCCGCCACGGACAGTCCCGTGGCCTCCGGGTCACGCCCGGTGCTGGGCACATAGACCTTGGGGCAGGGGTTGCCCGCCACCGCCTTGCCAACACCCTGAGGCAGGAGGTTGGCGATGACGCTGGAGAAGAAACTGCCGGGCGGATAGCAGATCAGATCGGCCCCGTAGATCAGGTCTTTGACCTTGCACCGGATGACGCTTTCCGCAGGGGTCGGATCGCTCAGCGAGGCGGTCAGCCAGACCTCCTCCACCGGAGAAGTGAGCGGTGGCGTTTCCTTGCCGGTGATCTTGTGCTGGCCGATGACGACGGAGCCGTCGCGGAGTTTCACCGCCATGTGCAGGTCCCGGTTTACGGTGGGCCTCACCTCGCCGCAAACCCGAGCCAGGCGGGTGAAGATGTGCAGGACAGGGTCCATGCTGCTGTGCCCGTAGATGTAGCCTGCCGTGAGGACCATGTTGCCAAGCGAGGCGCCGCGCAGGTCGAAGTCCTTCGGCATTGCTTTGCAAAAGTGTTTGAAATGGTTTCGGATGATGGTGCGCATGGGGTCGGGGATGCGCGCCAGCAGAGGGTGGCGGCCCGATGTCAGCGCATCCAGCTCCTCACACAATTCCGTTTGGTTCGCCTGTTTGGGAAGCCGGTGGGCAAATAGTTCGCACACTTCGGGGTTGCCCGCCACGGATTGGTCGGCAAGGGCCATCAGGCGGTTGCGGATGTCGCCCACGGCGGGCATGCCGAAGGCCTTTCGGAGTACGGCGGAGCTCCCCCCCGAGTCGAAGGGGGTGACCAGGTGGATGGAGTTGTGCGTGTATTCGGTCAGGGCTCTGGCCGTGTGGCGCAGGGCCGTGCCGCCGCTGAAAAAGAGCACGCGCGGCCCCAGTTCGGGGGCTCGCCTGTAGAGTTCCAGCGTATGGCGGTTGACAGCGTTAGTCATATTTGGCGTGGCAGCGGCCTTTTTGTTTGGCCAATTCCACCAGGGAGGTCTTCATGGCGTCCATGTCCCCGGCGTCGTAGGCCGTTTTCAGCCGGGCGCACTCCTCGGTGAATTCTCCGTAATATTCGTCGCCGTAGCCTTCGAAGGTGACCATGGTGGCGGCGTCGGTCAGGAATGACTCCATGGCTTCGGCAGGTGGCAACTGACCGTCGTGCGACATGGTCGTGAGCATGCGGAAGGAAGACTTCATTCGTTTTTTCAGGCTGCCGTAATTCAGGGGCGCGATTTCGACGCCCTCCAGCAGCTCCGGCGGCGGGCCGCACTCGCTGGCTGATTTGAACTTGGCCCGGACCTTGACCTTGCCGAACTGGTTCTTGGCCGAGACCCGGAACTTGACGAAATCCTCTGCACATGAAAACTCCCCATCGCCCCCATTTTCAATGGCGTCAGCCAGTTCTCTCAGGAAATCCGGCAGCTCCGCCGCCTCGATATATTTTTCAATGGTCGATTTGTTCTTCACGTTTGCTCCACTATGTCGGGTATTCGCTTTCGTGGCATTATTCGAACCTAAACAATAGCAACTCTCGCCACCGGAAGGAAGCGTAAAAAGACGAACCCCCGAGAGCGCCTCTTGTTGAGACGCTTCCGGGGGCGGAATCCGACGGACGGGGTGCCGGATTACTTGAGCCAGCCCAGGACTTCAGCCTTGCTCGGGCATTTGCCGACGACCTTGACCTCGCCGTCGATGACCACGGCGGGGGTGGAGAAGACGCCGACTTTGGCCATCTCCTGGAAATCGGTGACCTTGGTGACATCGGCGGCGATGCCGGCTTCGGCCAGGGCGTCGATGACGTTTTTCTTGGTCTCTTCACATTTGGGGCAACCGGGGCCCATGACTTGGATCTGCATGATGATAACCTCTTGCGTTGACGTTAAATTATGGCGTTGAACAGGTAGCCCACCAGCAGGATGCCGCAGCCGACCACGCCGATGAATATGGCGATGAGTCTGGGCTTGAGCACCTTGCGCAGGATGACCATTTCCGGGAAGGACAGGGCGATGACAGACATCATGAACGCGAGCACCGTGCCCACGGCCGCGCCCTTGCCGAGCAGGGCCTCGACCACGGGGATGACCCCGGCGGCGTTGGTGTACATGGGGATGCCGATGACCACGGACAGGGGAACGGACCACCATGAGGAGTCTCCCATGATTCCGGCCAGGTACCCCTCGGGGACATACCCGTGGATGGCCGCGCCCACCGCGATGCCGAGAACCACGAACTTCCAGACTCGCCCCACTATGTCCTTGACCGAATCCAGGGCGTAGCGAAAGCGATCGGACCAGGTCATGGTCTGGTCGGCCATGTTGGCCTCACCCGCGCGGATTTCACGCACCCAGTCCTCAACATGTTCTTCCAGCTTCATGCGGCCCATGACCCAGCCCGCGATCACGGCCACGGCGATGCCGGTCACGAAATAGATGGCGGCCAGCTCCCAGCCAAGCAGGCCGTAAAGCAGGACCAGAGCGATCTCGTTGACCATGGGGGCGGAGATGAGAAAGGAGAAGGTCACACCCAGAGGCACGCCCGCGGTCATGAAGCCGATGAAAAGCGGCACTGCCGAGCAGGAACAGAACGGAGTGACCACGCCGAGCAGGGCGGCCAGCACGTTGCCTACGGATTCCTTTTTCCCGGCCAGGACCTTTCTGGTCCAGTCCACGGTGACGAAGGAGCGGATGATGCCAACGAGAAAGACCACCAGCAGCAGGAGCATGAGCACCTTGGGGGTGTCGTAGACAAAAAACTGGATCGCGGACCCCAGGTGGCTGGTTTCGGCCAGGCCGAGCGCGGAATAGGTAAGCCAATTGGAAAAAGGCAGAAGCTGGCTGTAGAGGGCATACCAGGCAGCCAGGGCGAGTACGCCCAGGGCTAGCTGGCCTGTCATTCCCGGCCCCCTGCGCTGTCCTTCACGGACGGTCTCGGTGCAGGCGCATTGCGGTTTACTTTGCATGTGGTTCTCCTTCATTTGGCAAAAATGCCAATTGTTCAGCAAAAAAAATTAGCTTTTGTTGGCTTCCAGGACGGACTCGATACAATGGAAGAAATTGAGTATGCACGGCACCTTGAGACTGTAGTATATCTGTTTGCCGCGCCGCTCGTCCTGGACGATCCCGGCTTTCTTGAGAACGTTCAGGTGTTTGGAAACCGTGGACATGTCGTGGCCGATCATTTCCTGAAGCTCGCAGACGCACCGTTCTCCGCGCGAGAGCTCATCAATGACCATGAGCCTTGACGGGTGGGCCATGGCTTTCATGATCTTCGCCCGTTCTTCGAACGACGTTATCAGCGGCATCAGGGGGGCAGTGTTGTTCATCGGTTTCCTCGCTTTCATTTGGCAATATAGCCAAGCGTTCCTCGATGTCAAGGGCCGGGGGGCGAAAAAATGTGATCGGCTTACTTTTGGGAGGCCTTGCGGAAGGCTTCGCCGACGCTGATCATGTTGCTCTCCCAGTCTTCCGACAGGGGATCGAGGACCGCGATCTGCGCGTCGAGTTCCGAGGCGATGACCTTGGCGCTGCGACGGGAAAACTGGGGCTGGACGAAGATGACCCGGATGCCGAGCTCGCGGCCGTGCCGGATGATCTCCGCCAGGTCCCTCGGGCTGGGTTCGTTGCCCTTGGATTCGATGGGCAGTTGGGTCAGGTCGTACTGTCGGGCGAAATAGCCCCACGAGGGATGAAAGACCATGAACATGCGCCGGTCTTTGGGAATGGGGCCGAGGATGTCTCGCAGCCGGCCGTCCGTTGTTTCAATGTCCTTGAGCAGGGCATCGAGGTTGGCCCGGTAGGTTTCGGCATGCCCCGGGTCGATTGCGACCAGCCCCTGGCAGGTGTTCCGGGCGATGATGCGGGCGTTGTCCGGGGCGAGCCAGATATGCGGATCAAGGATTTCATCCCCGTCGTGTCCGGCGTGGGCCGGTCCATGAACTTTAGCTTCGTCCCCATCGTGTTCGTGCCGGCCGGCCATGGGTATTTTGGTTATGCCCGCCTCTGCGGAGATGAACCGCAGGTCCGGGTTGGCCCCTCGCAGGCGGGGCAACCAGGCTTTCTCAAACTCCACTCCGATGGTGAAATAGGCGGACGCCTTGGACAGCGCCACCATTTGCCTTGGGCTCGGCTCATAGGTGTGCGGGCTTGCCCCCGGGGGTACCAGCACGTGGACATCGGCCAGATCCCCGGCGATGCGGTTCACGAAGAATTGCTGCGGCAGGATGGAGACGAATACGGTCTGTCCGGCCAAGGCCGGGACGGCCATGGCAAATGACAACAGAGTTGCGAGGATGAACGCTATACATTGGCGGGACATGGTTGCTCCTTGGCCTTGTCGGATTCCAGGCATGATCCCATACATATAGCCATTCGCCATGAAATGAAAAGGGCGAGTTGCATCTTGTCGGCGGGAAGGCGGGGCAACCGCTCGACTATTCGTCCATTCCGCCCAGAGCGTACCGCTTCATCCCCTCCAGCCGTTTGATGTAAGCCTCCCGGTAGAGCGGTCCGTTTGCAGTGAAATTTTCGGCGGACTTCCGCTGGGCATCGCACCACTGAGCCAGCGCCGGGTTCCTGTGGATGCGGCCATAGGCCTTCACCATGTGCAGAGTCATGTGGCAAACGGGCATCCTGTCCCCGGCTTGGACCAGCAGGTCGGTATAATCCCGTCCCAGGTCAAGGAAGAATCCGGCCACGGCCTCGGCCCCCTGGTAGTTGGCGCCGGAGCGGAGCTTTTCCAGCATGGTTTCCATGTCCAGCCTGGCGGGCCGCCATTGTCTGCGCCACAGGGTGGGGACCGTTTCCTTCTCTTCATAAGAGATTTTGCCTGTTTCCAGGAATTGCTCGATCTTTTTTGCCAGCCGGTCGGGCATCGGGCCGATATGTTCGATGTCGCGCTGGGCGTGCAGGCCGGTCACCTCGCCATTGGTCTCTTCCAGCTTGATTTTCAGGAACGGGCAGAGGGATTCTATCCGCTTTTCCGAATCCGACCAGATGCCGCCGAATATGCGGTCAAGTTCCAGGACGTGGACGTTGTCCAGGTCGTGAGCCCATTGTTTGAAGGTCTCCGGAGCGGTGCGCCACAGTTCGTCCCATCCCTCCAGATAGGAGAACGGGTCCGGTCCGAAGGCCGGGAAGTGCGAGAGGCGTGACAAAATCAGGACGGGAACATCGGGATTGTCGAGACGGAGCCTGGCGAGCATGGTCCCATACCGCTCTAGGTAGGTGGCGGGATTGGGCTTGAACATGCGGCAGTGGGTCTGGGTCCAGGCCATCATTTCCGGTTTGTCGGTCAGGGCGCGCGGGTCCATGAAAAAAATGTATCCCTCCTCGTTGTGCACGAAGAGCGGAGTATTTTCATGAAACAGGCTGAGCACGATGAGGTCCGGGGCCGAGCCATCCACCGGTGCGAACTGGTGGGAAAGTTTCCTGCCGTGGAGGTAGTCGTCCAGGCCGTGGGTTTTCGCCAGTCCGGCCAGCGAAAGGGGAATCTCCCCTGGATGGCTGGTATAGGTCAGTGGCGAGGCCAGCACTTTGTATGCGCAGTCGTGTCCGCGCCGGGACAGGGCTCTCGCCGGAAAGTCCGCCTGACAGTTGCCGAGAAACAGGATCATGATCTCCCCGGGAATGTGGTTGAGTGTGTGAAAAGACGTGCCTGCCGTATTATATCGGATGGATACGGACAGAGCATGAGGGGGCATTTCGGAAAACTGTTTTTGATGCACAACAGGGCTTTGTGACATGTCACCAAAGCGTAACAATCGGCACATTGTGTTGTAACAGTGGTCATCTAGGTTCTCCCCATCAAAATTGGATGTCGTTTTTTTTTCATAAACCTTGTGAGGAGACTCAGCATGCCCAAATTCATGAAAATGCTCGTCGTTGCCGCCGCCATCATCGCGTTTGGCGCCGGCATGGCCCAAGCCCGCGATCAGATCAAGATCGTCGGTTCTTCCACTGTCTATCCCTTCTCCAGCTACGTTGCTGAGGAACTCGGCGCCACCACGAAGTTCAAGGCTCCGGTTGTTGAATCCACCGGTTCCGGCGGCGGTCACAAACTGTTCATGGCCGGTGCAGGTCTGGATACCCCTGACTTCACCAACTCCTCCCGCCGCATGAAGGCTTCCGAACTCGAGAAGAACTTCGCCAACGGCAACAAGGAAATCACCGAAGCCCTGATCGGCTATGACGGCATCGCCATCGCCCAGAACGCCGGCAACCCCGACTTCTCCATCAGCAAGGACGAGCTGGCCATGGCCGTCGCCGAGATGGTCCCCGTGGACGGCAAGCTGGTCAAGAACCCCTACAAGACCTGGGATCAGATCAACTCCAATCTGCCCAAGCGCAAGATCCTTTTCTACGGTCCGCCGACTTCCTCCGGTACCCGTGACGCCTTCGGCGAGATGGTTCTCGGCAAGTTCGCCGCCAAGCACAAGGATCTCTACGCCGCCGTTTCCCCCAAGGGCAAGGCCAAGAAGTACGAGGCCGTTCGTCAGGATGGCGTCTACGTCCCCGCCGGTGAGAACGATAACCTGATCGTCCAGAAGCTGACCAAGGACAAGGACGCCTTCGGCATCTTCGGCTACTCCTACCTGGAAGAGAACTCCGACCGCATCCACGGCGCCAAGATCAACGGCGTGTCCCCGGAACCCGAGACCATCGCCAACGGCGAGTACCCCATCTCCCGCTCCCTGTACTTCTACATCAAGAAGTCTCACCTGGATAAGGTCCCCGGCATGCGCGAATACGTCAAGCTCTTCATGTCCGACAAGATGATCGGCTCCCGCGGCCTGCTCAAGCGCATCGGTCTGGTGCCTCTGGGCGACGAGCTGCGCAAGCAGGTCCAGAAGGACGTCCTGTCCTACAAGAACCTGACCATGGACGACCTGAAGAAATAATTGCAACACACTCCGTAAAGAGACCGGCTCCCTTGCGAGGGCCGGTCTCTTTCGGGCTTCTTACAACATGGGGATAACCGTGACCACGGGAACCGTTCTACTCTATCTTTTCTGCGGGCTGGTGCCGCTTTCGGTGGTGGCCTACTTCCTGGCGACAAAGCGGACGTACTCAGTCAAATTCGAGGGGGAGACCTTTCACTCCACCCCCGGCAGCTACGGCTGGTACGCCATTGTCTGCACTCTTTCTCCGGCCCTGCTGGCCTCCTTCGTGGCGGCCGTTCTGCAGTTGACCGGACTTGTCGAAGTCCCTGCCACCGCGTTGCTGGCCGTGATCCTGACTCTGGCGGCCGCCGGTC
Organism: Pseudodesulfovibrio cashew; assembly: GCF_009762795.1. NCBI lineage: Bacteria > Pseudomonadati > Thermodesulfobacteriota > Desulfovibrionia > Desulfovibrionales > Desulfovibrionaceae > Pseudodesulfovibrio > Pseudodesulfovibrio cashew. Next base: position 3,517,506 of record NZ_CP046400.1, on the reverse strand, counting down.
TATGGCTCGGCGTCCTGACGGTCAAACCCAGCCTCAAGGCGCGCTCTTTGGTGGAGGGGCTCATCGTCAAGATGCTCTTCGTCGCCTCGCTGGTGTCCATCTTCACAACCATCGGTATCGTGCTCTCCGTGACCTTCGAGGCCATGAAGTTCTTCGACGTCGTCAACATCTGGGACTTCGTCACCGGCACCACCTGGAATCCTGACGAGGCCGTGGCCGGCAGGGACGTCCAGGGCGTGTTCGGGTCCATCCCGCTCTTCGCCGGCACGTTCATGATTACGGCCATCGCCATGGTTGTGGCTGTGCCCATCGGACTCTTCTCCGCCATCTGCATGTCGGAGTATGCCTCGCCCGCCTTCCGCAAGGTGGCCAAGCCCGCCCTGGAAATCCTGGCGGGTATCCCCACCGTCGTGTACGGCTTCTTCGCCGCCATCACGGTCAGCCCGCTGGTCGTGCATGCCGCCGAGTACTTCGGGCTCCAGGCAGACTACACCAACGCGCTTTCGCCGGGGCTGGTCATGGGCGTGATGATCATTCCTCTTATCTCCTCCCTGTCCGACGACGTCATCTCCTCGGTGCCCAATTCCCTGCGCGAAGGTTCCCTGGCCATGGGAGCCTACCGGTCCGAGTCCATCAAGAGCGTGGTCCTGCCCGCTGCGCTGCCGGGCATCGTGTCGGCCTTCCTGCTGGCCGTTTCCCGGGCCGTGGGTGAGACCATGATCGTGGTCATGGCGGCCGGTCTCAGGGCCAACCTGACCTGGAACCCGCTGGAGGGCATGACCACCGTCACCGTACGCATCGTGGACGCCTTCACCGGAGATCAGGCCTTTGACAGCCCCGAGACGCTCTCCGCATTCGGTCTCGGCCTGGTGTTGCTGGTCGTGACCCTGCTGCTGAATATCCTTTCCCTGGTGGTCATCCGCCGCTTCCGTCAACAATACGAATAAGAGAAGGTCATGTCATTCACTCCTGATCACAAACACTTGAAGAGACGGGCCAACCGTGATCGGCGGTTCCGCATCTACTCCTATTCCGCCATCATGCTGGCCGGGGCTTTCCTCGTCTTCTTCTTCGCCGATATCGTGTCAACGGCCTGGTCCGCCTTCGAGCAGGCCGAGCTGCGGGTCGAGGTCAGCTACAACGAGGAAGCCCTGGAAATGGGTGATTACGCTCTGGACGAGGACGTCAGCTATCTTGTCAGCCGAGGCTTTACCCGGTTGATCCCCAACATGATACGCAAGGACCGCCAACTGATCGGCACCTCTGAAGAAAAATGGGTCCTGGCCGACTCCGAGGTTGACCAATACCTCAAGGGCAAGCCCAACCGGCTGCACAAAAATGAACGCAAGCTGGTGGACAAGATGCGGGCCGAAGGACGGGCCAGACTCGCGTTCAACACCGGTTTCTTCATCAACGGCGATTCCAAGCTGCCGGAAATGGCCGGTATCGCTGCCGCTGCGGTAGGCTCGTTCTACGTCCTCCTCATCACCCTGGCCTTCAGCTTCCCCCTGGGTGTGGCAACGGCCATCTATCTGGAGGAGTTCGCGCCCGACAACCGGCTGATGCAGATCATCGAGGTCAACATCAACAACCTGGCTGCAATCCCGTCCATCCTGTTCGGTCTGCTTGGTCTGTCCATCTTCATCAACTTCATGGGCGTGCCTCGTTCCTCCGCACTGGTCGGCGGTCTGACGCTCTCGCTCATGACGCTGCCCGTGATCATCATCTCCACGCGCGCGGCCATCCTTGCAATCCCGGACTCCATCAGGGAAGGCGCATTGGCCCTGGGCGCGACCCGCTGGCAGATGGTCATGACCAACGTCCTGCCCCTTTCCCTGCCCGGCATCCTGACAGGTACCATCATCGGCCTTGCGCGCGCCATCGGCGAGACCGCGCCGTTGATGATCGTCGGCATGATGGCCTATATCCCCGAGGCGCCCGAAGGCGTTGTCAGCGCCACCACAGTCCTCCCGGCCCAGATTTATACCTGGTCGTCGGACTCCATGCGCGCCTTCACCGAGCGCACCTCGGCGGGCATTATCGTCCTTCTGGCAGTGATGCTGCTCATGAACGGAGTAGCCATTTACATGCGGAACAAATACGAAACCAAGTGGTAGCGGGCTTCCTCTCTCCCGGCCACGAAAAAAGGGCTTGCCATTGTGGCAAGCCCTTTTTTCGTGGCGTTTTCAATATCGATGGTGTCGTCAGTGGACGAACTGTTCGCTGAAAATTCGTTCCTCCAGGGAGTGGTCCGGGTCGAAGAGGATGGTCGTCTGCTTGCTCTTTTCCACACTGATGACAACCTTGGCCACGTTGCGGACTTCGAAGGAATCGGCCGAGGCCCCCACCGGACGCTTCTGGGGGTTGAGAATCTGGAATTCCACGATGGCGGTATGAGGCAGCAGCGCGCCGGACCAGCGCCTGGGGCGGCACGGGGAAACCGGTGTCAGCGCCAGTAGGTCCGCGCCAAGGGGAATAATGGGGCCTCTGGCGGAAAGATTGTAGGCCGTGGAACCGGCGGGAGTGGCGACCATTACTCCGTCGCAGACCAGCTCGTCCAGGCGGATCTTGTTGTTGATAATGACCCGGATGGTGGCCGACTGCTGAGAATAACGGAGCAGGGAGACCTCGTTGAAGGCCAGCGCTGCCATGCTTTCTCCCGTGGTGGTCGTAGCGGTCATCTTCAGCGGATGGAGGGTCTGCGGTTCGGCTGCGTTGAGTCGTTCCAGGAGGTTCTCTTTCCGATAGTTGTTGAGCAGGAAGCCGATAGTGCCCCGGTTCATGCCGTAGATGGGCGTGTCCAGGTGCAGGAAGTCGTGCATAGCCGAAAGGATGAAGCCGTCGCCGCCCAGGACCACGATGACGTCCGCTTCGTCCGTATCTACGAAGGCGTGGCATTTTGCCAACTCGGCGTAAGCCTCCTGAGCCATGGAGGCTCGTGAGGCGATGCAGGCGATTTTCTCAAAGGGCATTGCGGCGTCCTTGTTGCGTGAAAGGTCGGGAACGTTGGTTACCTACACCCTGGCAGTGGGGAGGTAAAGGAAAAGCCCCGGCATGTGCCGGGGCTTTTCGTTGTGTGCGTTAGTCTTGCTCAAGTCGCATATCCAGAGGGATGTACTCGCGAGGAGCCTGCCCTGTGTAGATCTGACGGGGGCGATGGATTTTGGCCACGCCATTGGTGTTGGCCTCGTTCCAGTGTGCGATCCAGCCGGGCATGCGGCCGATGGCGAACATGACCGGGAACATATTCACCGGGATTCCCAGGCCCCGCAGGATGATGCCGGAGTAGAAGTCGACGTTGGGGTAGAGCTTCCGATCCGTGAAGTAGGGGTCGTTGAGAGCTGCCTCGGCCAGCTCCAGGGCGATGTCCAGCAGGGGATCGTCGTAGCCCATGGAGTCCAGCATGTCGTGGGCGGCCTGGCGCAGTATCTTGGCGCGTGGATCAAAGGATTTGTAAATGCGGTGGCCGAAGCCCATCAGGCGGCATTCCTTGCGCTTCACCGACTCGATGTAGTCCTTGATGGTCGTGTTGCCTGCGTGGATTTCCTCCAGCATGTTGACGACGCCCGCGTTGGCGCCGCCATGCAGCTTGCCCCACAGGGCGCAGATGCCCGCCGAGACCGAGGCGAACAGGTTGGCCTCGGTGGACTGGACCATGCGCACGGTGGAGCAGGAGCAGTTCTGCTCATGGTCGGCGTGGAGCAGGAAGAACAGGGAGAGGGCGCGAACCTGCTTGTCCGTGGGCTCATAATGCTTGTGCGGGATGGAGTGCATCATGTGCAGGAAGTTTCGGCAGTAGGAGAGCTTGGGATCGGGGTACATGAACGGCAGCCCCTGGGCCTTGCGATAGGACCAGGCCGCGATGGTGCGCACCTTGGAGATGATCTTGGCTGCGGCGCGGAGAAAGTCGTCCCGGGAGGTGATTTCCAGCAGATCGGGATGGTAGCAACCCAGGGCGTTGATGACCGCCGAAAGGATGGCCATGGGGTGCCCGTTGGAGGGGAATCCCTCGAAATGGTGGCGGAGGCCTTCGTGCAGGAGTTCCTGCTCATTGAGCAGTTCGCGGAATTCCTGGCGCTGGGCGCGGGTGGGCAGGTCGCCGAAAATCAGCAGGTAGGCTGTCTCGATGAAGGTCGCTCCTTGGGCCAGGTCCTCAATGGGGTAGCCCCGGTAGCGGAGGATTCCCTGTTCTCCGTTGACGTAGGTGATGTCGCTGGTGCACGCGCCGGTGTTGGCGAAGCCGGGATCGAAGGTGATGTAGCCGGTATCGCTACGGAGCCGCGTCACGTCGATGGCGTGTTCGTTTTCCGTTCCCACGATGACGGGCAGTTCATAGGTCTTGCCGTCCAGGGTAAGCGTGGCCGTCTTGGTAGCGGTCTTTTCGGTATCTTTCAGCATATCACTCCTTTTGTTACTCATCAGTAAAGCCCCCCATGGCATAACGGGTGGAAAAGAAAATTTGGTTTTTCGCCAGGTGCCGTGTGAATATCCGGCTACGGTCCGGTGATCATGACAGAGGCTTGAATAGGTGAGTCTGTCTTTTTTTCCGCAACAGGAATCATACCTGATTTTGGGCTATTGTCAAATGAACAAACGGTGTCATTTTACTAACATCAATAATTTTAATGAGTTAAATTTTATTTCAGCCTTGCGGGAAGTTGCGGTGATCTGCGATGATTGTATGGATATTCATGTTATTTCGAGGGGTGGGTCTTGACAAACCGAATTATACCCCCATAGGGTATGTAGCGCGTGGCCGCCGCCCCTCGGTGGCTTGAGCACCAACGCACATCCAAGGAAGTCTGACGCATGAAGAAAACACATTCCAAGGTCCCGGGGCTGAGCCGCCGGGGATTCTTGAAGACATTGGGCATCGGCGGGGCCGGGATGCTCGTTCCGGGCACGGCGATGGCCGCCCAGGAGCGGGTCCCCAAACCCTCCGACGGCGAGTTGGCGACCCTGCTCGACCTTTCCAAATGCATAGGCTGCGGCGCATGCGTCGAAGCCTGCCGCGAGTCCAACTCGCAGAAGTTCCCCGAGCCGAAAAAGCCTTTCCCTCCCATGGTTCCGGCCAAGCGGGCCAAACCCGAGGACTGGTCCGAAAAGCGGGACATTGATGATCGGTTGACTCCCTACAATTGGTTGTTCATCCAGACCGCCGAGGTGGAGTTCAAGGGAGAGGAATACGAGATCAACATTCCGCGCCGCTGCATGCATTGCCAGAATCCGCCCTGTTCACACCTCTGTCCTTTCGGCGCGGCCTCCAAGCAGACCAACGGCATCACCCGAATCTACGACAACCTGTGCATGGGTGGGGCCAAGTGCCGGAAGGTCTGTCCCTGGCACATTCCCCAGCGTCAGTCCGGGGTGGGGCTCTATCTGGACCTCATGCCCAGGCTGGGTGGCAATGGCGTCATGTACAAGTGTGACCGTTGCTATCAGCTTCTGGACAAGGGGGAACTGCCCGCCTGCATCGACGTCTGTCCCGAGAACGTCCAGACCATCGGCCCGCGCCGTGAAATCGTGGCCAAGGCCAAGTCCCTGGCCCGTGAGATGAATGGATATATCTACGGGCTGGATGAAAACGGCGGCACCAACACCCTGTATGTCTCTCCGGTGCCTTTCGAAGTCCTGAACAAGGCGGTGGATAAGGGCAAAGGCAAGCCACATCTGTCCAAGGTCAAGGACACCATGGCCGATGAGACCAATCTGGCCACAGCCACCGTGGTCGCGCCCATTGCCGGGATCGCTGCAGGTTTCCTGGGCCTTGGAGCCAAGCTCTTGGGCAACCGGGAGGAAGGCGAAGGGGGCTCCGATGAAAGCTAGGACATATCCCACATTGATTTCCCGGGCCTATGTCTGGCTGGTGGGGCTGCTGACCTTCACCGGCTTCCTGCAAATGCCGCTGGCCCGCAGGTATTATCTCACCGACCTTCCAGGCATGGCCTGGACCGGTGACTTCCATCTGGTGCACAAGCTGCATTATATGTTGGCTGCGGCGTTGCTCTTCCTGGTAGGAATGACTTTGGTCAACTGGTTCATGGAGTGGCGGAATCGTCTCGCCCTGACGCCTCTCGGCGCGGTGCGTGTGGCCGTCATGGCCGGAATCATCATCAGCGGCGGCTTCCGTGTATACCGTAACCTGCCGGGCGTGACCCTGCATCCGGCTGCGGTCATGACCATCGAGTGGGTCCATTTCGGGCTGGTCATGGTCCTTGGTGTGCTGGCTCTTACCGCGCTGCTGAAGCGCTCCTCGGCCTACGCGAAAAGTCGATGATTGCGTCGCATCAAGTATGAAATTATGAGGGAGGCCCGGAGGCCTCCCTTTTTTTGCGGCCTAGGTTGCCTGGACCGTCCCAGGCTGTCGTGCTACGGCACGGGCGAGGTTCTCATGCATTCGTTTTCTACCCGATACCGGCGCCCGCCAGGGCTGGAAGGCGTGGAAGTCCTGCGCCTGGCCGATCCGGATTTTCATTTCGCCCCGCACACTCACGATGCCTACGTCTTCTGGATCAACGGGACAGGCGGGGAACGGGTAAGCTTTGGCGGGAGTTCCGCCATTCTCCAGCCGGACAGCTTCGGTGTGGTCGCTCCTGGCGAGGTGCATGCCAATCGTCCGGTGACCGAGTCCCGGACCCTGGAGTCCTTTTACGTGGACCCGATTGTGATTGAGGAGATCGTCGGGCAGTGCGGCGGGAGGTCGTCCGGATTCAGGAGCCGCCTCCAGCGCGACACGGAGGCGAGAGGGTGGCTGGCTGACCTTCACGCCGTACTCATTCGTTCGGAAGATGCCTTTCTCATCCACGAATCATTTCTTTCTGTGTTCAGCCGGCTGCTCGGGCGGCACGGAGAGTACCGCCTGTATCCTCGCCCCGGTTCGGAACCGCGCAAGGTGGCCGAGGCCCGCTCCATCCTGGACGAACGGTTCGCGGAGTCGTTGGGCCTGGATGAAGTGGCCGCGCTTTGCGGTTGCTCGGCCTGTCATCTCATCCGTTTGTTCCGGCGGGAGACGGGCATGTCGCCGCACGCCTATCTTGTTGAGCGCCGTCTGGCCTGCGCCAAGGCTTTGCTGGCCGAAGGCGCATCCCTCGTCGAGGTAGCCCTGGATACCGGGTTCGCTGACCAGAGCCATCTTGCCAGGCGCTTCAAGTTGCGTTTCGGTATTACCCCCGGCAGGTATCGCCGCCAGGTCTGTTCCTGAGGTCAATTTTGTTCAAGATGGCCGAGCCGAGGGCGGCTATGGTGCCGCTGGTTTTTTCGCAACCGGGAGGATGAAAATGGAAACCATCAGTTGGAACGATTTCGAGAAGGTGGAATTACGGGTCGGCACCATTACGGACGTGCAGCCGTTTCCCGAGGCGCGTAACCCTGCCTACAGGGTTTGGGTGGATTTCGGCCCGGAGATCGGGGTGCGCAAGTCCAGCGCCCAGATTGCGGATCTGTACGCCATGGAAGAGTTGGTCGGTAGGCAGATCGTGGGCGTGGTCAACTTCCCGCCCAAGCAGATTGGTCCCATGAAGTCGGAATGTCTGATAACGGGCTTTTATCGGGAGGACGGCGTGGTCCTTGCCGTGCCGGATAAGCCGCTGCCGGACGGGCTCAAGCTGGGATAGCTTCGAGCTGCCTCAATACAATTGAGGAATATTACGGTCGGAAGGGAGTTCCACCGTGAAGGTGGTCCCTTCTCCCATTTTGGAGGTAAGGGAGATACTCCCTCCATAGTGTTTGACGATCTGTCTGCAGATGGCAAGGCCGAGGCCCGTGCCGGAGGGCTTGTAGGTCTTTCCTCCGCCTATCTGGTAGAATCTTTGGAAGATCAGCTTTCTGTCCTCCTCCGGGATACCCTTGCCCGTATCCGAGACCTTGATTCGAATAGTATTGTGCCCAGCCTTTGCCGAGAGTCGGATCGTTCCTTTTTCCGTATGCTTGACGGCGTTTGAAAGCAGGTTGGTCAAGAGTTGCTGGAAGCGGTCCGGGTCGCAGGTCAGGGGAGGGAGAAGGCTGTCCGGCTCCGCGCTCATTTCCAGATCGGGCTTGCCGTCTACCATGGACCGCATGGTCTGAACGGCCCGGCGCATCTCTTTTCCCACGTCCAGTTCTTCGTCCCGCCATTCCATTCGTCCGGCTTCAATCTTGTTCAGATCAAGCAGGTCGTCTATGAGCCTGGTCAACCGGCCGCCTTCGGTGGCAATGATGGCCAGGTTCTTGTTCATGGTCCGCGCCTGGGATTCCAGCCCGTATTGTTCGGTCAACGGCATGAAGTGCCTGTTGAAGTTTTTCTTGATGAGCGTGGCAAAGCCGAGCACGGCGGCCAGGGGAGTGCGTAGTTCATGGGACGCCGAGGAGAGAAACGCCGCACGCTGGTTGTCGAGTTCGATCAGTTCCTGGTTGGCGATGTTCAGCTCCATGGTGCGCATGGCCACCTTGTGCTCCAGCTCGTCGTGGATTTTGGCCAGTTCCTTTTCGGCGATAATCCGGTTTTCCACTTCGTAGCGCAGTGTGGCGTTCATGGAGACAAGAGCCGAGGTCTGCTGTTCAACCTCCCGCAGCAAGGTGTTGTAAGCCCTGACAACCTCGCCTAGCTCGTCTCTGCTGTCCCAGGAAAGCGGGGTTCGCTTGTTGCTGGCCGTGTTTTCGTCCAGGGATTTACGGATGCGGCGGAGCGGCCTGCCCACGAGAAGGTGTACCGAGAGCCATATGGCTCCGGCCAGGATGGTCATGAGCACCGCCGTGAAGGCGATGTCGGATTCCCGGCGGTTTTTTTGGACAATGAGTTGCTTGCCGTTGTGGTATTTGACCACCAGCCTGCCCAGGTCGAAGGATTCGGTTCCAGCGGTCCTGTTCAAGCTGCGTTCGGTTGTCAGTACATTGGAATAGGGCACGTCGCTAATATCGGTCTCTTCGGCCACAAGGTTGCCCCGGGTGTCGTAGAGGCCGATGTAGAGCAGGTTGTCGTTGTCACGATAGCTGCGCATCAATCGCATGAGGAAGTCGGTCTGGAAGTTCCACAGAGGTTCGGCTAATTCTTCCACCTTGCTCGTGGCGAAGTTTTCCAGCCCCTGGCGGAGATATTCGTTGCCCAACTCCTGCGCCCGTCTGGAATACATGGTGAACAGGAAAAGGCACGCCGCTGCGATGACGCAGACCACCGGGGTGACGATCTTGAGCGCCAGGGAGAAGCGAAAGCTGGATTGCTTCGTATTCTCGGGATGATGGCCGTTTGAATTTTGCATCGGTTATTGTTCGAGTTCCTTCAGGCGGGTGTCGATTTCTTGGAGCCGCGCTTCTTTCGTCTCGGAGGGAATAGTGTCGTCCTTCTGGATGCGCATTCGCATCTTGAACAGCTCCAACTTGCGAATGGGGGCGAGTTGCGAGTTGTCCGAAGGGGCGAATTCCGCCCAGTCTCGTCCCGCGAGGATCTGTTTTTCCCAGGTGGTCTGCCTGTCGCTTTTGCCTGTGGTCTTTTTTCCGTAGTTGCTGAGAAAGGTCTCGATGCGCTGGCGTAGGGCGGGGTCAAGGTCGCGACGGACCACGATGGGGTCGCTGGGAATGAGCGGGGATGTCCAGATGATCTTGATTCCGGCACGTTGGTCGGGATAGTGAATTTGATAGCGGACCAGAGCCATGCTGTTGTTGGTGGCCACGTCCACGGTACCGTTGGCAACCGCATGGAAATTCTTTTCATGGTTGTTGTTCACCACCCGCTTGAACAAGGTCTTGGGATCAAGACCTCGTCGGGCGAAGATGTAGTATCCGGGCACCACAAAGCCGGACGTGGAGTTGGGGTCGCCGTTGCCGAAAGTGAGATGTGCGGCGTTGTCGAGGACGTCCTGCACGCTATTCAGTGGCGAATCCTTGCTTGTGATCAGGTGAGAGTAGTATCCGTTCCCAGTCCTGGCGTTCACCACCTGGAGCATGATTTCGCAGTCGGCCCTGTCCACGGCCTCCAATGCGGCCTTGTTACCAACCCAGGCCATCTGCGCCTTGTTCATGGCCAAATGCCAGATGATGCCGGCGTAATCGTCGAGCACGACTGACCGGACAGGAATGCCAAGCTCCTTCGACAGATCGTCCAGGATAGGCTGCCATCGCTCCAGGGTTAGTTCTTTGGAATCGGCGGCGACGAACCCCATGGTCAGGCCGCCGGGGTTGGCATCGGCGTCGCCGGGCCGGAAAGTCAGGCTGGTCAGGAGGGCGATGGTCAACGCGAAGGTTCGTAACAGGGAGGTATATTTCATTCGGGTATCCGTCATTGGGGATTGTCGCTTTTCAGTGCCGTCCGTCTTTGGGAACGAACGCAGGACCGGGTCTATATACCCTGCACAAGCATTTGTGCCTGGCTTCAGGTGGATTATTGCAGGATTGTAACATTCCTCTCGCCGTAGTAGGCTCTCGGACGCGAGGCAGGGCTCTTGGTCAAATGCCGGGGATGTGCTCTAATGGCAGTGGCGGGGATTCGGTCTGCCTGGTTGACGGGCTGGGTTCTTGTGGTGAAAGGTACTGTCTTTGCAAGGCATTGGAGAGGGAGGGTTTCCCTGTCAATTCCTTGACCACGAAATGGGAGCGGCATGCTGGAATACATGGCCCAGTTTGACTATCTGCGGGACGTGCAAAGGACGTTTCAAAGCGGATCCGGCCGGGTTGACCTGGTGGGAGTGTTCACCGACATTCTGTTGGTGGCCGTACCCGTGGTCGTCGCCGTGGCCCTGTGGTATTACCACAAGCTCATCGGGTTCAAGGTCCTGCGTTTCTTCACCCGTCTGTTGTCCATGCGCACCCATCGCATCGTCCAGAACTACCTGGTCTCCAAGGGCGTGATGCTCGACATGTACCTGTATACCGGGAAGGGCGTTGGGCGAAAGCTCGGCAATGTCCGGGTCCAGGAGGTTGTGGGAGGCAAGATGCGTCTGCAGCTGGTGGATGTGCGTCCCACGGCGGTGAAGCTGAAGAATGCCAGGGTCATCTGCTTCTGCAAGCCGTTCACCTATTCGGGCCGCAAGCTCAATGCGTTCGTCACTTTTGTCGGGCACGCAGACAAGCGGGGCGCGACAATCCGGTCCATGACTCTGCTGACTCCGATTCGCTATCGCTTCGTGATTCGGCGCAGGCATTCGCGAAAGCTGGTGGCCCGGGAAGGCGGAGTCCGCGTCAAGGCATGGGATATCACCAAGCGCAACGCCTTCTGGATGGCCCGGCCAGACCTTCAAACCGTGAACAACCCCAAACGCTATGGCGATAAAATGCGTCTGGCCGTCGAGGATATTTCGCCCGGCGGCATTCGTCTGCTTATCCTCAATCCCGTGGGCAAGCTGCCGTCTTTGGTTCCGGGGCACCAGTTGGTGCTTCGAGTCAGCGTCTGGAATCGGGATACGAAGAAGTACTCCTACTTCAACGCGATAGGAACCGTCCGCAGCCGATTCTCCGGCAAGGGCGGCAGCGTCGGGCTGGGTATTCAGTTCATGGCTTCGGGAGAGAAAGAGGGCAGCGGTTACATTTGGAAGAAACTGGACGGAGAAATACCCGCACTGGCCCGTTTTCTCGAACAGGCTGAATGATCCTTTTAAAGATATTCCAGTATCCTCCGGCAAGGCGATTTACGTCTGCCGGCGGAGTCGCATAAGGCGAATGGCGGGATTACGGGGATTGGCTGGGAGCCGGACGAATCGGTCCTATTTCTTTTTCCGGCACTTTTCACAGATACCGTAAAGGTACATCTTGTGCCTGGTGAGGGTGTACCCGTGCTGCCGGGCCAGTTCCTCCTGCCGCGCCTCTATGGTCTCGTCCAGGATCTCGATGTTTTCTCCGCAGGATTCGCAGATGAGATGGTCGTGGTGGCTTTCGCCGTAGCTCATCTCATATCGGGTCACGCCGTCAGCGAAATCCAGGGGCTCGATCAGGCCGGATTCGTTGAGCAGTTTGAGCGTTCTGTAGACTGTTGCCTGGCCGACGGATTTGTCGCGTCTCTTCACCTTGGCGTACAGTTCCTCCGACGACAGGTGGTCGTTTTGTTTGAGAAAGGTATCGAGGATGAGCCTGCGTTGCGGGGTCATCTTGAGGTTCTGGTCCGCAAGGTAGCGGGCGAAGACATCTTGTGGTTTTGTCATGGTATATCAAGTCCGTTTGTGTGCACGTGTACTCATAGCTCCTTACGGGATGGATTGAGCCATGTCAAAGGCGGTTGTCATTGAAGCGCACTGTCCGATGCCGCTTGACAATCAATAGTGGGATTCATACAAGGTGTCTCCCGCACCGGACGCCCTTGTCCGGAGCCTTCCCACGGAGAGGTGGCAGAGCTCGGTTTAATGCGCTGGTCTTGAAAACCAGAGGCGGGGCAACTCGTCCGGGGGTTCGAATCCCTCCCTCTCCGCCATATTTCAAAATCTCTTACGTTCAGGAAGAGTCTAAAGCCCTCACTAAGAGGGCTTTTTTGTTGCTATTGTTAAATCCATAGCGGTCTGGACGAGTCGTGAGGAGTCTTGACAGGCCGGGTGCAAAGTGTACATAAAGTGGTATATTTCAAAATATACCACTTTTTGATGTACCATTTTCCCGGGAGAGCCCTATGCCGTTGACTGATGCGAAGATAAAAGCAGCGAAGCCGAGAGCCAAAGAATATACGTTGAATGACGGAGAGGGTCTTGCTCTTGTCGTTAGCCCCAAGGGGCGCAAATGGTGGCGATTCCGTTTTCAGATGAATGGTAAGCGGACGGGGTTGTCTGTTGGCACGTATCCATACATCACGCTTCAGGATGCTCGTACAAGACGTAGCCAGCTAAAAACGCTCATTGCTCAGGGGATTGATCCCTCTCGAAAGCGCAAAGAAGACAAACGGCGGACCAGCGCGAGTGAAGCATTTGAAGCTGTCGCGCGTGAATGGTTTCAAAAGAACCTTGCCGGTTGGAGTGGGCGTCATGCAAAGACCACCATTGAACGTCTCGAAAAGAACGTGTTTCCGTTCATCGGAGAGCGTCCTATTTCAGATTTGGGGGTTGAAGATATGTTGGGGGTTGTGCAGCGTTGTGAAAAGCGTGGTGCTGTTGAATCTGCTAGGCGTGTTCGGCAAATAATGTCTCAAATTTTTCGTTATGCCGTGGCCGCTGGACGCGCAGAGCGTGACCCCGCAGCAGATATAAAAGGTGCAATCCCACCGGCCAGGAAGGTGAAGCACCACCCGTCGATTACCGATCCTAAAGAAATAGGTCCACTTCTAAGGGCCATAGATGGCTTTTCAGGGACTTTTGTTGTTCATTGTGCCCTTAGATTAGCCCCTTTGGTTTTTGTGCGGCCTGGAGAGTTGAGGAACGCCGAATGGAGTGAAGTAGACCTTGAAGCGTGCGAGTGGAGAATACCGGAATCAAAAATGAAAGGGGGGAGTCCTCATATTGTGCCCCTTTCTAGGCAAGCTGTGGCAATTCTGATTGAGGTTTACAAACTTACCGGCCCGTCTGGATACGTTTTTCCGAGTGTACGCACAGCTTCACGCCCCATGTCAGAGAATACCATTAATGTATCTCTTCGGCGTCTTGGCTACGATAAGGAGGAAATGACAGGCCACGGCTTTAGGTCCATGGCGTCAACGTTGCTGAATGAGCATGGCTGGCACAAGGATGCTATTGAAAGGCAGTTGGCGCACACTCCGAAAGATAAAGTTAGGGCCAGCTACAACTATGCTGAACACCTGCCCGAGCGAAAAAAGATGATGCAAGCGTGGGCGGATTACCTCGATAGCTTGAAAGCTGGCGGCAAAGTTGTTCCCCTTTTTGCGAAAGCGAATTGAGTTTTAAAATGGCAAAAATTGAGGAATATCAAAGAGAAAAATTGCAGGAGGAAGTCAATTTCCTCCTGTTTTGGCAGTGGGAATATGGCAGGAGGGCGTCAATTAATAATGACTTGATATTTCGAGCCATCCTCAAGGGTGAGCGTTTGCCAGATCAGATGTCTAAAGAAAATGTCTACGGTTGGACTGTCTGTTCTTTTGACCCGCCTCTTCCTAATATTATGCTTACGTTAGGCGACTGTCGTTTTTATCATTCTGCCCATGAGATAGTTAGCGATCTTGAAAGGGGCTCGTTTAGCTATCGGCTGGAAAGCGACTATGCTTCCATAGACAGAGAGCTTTATCCTTTTGGGGTAGATTTAAGCATTAATGACAGTTGGGTTGAATATCTTGCTGATAAGTATGGCCTGTCTCGCGGGAATTGTTTTAATATGATCTATGATGGTGTAACTGCGATTGAGAGGCAACAAAGTGCAAAGGCGTACATGATTCCTCATGGAATGGGAGAAAATGAAATTTCTTACAATATTTCTGAGCTACGGAATACTCATTTAACAGGTAGTCATGAGTATGGTGAACTTTCCAGGCTTGCAAGAGTGAAGACGCAACTATTAAAAACCACTCCAATGGCGAGAGTTCCATTAAATTCAGTTATAAAAAGAGCCGTAGGTTTATGGATTTGGGATTATGTTCAGCAAAACCACTGTTCGCTTAAAAGGGCTAAGGCAAGTTTTATAAAGGCTTATGACCTGTACAAGTTAAAGCTTGAAAACTCGGTTGATGAGTTCGGCTTTTACTACCGTAAGACAATAGAATGCATAGAAAAAAAGAGCGTGGTTGGGTTTAGCAAGAAAACTAGAACCTAATTATTTTTTTAGGTGCTTTGCGTGTTTGACGATTAAAGTCCTAACCTTCCTCCATAAGTCATGAAGCGGCTAAGGCCGTCATTATTTCAAGCAAGTGGAGGAAATATGAATCCGATTTTTCCAACAGAGGGCTTTGCCCGTTTACCCCAAATTCTTAATTTTCTATCTGTCAGCGAGAGTACCTTTCGTCGAGGAATAAGAGCTGGCAAATTCCCTAAGCCAATCAAAGTAAACAGGACAAGCGTTTGGCCTGCTACGGAGATTCGGGCTGCCGTGGACAAGCTTTCTGAAAGAGAAGGCTAGCCATGTACCTGCGTTGCCTAAGTGCCGCTATCTGTACTCCCTCATTTCTTCCAGATACCTTTTTTGCCGTGATGGTGCTTTGCGATGGCATCAAGTGATTTTGGCGGGTTCCGTTGGGTTGAACCCAAATGGGACAGACATTTTAAGCTACTTCCATCTGACTTGGTCGGCCTTAATGGGCCGAATGGTTACCGCCCTAGCTTATGGTGTGAACTTGGCCGGTCTGCCCAAGCCCTTTTGCCGACACTGTTGAGGCATGCTGACAATAAGGGGGAAGCATTCCCCAGCGAGGGGCGGCTTGCCGCTATGTCAGGTTTGACACGTAAAACAGTCAGAAGTGCCGCCCTAGAGTTGGAGAAACGAAAGGTCATCTCAATTTCTAAGCGTATTTTAAGGACTGGGCGTCGATCCAAAATTTATCGATTCCCAGCAAGTTGTGCTGACGGGATCATTTTACCATCGATATTCATTGATGGGGGGAACTGGTCTGAACTGACCCCAGCAGCCAGAAGTCTGTCGTTGGCATTTCGTTTTTTTGGAAGTCCTAGGCCCGATCTTGATCCTGATTATGGTGAGTGGCTCCAAGACGATGAGTGGTATGAATATTTGGATCGGCGTCTAGCTGACTATTGTAACGCTGAGCCTGTTGTTCTTAGGCAGTTTGCTGGAATTGGGCCTCGTGTGTGGTCTAACGCTCTTAGGTCATTGCAAGACAATTTTTTTATAGAGCCTGCCCACGACAATGAAACTCACTGGAGAGTGTTTGTTTACCCTCCTCATGTGAAATCCGTTAGCTATCTCAACTCGAAACTTGAAGGTGAGACCTGATGGTTCGTTCCGCACGTATTACCCCTGATCGGCATGAATTACCCACAAGAGGCACGAATTACCCTCTCGTATGGCTGCACGGATTGCTCTTAACTCAGTCCGTCACGGTGCATGAGTTACCCACTAAGGATATTTTTAAGGATAAAGAGAAGGATTTAATGAAGGACGAGTACAAAGCCGCAGCTTTGCACGTCGGCGTCTTGGGAGGTGGAGTGTGTTTGATGGTGTTACGAAGAGAGCTTTTGAGAAGGCATTTCGAGAAAATGGATTTGGAAGAGGAACCGCTAAGCGGATCGTATCAATAATGGTGAAGGTCTTTGACGAAATAAATTGTGCGTCATTGGTCGTTAATAGTGCGGACGTTTACGTCCAGCAGAAAACAAAGGATGGGGAAAATGCATAAAAATATGGCATGCAAGGATATTGCGGCCCCCTCATATTCTGAGACCGTAAGGGAGGCAGCATGAAGGGGTGTCGTCCGCTGACAGAAGCGGAAGTGCGCCGCGTGTTGACGTCATTCTCTGGTCGGTATGAGGTGCGTAATCGTTGCCTGTTTATCCTCGGAGTCCTGTGCGGCTTTCGTATTTCCGAAATGTTGTCTTTGAGAATTAAGGACGTGGTGGCGAGGAGGCTTGTCCGCAGACGGGTCAAGGTGCCTAAACGCAACATGAAAGGCAGCAAGGAAGGGCGTACCGCCTTCTTGCCGCCTGAGGGGCAGCAGGCAGTGCTAGATTTGATACGAGCCCTTGAATACCCGGCCCCAGACGACTTCCTTTTCCGTTCCCAACGGAGAGGCAACAGGGCTATCAGCCCCTCTCAAGCGCACCGGGTCTTGGTGTCGTGTTTTGAGTCCTGTGGTGTTGTGGATCAAGTGTCCACCCATTCTATGCGCAAAACGTTCGCAGACCGGATGTATACCTATTTTCTCCAGCGTGTTGCCGATGGAGAGAAGGTAGACGCCTTTACGGAAACATCACTTGCTCTCGGGCATCGTGACCCGGCTAGTACGCGGCACTATTTGAGTTTTCGTGACAATGAACGGTGCGAAGCTGCCAAAGCTATCGGGAGGGCTCTGTATGATTGATCGCATCTACACTGTGGCCGAAGTTGCGGCTCGTTTGGAAGTGTCCGTCAAGACTGTGCGCAAGTTTATACGAACGGGCCAGCTTAAAGCCTATAATTTAGGGTCTAAGAAACGTTACAGGTATGCCATACGGAAAGCCTTCCTTGAAGCCTTTCTGGCTGCGCGTGAGGTGACGGGGATTGAAGGGGTGAGTGATCCATGGAGCCGTCTTGACCAAGCCCTCGATTTTCACTTGGGAATTTCGGGAAAGTCGTGTGTGGACGGAGAAAGGACGTTGCAGGGGATACGCTAGGAGCCGTCTAGCAATCGAAATGCAAGGAACTACCGATTCTTTGAATATCATGTCTCAAAAGATCACAAATGGACGTAAACGCCGTTCTAGACCCCTTGCGGGTCCTTTTCGGGGGGGTACCCCTGTGGGTGTATGCTGCTCGCACGCCTTTATTTCTGCGAGGAAAATTACCGTAGTTCCCGTAGTCGAATTTTTGGAGTCTGTGGAAAACTTTCTTAACCTATCGAATTAAAGGAAAAACTAGAATGGGATCAGAACGGGAAATGCAGATTGTAGATAGGAAGTCTTTGGCCTCAACTCTTAGACTTGATGAAAAAACGATTTTAGCACGTGTTCGTGAGGGGATGCCTTTTGTTCAAAAAGGTAGCCGTGGCCGATCATGGAAATTTGACCTCGCGGAGTGTGTGGCCTGGGATCGTGACCGGGCCATACGGAAAGCAACCGGTGTGCTCCATGGCGATGAAACCGAGGCTCAATTGAAACGCCGTTTGTTGGAGGCTAGGGTTAGGGGGGAAGAGATAGAAACGGCCCGCAAGGCTGACGAAATCGTTCCGGTGGATGAAGTAGAGTCCGCTTTGGACCACGCCTTTACCACAGTGCGGCAGGGTATGCTCTCTATTCCTGGTCGGGTTGCCCTTCGTGTGTTGGCTGCCGAAGATGAAAACACGATCAAAGAAATATTACGTGACGAAATTGAACTTGCTTTGCACGCCTTGGCTGACTCGGATTTGCTGGAAGGGTGGGACGATGATTCTAACGACTAACTCAGCAATATGGGGAAGTCTTGAATATTGTCGGCAGTTGGCATGGTTGATTTAGGGTATACCCTAAATTTACGGCTTAACCTCCAGTAGATGGCGTCAATTTAGAGTTGTAAATATTATTTCTTTACATTATGTCAATTGAAGTCTAAAGTCTATTTTGACAAATGGTCAAAACGGAGGTTGAACATGCCAGGCCAGAACATTGCGTATATCCGTGTAAGCACCTTGGAGCAAAACACTGCCCGTCAGCTTGATGGAATGGAGTTTGACCGAACTTTTACAGACAAGGCCAGTGCGAAGGACACCAAGCGTCCAGCCTTGCGAGAGTGTCTGGACTTCATCCGTGACGGGGATACCCTCCATATTCACTCTATAGATCGGCTCTGCCGCAATCTACGTGACTGTCAGGACCTCTTGGATACTTTGACGGCCAAAGGTGTGACGGTGCGCTTCCACCGTGAAAATCTGACATTCTCTGGTCAGGATGATTCCATGTCCAAGCTTATGCTGCAAATGATGGGGGCTTTCGCAGAGTTTGAGCGAAATTTGCTGCGCGAGCGACAGGCCGAAGGAATCGCCAAAGCAAAGACCGTAGGAAAATACAAAGGCCGTAAGCGGGCGTTGAGTCAAGCGCAGATACGTGAAATTCGGTCGCGTCTGGCCGAGGGAGAAAAGAAAGCAGCTTTGGCCGTAGAATATGGCGTGAGTCGCCAAACTCTCTACGCCGCGCTTAAAAGATAAATTGGCTCGGCATGGTGCTGCTACACCAACGCCGAGCCTAACCATAAACAACCACCCCGTAGGAGGTGCCTCATGGCTGATGCAAGATTAACTGGTCATTCTGGATACTTCAATCCTCAAGACGTTCGTTTAAATGTGTCGCGGGACTCTGAGTCGTATGATCCTATCGGAGAGCTTTTTGATATCGCTGGAGGGCTGACGTTTCTGGCTGAAAAGTTCGACACGGATTCCGAATATGGCCCGGCCCGTATTTTGGCTTTGTTAGCCAGTAATGTGCGGGGTGTGGCTTTCCATATGGATGATGTAGAATCGGCAGCAAGTCGTGAGGAAAGGAGGGAAGATGGAGAACGGGAACTGTCCGAGATGCCACTTTCTGAGAATGAATTTAAGGATGTCCTTAACGCATATTGCGAACAGCCGGAAGCCTGGCGAAAAATTGCCATGTTGTACGGCATGGGCGGTAAGGATCGGGAAATGCTAAAGCGGTATGTAGAGGAAGCGATTCAGAGCCAAGAGGCAGAATAGCGGCGAAAAAGAAAGGGCGGCCATATGGCCGCCCTTTTGATTTAATGTTGATATATAGGGGTTACTTGTCTTGCGCTTCGTCAAATTCACAGGCTGCATTCCCGCACATTTGGTATAACGCCCCTAGAGCATCCGCAATTTCTTCTGCTTTTGCCTTCAATTCAGGTGTGGCTTTTACCGCCGTATGCTCAACAATGTGTTCGTGGAAGATGCGGCTAATCATATCTGTCCTGTCTAGGGCTTCGTGGTAATGGTATGTGTCAAGTTTTACCATAGCTTCTCTCCGCATAATTTGTGGTTTTGGATATTAAAGCTTTTTTGGCTAAAAATGTGCCACAATTCATCTCGATATTAAGAGTTGTTACACACCATTTGCATCTTCTGCGGGCAAAGTAAAGCTAGTACAAAATGGTTGTTTCCCTAAAATTCTTTTTGATATGGATGGCTTCCACGTTCGTCTGTTACAATAGTAGGGGCGTGTGGTAAATCGCTGGCCGTTCCTGGGGCGATATGAAGAAGGGCAGGGCAATTAGCCGGTTGACATATGTTACCTGTGAGGTTACAAAATGATTAAGAGCTTTTTGCATAAGGGGCTTGAGGTCTTTTTCAGAACCGGGAGTTCCAAGGGCATTCAGTCTAAACATGCTGACCGGCTTGGCAGGATGCTTGACCGATTGGACGCAGCGGTCGAGGTTCGTGATATGAACGCTCCCGGTTATGATCTTCACCCCCTGAAAGGAAAGCTGGCAGGGCATTGGTCTGTGAAGGTGTCCGGTAATTGGCGCATGACATTCCGAATGGAGAATGGCAACGCCTACGTTGTGAACTATCTAGACTATCATTAGGAGGCATATCATGGGAACTATGATCCGCAAGCCGACCCATCCGGGTGCAATTATTCGCCAGGACTATATGGAGCCGCTGTCTTTGACCGTCACGGCTCTAGCGGCACATTTGGGTATTAGCCGCAAGCATCTTTCCCAAGTGCTCCACGAACGTGCCAGCGTCACTTCCGGTCTCGCTCTTCGGTTGGCAAAGGCTTTCGACACCACTCCCGATCTTTGGCTTAATCTCCAGCGTAAGCGCGATTTGTGGGAGGCTGAGCGGGATACCCCCGGCCTTGAAAATGTGGAGCCTTTGCCGGGATTGCAGGATATAGGCAAGGAGTTACGATAAGCGACCTCTCCAAGAAGTGATCTCGGTTCTTCGGACCACTGAGCGACGATTTTAAGGTGGACATGTTTACGAGTTATGCCGCTCTGTTGGTCCGGCCAGAAGGGTACCCTCTGCCCTCTGGGCTCTCACCCAAAATCGGCGGGAAGTCTCTACTACTAGCTGGCCCTAAAATGGGGGAGTTTACATCTCCTAGAGCTTCCGCAATTTCATCTGCTTTGGCCTTCAATTCCTCCGATGCTTGCACGGCCTTATGTTCTACGATGTGTTCGTGAAAGCTGCAGCTAATCATGTGGGGCCGGTCCAGGGCTTAGTGGTAGTGGTAGCTGTCGATTTTTTTCATGTTTTTTCTCTGTCGTGTTGTGATGTTTTTGCTAGAAATTCCCACAATTCCTTTTCAACCCAAGGTTTTTGACACGCCCTTTGCCTTTTCTGGAGTTAAAGTAGAGTTGGTGCCCAAAGGTCATTTTCCAATAATCTTCTTTGATATGGAGAGCCCCGACATTTGCGTGCTGCAAAAGCGGGAGCATGTGGTAAATCGCTAGCCGTTCCTCGGGTGGTACGAAGTATTCAACAGAAGGGAATGTTAGTACAAACATTGGCCTCCCATAGTCACCAAATTCTGATTGAGCGTAGGTGATACTCTGCCATGCGACGCGAGAGAGTTTGCTTTTCTTTTTCTGGATTGGCGATTTAACTTCGACGCCTACCCATCGGGCATCAAAGCCTTGAGTTATTAGTGCCTCGGATGGGTATAGTAGATAGTCCACTATTACAGGGGTATTATCTACTAGAAAACGTCCTTCGACTTCTGGGATAATCTTAAAGAATTGGGCCAAATGGGTTTCAAGTAGAGCCTTTAAATCCGGCTCATTCATTTGTCGCAAATCTTGAATCATGAAGATTTCTTGGTCTTGGCAAACGGAAGGTAATTGGGTCTGGAGAGGCAGGCTTATGGCGTAGCAAGGCCAAGGTCCATGTAAATCTTGGAACAAGCTTCTTTGGTAAAAGGCCACAGTTTTGCGGTTTTTTGGCGTCGTCTAGATGCCTGATAATAAATGAACAGGATGGCGGGTTGGCGGTAGAGGACGTCGTCCTTGGCGTGGTCTCGAATTGTTTGGGCAAGAAACCCATTTGCATCGAAGAAATCAACCAAGTCGCGCATAGACACGTCTGGCGCTTCTGCATACGCATCAAGCAGATACGTATTCAAGGCGCTGTCCGTTGGGCTTATGCCGACAGTGGTTTCGTAGAGGTGAGCAAGGTTTAGAATTTGCTCATCTAATTTCTTCGAGGCTGCTCCCATCTCCTGCTCTACTTCGCAATAAATTTGATCCAACAATTCAGTCAAGGCGACGGCCTGGGCACATTTGCGTTTGACTTCGGGTGAGGCTTCCAAGGTCTTTTGCTTGTATACCCAAGAGTGCATGGTCTCGGCCCAAGCGTGTTGCGTTAACGATCTTACCTGTATTTCGCAAGTCGTGTCCACTGGGACACTATGTGGGCCAATTTCTATTGGGCTACTCGGTGAAACGAGGAAATGTTCAGATTGATAGCCAAACACCTCGGGGCGCTCAATTCTTTCCTGTTCAAAATCACGATCAATTTGGACATCCCACCCAGGAATACCGCTGATAATCTCGTTTACAACATCTACCGCGAGGGTGTTGAGGACCACGAAGCGGACGCCCACTTTGTCCGTGATTTCCTTATATGGGTTTTGGTATGGTTTTTCGCGGTAAAAAGCTTTGGTGCGGAGACTTTCCGGGTCTTTGGTTCGTGGGGTGGCCGGGATCTTGATAAACTTGCTCAAATCCAAGGAAGATTCTTGAAGTCCAGTACACACGGTGTCTCTGACTGTGTTGCCCCAAGCTTCATACAAGGGCTGCTCCCGCTCCCATAGTTCCAGTAGCTCTTTTTCGCCCATCGTGTCCGCCTAGTTGCCGCTTTTCATGTCTGCCTTGACCGTAATCCTGGTCCAATTCTCATCACTGCCTTCTGGCGTGTAAGGCTCGACCTCAACAACATCTCCGAAGGTCTCAGCCGGTCCTGACAACGTTAAGCCTTTACGGAAGTGGATGGTTCGCTTTTCAAAAAGCTTCTTGCATTCCGAAAGGTCCTTGGCGAATGCTGTAACAGGTATTTCGTGTTTTTGACAAAAAGCCTCATAATTATCCCTCGTATCTTCATCTACGAAATAGTCGTTGGCGAATTCTGATGGACAGATTGTGGCATTTTGGCTTGTTTTTACATACGAAATTAAGGCTGAGCGCAAATCAAATTTCTTTTCTTCTGGTAGTGGCAACCTAGAAATGAACTGCCTAGTCCTAACCACGAAGTCATGAGTTAACTTTGCCACTTTCTTAAGATGGGAAAGGCCGAGAAAGCCTTGGTAAAAATATGCCGCTGCTTGGGAGGTCTGCTTTTTGGTAATATTTTTGTCGTACAGAAAATATTCGTATTCCGGGTCACTCCCATTCTTGGATGGCATTTCAACGAACATGCCTATCTTGTAAACTTTCGATTCGCGGGTAAGGAATAATTTTTTTAAGAATTCTAACTTTTCTCGACCATCTTTCGTTGTGCGATGGAAACCGTCCTGTGGTTCCGCTTTGAGGTAGCCAATAAAAGGACGCCCCGGATTTTGTACCGTACCGCTAAAGACAATCAGCAACCCACCTGGGATTTGGGTGCGAGTTTGAGCGTCTGTCAATTTGGTGGCTGCTTCTTCGGATATTTTTATGAATTCACTATTTGAAGATGCCAGCAGCTTTCCAGTGAGTTCAAAAGCCGATCCTGAGCCGGTGTTGGTGCACGCCATTTCGACACTTTTCCCTCCAGCTCCAAATGCTTCGGTGACACGATTCCGAAAGGTTGTGTCAGCGGCTCTGTCCAGTTTTTCAAGGGTGTCGCCCAAGTTCGGAGGCACTAAGCCGTCGGGGGTACGCTGTTTGACTTCGTGGACAACCATTCGTGTCAGTCTTAGATTGTAGCACTCCATGGAATCTAGTCTCCTTATGAATCAACAGTTGGCGTGGCTGCTATGCAGAGTGAAAAAAATACAGCTTTCGGCGTAGGATAGTATTGTTCAATTGTTCATGTGTCAATTTGGGGTGGGGGGGGTGATCCAAATACATCTAGATTTTACCCACAGTGCAGTCGGAAGGTCGGGAACCGTTCCAATCTGCGATTAGTTTTTCACGCCCGTCATTTTGGTACCACTGTTTAAGTCGCTTTTGCGTTTTTTGGGGTAGCCCACCTGATAGCAAAGCGCAGTCTTTAATAGCATACGACGCTGAATCTTTGTTTATGGTTACATGAAAATGAGGTGGGGCGTGTTCATTAATCCGAATCTCCACTTTGGCCCCGGAAACGAACCCTGAGTTTTTGCCCAGGACAATAAAGTCTGTGTTTCTTTGTCGCGGAGGCCTAGAGGGGCGAGTCAGGAAGGAGTCCAGATATTTTTTGAGTGAAAGCTCTAAGTCTGTCGAATTTGCCATTTGTGATCTACCTCCCATTTTTATATAGAATATCAAGTATCACGACGCGTAGGCTTTGTGAACATTTAGGTGGGGTAGATTTAAGAATATGGTATAAAAAATGGTGTAAAAATAAAACTCTATTTTCTATCTATTTAAAATATAGAGATAAAAAAATACTTTTCTGATTCCTCCCTCTCCGCCAGTTATTTCAAAGGCTTATCTCGAAAGAGGTGAGCCCTTTCTTTTGCTCAACGGAGGTCTCTCCGACTAAGTTCCACCATTATCCATTGTCTAAGTTTCGTATGAGATGCTGCTTGCCTTTTGAGCAATTTCGCTAACGTGTTCTCCGTTTATTGTCTCAGGACTTCTTCGTGTAGATAAACAGGACTATCGGGTCCGCCCCGTATTCGTCGTCAGCCTTGAGACCCATTTCCAGCAACCAGGACATGGTGAGCTTGGCGTGGTCTCCGGAAGCCATCTTGTAACGGGCTGCATGGCGGTTGCCGGAGGTGTCCCGGTCAGAGCCTTCCTCCTCGATCCCCACATACCAGTTTGCATTTTGGCCGCCATAGTGGCTTATGTGGCGCATGGCCTTTTCTGCCGCCGCCCTATCTACTTTGGGTTCAGTTGAGTTGCTCATATTTCGTTATCTCTCGGGAGTATCCTGTTCTGTTGATTTCTGTTGGATCGGGCCGAGTAGCTTCACGATTTCATCGGATTTTACGCGTTCGAATTTTTGGTTAAATTCTGTTTCCTCGCGACAGAACAGCCGTTGGCTTTCCACCGGTTGGTACAGGATCATTTCCTGGTCGTCCTGCGCATTGGTGGCATTGGTTACCGTGCCCAGGGTGAAATAGAGATTACCGTTCTTTTTGTTTCGAAAAAGGGCCATGAGAAGACCTCCGTCTATTCTTGCCGGACTATCATCGGGGGAAAGCCCTGATGTCGTGAGCCTGTGTATCGTATTGATGGAAGTGAGAGCAAGTGCCTCGTTTTGTCCAATATTGTCGTTTGCGACATAGGCGGATAGGGTAATTGTGGTGTTTCGTTTCATATATGTCTTTTCGGGGGAAGCCGGTAATTCACTTTGACAGGCAATGTTGCTATGAGACCCCATGAAATCATGTGCGGATCTCCCCTCCATACTTGACGCGGTCAGCTACGCCCTGGTCGCCCTCGACCTGAACTGCCACGTTCTGTACCTCAATAAGAGCGCAACGCGCTTCCTGCAGTCCCGAGGAAGAGCCGTTGCCGATTATATCGGCCATCCGAGCGACAGCCTGCTGCCCCTGGCCACGCCCAAGGCGCGCGAGGCCATGGCCGGACCGGATTTCCAAAAAGGGGAAGGGCGCATCGTAGCCAAGGGCAAGGAGCTGTTTTACGAGATTACCCCGCTGATGATCGACAACAAGCTGGCCGGTTCCGTGGTCAGCCTGCAACGCCCCGAGCGCTACGAGGAGCTCGCTTGCAACCTGGAGACCTACCAGAATATGGCCCGCCAGCTCCAAACCATATTCCAGGCCTCCAGCGACGGCATCTGGGTCACCGACGGCAACGGCGTCATTCTGGACATCAACAAGGCTTCCGAGCGGCTCAACGCCATTGACCGGGAATCCCTCATCGGAACCAACGTACGGGACCTCCTGGACAAGGGAATCGTCGACGATGCGGTGACCTTGCACGTCATGCGGAGCAAGCGCCAGCGCACCATCATTCAGTATATTCAGAGTACCGGGAAGCAACTGCTGGTCACCGGTACTCCGGCCTTCGACGACAAGGGAGAGCTTTTTCTCGTGGTGCTCAATGAACGGGATATCACCGACCTCAACGAGTTGCGAGAGAACCTGGAAGAAGCCCGGCGAGCCCAGGCAAAGGTCCAGGAAGAGCTGGACGGTTTGACCATGCTTGAATTCGAGCATGGAGGGGTGGTGGCGGAGTCAAAGTCCATGCGCGAGGTCTTGACCACCTGTCTGCGGCTCTCCAAGCTGGAGTCCACCACCATACTGCTCCTCGGCGACTCCGGGACCGGCAAGGGGCTGTTGGCTCGATTCATCCACAAGAGCGGTCCCTACAAGCAGAAACCCTTTATTTCGGTAAACTGTGCAGCCCTCCCGGAATCCCTCTTTGAGGCGGAGCTCTTCGGGTATGAAAAGGGCGCTTTCACAGGTGCGGTGGAAGCGGGGCGAATCGGGCTCATCGAATTGGCCGGAGAGGGCACGCTGTTTCTCGACGAGGTGGGGGAGCTTGCCCCGGCCAGTCAGGCCAAGTTGCTCAAATGTCTGGATGAAAGAGAATACCTGCCGCTCGGTGCGGGGAAGCCCAAACTGCTTCGCTGCAATATCATAGCCGCTACCAACAGAGACCTGGATGCCATGGTCCAGGCCAAACGGTTCCGCAAGGATCTGCTCTACAGGTTGAATACCTTTTCCGTTTCCATTCCTCCATTGAGGATGCGTCCCGAGGATCTCTTCGAGTTGGTCACGCTCATTCTCAGGGAGTGCAACAAGAAATACGAAACCAACAAGCGAATCACCTCGAAGCTGCTCGACCGGCTGCAGCAGTATGATTTTCCGGGCAACGTTCGTGAACTCAAGGGACTGTTGCGAAAGGCGGTGGTCATGGCCAACGGCGAGGTCATCGACGACTTCATCATTGAACTGCTCCAGTCGGACACCTCGCTGGAAGAAAGCCAGAGCCGGGAAACTCTGATTGAAGCAGTGGATGCGGTGGAAAGGAAGATGTTGACGAAGGCGCGAGCGACCTGTTCCGGGACACGGGAAATGGCGTCCCTGCTCGGGGTGAGTCAGCCCACGATTGTGCGAAAATTAAAAAAACACGGTATTTCACCGCCTCGGTCCAATAGCCTTTCGGAGTGATTCGTTTGTGAATCGAAATGGTTTTTCTCAGGAGCAGTGTCAAAAAAGAATGTAAAATTTAAATAACCAGCTTGGATGATAGCAGTTTTTATATTTCATCTTGTCGCTGCAATTTTCTTTCTTGAATGAAACCACTCTTTCTTCCCACGATTTTCTTCTAATGATTCAAAAGTGAATCGCAATACATCGAAAATATCAGGCCTTTTTGATTCATTTTTGAATCGAAATTGTGTTTTTTTAGCTGATGGTTTTTTTAACATGCTGAAATAATGATGAATACTCAATAAGGAACAACGTGTGCTTAATAGGCTCTACCGATTTTATACAAAGAGGTTAGCAACCATAATCAATCAGGAGAATTCTCCATGAGCCAAGTTAAGCAGGATTTATTGAACAGACGGGCAAAGGCTGTTGCCAAGGGTGTTTCCACGGGAACGGTCGTAGCCGTCAAGGCCGAAGGCGCAATCATTACTGATGTCGACGGCAAGGAATATATCGACTTTGCGGGAGGCATCGGCGTGGTCAACGTCGGGCACAACAACCCCAGGGTCGTGGAAGCCATCAAGAAGCAGGCGGACAATATTCTCCATACCTGTTTTCACGTGGCTATGTATGAGGAGTACATCGCCTTGTGCGAGAAGCTGATCGAGATCGCCCCGGGTGATTTCGAGAAGCGGGCGGCCCTCTTCAACAGTGGCGCCGAGGCGGTGGAGAACGCCATCAAGATCGCCCGGCATGCCACCGGCAAACAAGGCGTCATGGTTTTCGAGAATGCCTTCCACGGCCGTACTCTGCTGACCATGTCCCTCACCAGCAAGATCAAGCCGTACAAGCTCGGCTTCGGTCCTTACGCTCCCGAGATTTATCGAATCCCTCCCG
Organism: Pseudodesulfovibrio cashew; assembly: GCF_009762795.1. NCBI lineage: Bacteria > Pseudomonadati > Thermodesulfobacteriota > Desulfovibrionia > Desulfovibrionales > Desulfovibrionaceae > Pseudodesulfovibrio > Pseudodesulfovibrio cashew. Next base: position 3,489,916 of record NZ_CP046400.1, on the reverse strand, counting down.
CCTATTGCTATCGCTGTCCCCTTGGTCGGGAATATCCTACCTGCGACATCGGCTGCGCGGACCTGCTGAGCAAATCGTTCATCGGCAGGGCGGCCGCCGAGAACCTGGCCTGCGTCATCGCGGAACCCGTCATGGGTGAGGGCGGATTCATTGCGCCGCCCAAGGAATACTTCCCTAAGATCCAGAATATCTGCCGTGAAAACGACATCCTGTTCATCGCCGACGAGGTGCAGTCCGGTTTCGGTCGTACCGGCCGGATGCTCGCCATGGAGCATTGGGGCGTGGTGCCCGATCTCACGGTCATGGCCAAGTCCATGGGAGGAGGCATGCCCATCTCCGCAGTGGCCGGTCGGGCCGACATCATGGATGCCCCGCACGTGGGCGGCCTTGGCGGAACCTACGGTGGAAATCCGGTCTGCGCGTCTGCGGCGCTGGCCGCCATCGCGGCCCTCGAGGAAGACAACCTCATTCAGAAGGGAGCCGAACTCGGAGACAAGCTTGTCAACCGTTTCAAGGAACTGCAGGAGCGACACGCCATCATCGGCGAGGTCCGGGGCAAGGGACCCATGCTGGCCCTTGAACTGGTTCTCGACCCCAAGACCAAGGAACCCGCCCCGGCCAAGGCCAAGGAGCTTGTCTCCTACTGTCTGGACAAGGGGCTCATCCTGCTTTCCTGCGGCAACTTCGGGAACGTCATCCGTACCCTGATGCCGCTGGTCATCACCGAGGAACAACTGGAGAAGGCTCTGTCCATCATGGACGAGGGGCTTGCTTCCATTTCCCAGTAACTAACCGTTTATTCAAGGAGAGAGAGAAATGAAACGGGTTTACCTGCTGGTGCTCGGGCTCGCCATGAGCCTGCTGCTTCCGTCCCTGGCCGTAGCTGAAACGATCGTCAAGGTCGGTAACATCCTGCCCCTGTCCGGACCTTCCGCCTCGGTCGGTATGCAAGGCAAGCAGGCGCGCGAAATGGCCATTGAGGAGATCAATGCCGCAGGCGGCATCAAATCCCTCGGTGGCGCAAAGCTTGAGTTGCTCTTTGCTGACTCCAAGTCCGATCCCAACGTCGGCGTGACCGAGGCCGAGCGCCTGATCAACACGGAAAAGGTCAATGTCCTCACCGGCGCCTGGAACTCCGGCGTCACCTATCCCTCCACAGCTGTGGCGAGCGCTACGGCGTTCCCTACATCGTGCCCGTGTCCGTGCGTGACACCATCACCGAGCGCGGCTTCAAGAACGTCTTCCGCATCGCGGCCAAGGACTCCTGGTGGACCCGTGATCAGTTCGCCTTCCTCGACGACATGAAGAAGGAGTTCGGCGAAGAGCTCAAGACCGTGGCGTTCGTTTATGAAAACGGCGACTGGGGCACTGGCTTCGACGCCCAGTGGAAGGTCCTGGCTGAGCAGAACGGATACAAGGTGGTTCTGGACGAGCCGTATCCTTCTTCCGCAACCGATCTGACCCCGGTTGTGAACAAGATCCGCCGCGCCCGTCCCGACGTGCTCATGCTCGTTTCCAACGCCGCCGACGCAATCCTGCTGACCAACACTCTGGCCGACTACAAGGTCAGCCCCAAGGTGATCATCGGTTCCGGCGGCGGCCATGCCGACCCGACCTTCCTGTCCGGTTGCGGCGACAATGCCAAGTACATCTTCGACATCGTGGAATGGGAGGCCGACGTGAACAAGCCCGGCGCCCAGGAGGTCAACGCCAAGTACAAGGCCACGTACGGCAACAACCTCACCGGTGAGGCCGTTGACGCCTATGTGGCCATGTACGTCCTGGCAGACGCCCTGGAGCGTGCCGGTTCCCTGGAACCCGACGCCATCCGCAAGGCCCTGTCCGAGACCGACTACAACTCCGGGCGCGGCATGATCGCCACGTACGAGTCCGTGCAGTTCGACGAGTCCGGCCAGAACAAGAACGCGGCCCTGTCCGTCGTCCAGATCAACGACGTTGGCAACGGCCTGGAGCGTATTACCGTGTGGCCCAAGAACGCCCGCCGCGCCGGATACACTCCTGTCTTCCCCATGCCCAAGAAGTAAGCTCAACGCATCATGACGGGGACGGGGGCGCAAGCCCCTGTCCCCCAACTCCCGGGAGTCTTTCATGGACTTGGTTTTCTTTGCCCAGGACTGCATCAACGGCATCCTCATGGGCCTCATCTACGGCCTGGTCGCGCTGGGCCTGACCCTGATCTTCGGTGTGTTGAAAGTCATCAACTTCGCCCACGGGTCATTCATCATGGTCGGCATGTTCGTGGCCTATTGGGCCGTCTGCCTGACCGGGCTGCACCCCTATCTGGCTTTGGTCATCGTTATCCCGGCCATGTTCCTGTTCGGCTACTGGACCCAGAAGCTGCTTATTCGGCCGATCTTCATCGCGGAGCGCGACGTCCGGGAGCCGACCACGGTTATCGTGGTGACCACGGGCATGTGGTACGTGCTGGATAACCTGGCTCTGCTCGTCTTCGGCCCCGACTACCGCGCCCTGGCCCCCAATCCGCTCAAGGGGCAGATGCTCAGCTACGGTGAGATATTCATATCCGTGCCCAAGCTCTACGGGGCCATTGCCTCCGTAGCCACTGCCGGGGCTCTCTTCTGGTTCCTTCAGAAGACCCGCATGGGGAGGGCCATTCGGGCAACCAGCCTCGACCGGGGAGCGGCCAGCCTGATGGGCATCGACCAATGGAAAATTTTCAATATCGCCATGGGCATCGGGACGGCCATTGCCGGTATATCCGGTGCGGTGCTGACCCCGTTCTACAACGTCTACCCCTCCGTGGGCATCCCGTTTGACGTCAAGTCCTTCGTCATCGTGGTCCTCGGCGGGTTGGGCTCCATCTGGGGGGCGCTCGTGGGCGGCGTCATTGTCGGATTGGTCGAATCCGTGGGACCTAACTTCATGACCTCAACGTGGACTGAAGCCATTGTCTACGGCCTTTTCCTGCTCGTGCTCTTTGTGAAGCCGTCGGGACTTTTCGGCCAGAAGCACGACTGGTAAAAAAACGAGCGAAAAATGACACAATACGAATTAAAGCGAAACTGTCTGGCCGGCCTTCTCGTGGCGGCGTTCGCGCTGCCGTTGGTGATCAGCAGCCCGACCTATCTGCATATCCTGATCATGCTTTTCCTTTTCGCCTATATGACGACCTCATGGAACCTGGTGGGCGGCTTTGCCGGGGTTCTGCCCCTGGGGCACGCCGTGTTCGTGGGCATTGGGGCGTATACCTCCACGGTTCTTTGGCTGCAGTACTCGATCAGCCCATGGATCGGCATGATCGTTGGCGGTCTGCTGGCGGCTGTGGTCGGTTACCTGATCGGCAAACCCACATTGAAGATGCGAGGCGCCTACTTCGCGCTGTCCACCATGGCCTTTGTGGAAGGCGTTCGGGTAATGGTCGAGAATATCGACATGCTCGGCCCCTTCAAGCTCAACGGGCCGCGCGGGCTGAACATCCCGCCCCTTTCTGCGGACCAGTCAGGGTTCTGGGCCTTCCAGTTCTCGTCCAAGGAGCCCTATTACTACATCGCCCTGATCATGCTGGTTCTGGTGCTGGCCCTGACCTACTACATCGCCAACTCCAAGTTCGGGTACTACCTCAAGGCGGGCGGCGAGGAGCCGGAAGCGGCCCAGGCCCTAGGCGCGAACATTGCGTCCTACAAGGTCGCAGCCAACTCCCTCTCGGCTTTCCTGACGGCCCTGGCGGGTACCTTCCTGGCGCAGATGACTCTGTTCATCTACCCCAAGAGCGTGCTGACCCTGGACATGTCCTTCGAGTTGGCCTTTATCGCCCTGATCGGCGGACGCGGCTCCATTGCCGGGCCCGTCATCGGCGCGCTACTGCTCCGGCCGGTCAGTGAGTTCAGCCGGGTCTACTTCTCGGATTCCCTCCCGGGATTGCACCTGATCATTCTCGGCGTCGTTCTGATCGTCGTCATGCTGTATCAACCGCGCGGACTGACCGAGCCTTTGCTCAGGCTGTTCGACCGCGTCACCGCCCGCTTTACGGCTGAAGGAAAGGAGGCTGAGGCATGAGTCTGCTCGAAATCAAAGACATGACCAAACAGTTCGGCGGCCTGACCGCCGTGGACAGCCTGGATCTGTCCATCGGCCGGGGAGAAATCCTCGGGCTCATCGGCCCCAACGGCGCGGGCAAGTCCACGGCCTTCAACTGCGTGGCAGGGGTGTTCCCTCCCACCAACGGCTCCATAGTCTTCGACGGAGAGGACATCACCGGGCAGTCGCCCTGGGACCTTTGCAAAAAGGGGATGGGCCGGACGTTCCAGATCGTGAAGCCCTTCAATGCCCTGACCGCCCTGGAAAACGTGATGGTCGGTGCGTTCGCCACGACAAGCAAGCGCAACGAGGCCGAGGAGAAGAGCGCGGAAGTCCTCGACATGCTCGGCATGGGTGACAAGAAGGAACTCAAGCCTGGAGCCATGACCATCGCCGACCGCAAACGGCTGGAAATAGCCAAGGCGCTGGCCACGGACCCCAAGCTGCTCCTGCTGGACGAGGTCATGGCGGGGCTCCGTCCCACCGAAGTGGACGAGGTCATAGAGATCATCCGTTCGCTCAAGGAAAGCGGCATGACCATCTTCGTCATTGAGCACATCATGCGCGCCATCATGGCCCTTTCCGACGAGATCGTGGTTATCCAGTTCGGCAAGAAAATCTGCCAGGGCGTGCCGGAAGTGGTCGCCAATGATGAAAACGTAATCAAGGCTTATCTGGGAGAGGACTATGCCGCTGCTTGATGTAAAGGATATCAACGTATCTTACGGCGATGTTCAGGTCCTGTACGATCTGTCCATCGCGGTCGAGGAAGGCGAGGTCGTGTCGATCATCGGCGGCAACGGCGCCGGCAAGTCCACGCTGCTGAAGACCGTCTCCGGGTTGATGTCGGCTTCGTCGGGGACTGTCGAATTCGCGGGGCAGGCCCTTCACACCCTGCCTCCCGAGGGGGCCGTCAACGCCGGGCTGGTCCAGGTGCCGGAGGGGCGGCGTCTGTTCACCCTGATGACCGTGCGTGACAATCTCATGGCCGGAGCGCACAACAAGGCTGCCTTTGCGGAACGCCGGAAAACACTGGAGGAGGTCTACGCCATGTTTCCCAGGCTCAAAGAGCGGGAAAGCCAACTGGCCATGACCCTCTCCGGCGGGGAGCAGCAGATGGTCGCCATCGGCCGGGGGCTCATGGCCAAGCCGAAAATGCTCATGCTCGACGAACCCTCCCTGGGGTTGGCCCCGGTGTTGATCAAGGAAATTTTCCAAACCATTCGGCAGATCGCCGACAAGGGGCTGACGGTCCTTCTTGTGGAGCAGGATGTGAACCACTCCCTTAACCTTTCGGAACGCGGGTACGTGTTGGAGCACGGCAGGATAGCCATGCAGGGCGCGGCCAGTGAACTATTGGTGGACCCCTATGTGAAAGAGGCTTACCTGGGAATATAGTCCTGACTGCCCTCCGAACGGGGGATGCACGGCGGCTGCCGTTTGCGGGACTTCAACCTGGTTCAATTATTATAAAAGGAGCTAAACATGGCAATCCAGAGCATGAATCCGGCCACCGGAGAAGTGCTTTCCACTTTTGAGGAATACACCCCTGAACAGACCGCAGGCATTCTTGCTGATACCGCCAGTGCATGGATGTCCTGGCGTGAAACGACATATGCCGAAAGGGCGTCTCGGCTGCAGCGTGCCGCCGAAATACTTCGCGAAAAGCAGTCCGCCCTGGCGGAGATCATGGCCCTGGAGATGGGGAAACCCGTCCGCCAGGGGAGGGGGGAAGTGGTCAAATGCGCGGCGGTCTGCGACTACTACGCGCAGGAAGGGGAGGCTTTGCTCGCTCCCATGCCCATCGAAGGCGTCGGACGCTCGGCGTATGTCCGCTTTGAGCCCTTGGGAACACTGCTGACGGTCATGCCCTGGAACTTCCCCTTTTGGCAGGTTTTCCGCATTGCGGCTCCCTCCCTGATGGCAGGCAACGCCGTGGTGCTCAAGCATGCCTCCAACGTGCCCCAGTGCGCACTGGCCATAGAAGAGATCTTCAAGGAAGCGGGCTTTCCCGAAAACATCTTCCGTACATTGCTCATTGGGGCGCGCCAGGTCGAGGCCGTACTGGATGCGCCCTCGGTCTTCGCGGTCAGTCTGACCGGCAGCGAACACGCGGGCATGAAGGTGGCATCGGCTGCCGGGGCTCGGCTGAAGAAATCGGTCATGGAATTGGGAGGCAGCGATCCCTTCATCGTCCTGCCCGACGCCGACCTGGACGAAGCGGTGAAGACCGCAACCCTCTCCCGTTGCGGCAATACTGGCCAGACATGCATCGCGGCCAAGCGGTTCATTGTCCTTGATGCGGTGTATGATGAATTCGTCACCCGCCTCAAGGCGTCCATGTCCGCTCTGGTCATGGGCGATCCCCTGGCCGAAGGCACGGACATGGGCCCGATGTCCTCGGCTCCCCTCCGCGAGGAGTTGCAGGGACAGGTGGACCGGTGCATCGAGGCCGGGGGCAAGGCTGTGCTCGGCGGGGCCATCCCCAGCGGGACAGGTTGCTACTATCCGCCGACCATCATCACCGACGTGCCGACCGAGGCCGGAGTCTGCCGGGAAGAGCTGTTCGGCCCGGTGGCGCTCGTCTTCAAGGTCTCGTCCGAGGATGAGGCCATCGCGCTGGCCAATGACACTCCCTTTGGCCTGGGAGGATCCATCTGGTCCGCGGACGAGGCAAAAGCCGCGCTTATGGCCACCCGTGTCCGCACGGGGTGCGTTTTCATCAACAGTCTGGTGCGCAGCGACGTTCACCTGCCTTTCGGCGGCGTGGGTAATTCCGGCTACGGCAGGGAGTTGGGCTCCTACGGCATCAGGGAATTCACCAATATCAAATCTATTTGCATAGGCTGATCCAGGCTTTCCTGACGCTCTCGATACAGAGCTTCGGGCGGGTTTTCAGCCTTGCTCCTCCACACCCCGGCACACTCTCTGTGTGCCGGGGGATGTCTTTTTGAGCGTCATGACGGCATGCTCGACTTTTTTTGGCCAGCTGAGGAAAAGGGTGGCGTCAGGTCGTCAAGTCTCCGTGAGAGGTGGCGTTTGGAAGCTTGTCTGTTTGACTCCGTAGCGCGCTGATGCTGGGCGGAAATTCGTTCTTGTTGTTTTTGAAGAATGTAAAATACACTTTGAAGGTATAGTAGCGTTGCTGATCTGGTGAGATTGTGTGTTGATTTGATCCTTTGATACTTTTCGTGCTGTATATCATAAGATATGTTGCCTGCCGATTGTATGTCGTGATAATCCGTAGTGGAATTATTTTACATCAGTGGAAAATAGAAACCGCTTGACCTCTGCCTTCTTGAAAGCGTACCTCCGAAGCTTTCGAAGGCAACGATTGCGTTCTCTTGTCCCGGGGATACGGGAAGAGGGCTTTACCTTCGAGGCTGCAACTAGATTTAAGCTGGTCCCATGCCTGACCTGCAATGGCGCTCTCAATGCACTCTTGCGGGTGGACGACATGGACGGTGAACGCTGCCTCCGCATGGCAACTGTCGGAAAAGATAATGACTTCCTATAAACTCGATGCATATGGTGACGGCTGGGAAGAGCCGGATGAAAGTCTCTGGAAGACGACGGCTGAAGGCTATGACGACTGGATCGCCAATGAATTCCAGGATCAGTACGAAATTAATTGGAGCGTCCTTTCGCAACACATGGACCCGGCTCTCAGGCTGCTTGATGTGGGTTGCGGACCGGGAAGTCTGAGCATTCGTCTTTCGCAGTACTGCCATGAGGTATGGGGCGTGGATCTGACGCCCGAGATGGTCGAGATCGCGGAGCGGAAGTCGGAAACCGAGCCTGGTAACGCTTTTTTCCTTGAGGCCGATGCATGCGATCTGCCCTTTGAAAGCCACAGCTTTGATACCGTGATGAGCGTCAACGCACTGCAGACGATGGATCAGCCGGAGATGGCGCTCATGGAGATGAATCGTGTGCTCAAGCCCGGCGGCGAACTCCTGCTCATTACCTATTGCTATGGCGATTCAAGCGTTACGGATAATGCCTCCTTGTTGAACTGGATTGTCAAATACGGCGGGAAGGCCATGTGGCACAGCTTCAAGTTGCCCCAACTTGAGACTCTCCTTCAGGCCAGGGGATTCGAGGTTATCGAGGCCAGAAAAATATGGGAGGAGCCGGTGGTGGGGTTTCTCCGGGCACGGTCGATTTTTTCTTGATCGTTTTACGAAGTCGTGGGCGTGTTTTTCGCCCGTAACCACGTTGTCGGATTGCAAAGGCTTGTCTGTTTCAGACGAGCCTTTTTTGTGTTCCTCGGGTCGTTCAAAATTCTGAGTGTCAGCTTCCAACTGCTGAGTGATATTGTATCTTATCCATTGGAAAAACGTATTTATCATTTACTGGCCTTTGGCGTAGCCTGATAAGGGTAACAGAAAATGAAGGGGCAATTAGAGGTTGCCGGGAAGTGGAAAAAACGGCTATTTCTCGGCTCCCCTCCGCTGTGTCTACGGATGTGGGTGTCGGTTCAATAGATGGTTGTTTTGGAGATTGAATGAAGATTCGCAGGTCGGTCGGCATACGTTTCAAGCTGATTACCATATTCGTGCTGATTAAAGTGCTGCCGCTCATGGCACTGTCGTGGATTGCATGGACCGGGATAATGGAACTCGGTGAAAGCCTCCGGGAAAAGATTGATCATCTGTCGGCCCAGACGCAGGGCGTCATCGGGCAGGTAAGCGATCTGGCCGTTGCAAGTTCCATTCGCGCTCTGGACATCAAGTCGCGTGACAACATTGAGCGTCTGACGACCGATACGGCCCGTGCAGTGGCGGCCTTTCTCTATGCGCGGGACAATGACATCCGCGTGGCCGCGAATCTGCCTGCCCGTGCTGACGAATATCGCCGCTTTCTCGCACCCAACCTGCGCAAGGTGATTATGCACAGGCCCTGGGTGATGAACGAAGCCGGGGATGCATGGGTCCCGGCGGAAGGGCCGAGGGAGAACTCTCCCGCGGTGACGGCGGAGAATGAGGACAACGCCAAAGATTTTCATTACCGTCCCCCCGAGGACCACGGTATCAGCGTTCAGCGGCCTCTTTATCTTGAAATGACTTTTGTTGACCTTAACGGCAACGAGAAGATCAAGGTCACCACCTCCGACCTCCTGCCTCCCGAGAAGAAGAATATTTCAGATCCGGCCAATACCTATTGCAAGGCCGAACGCTATTTTGACGAACTTAAGCGGCTCAAGCCCGGTGAGATATATGTTTCGGAGGTGATAGGTCCCCATCTGAAAAGCCCGGTCATTGGCGCCTACACGCGCCGGCGGGCGGAAGAGAGGGGGATTCCCTTCAAGCCGGAAGAGGCGGCCTATGCGGGCAAGGAAAATCCCGTGGGCAAACGGTTCCGTGGGCTTATCCGCTGGGCCACGCCGGTTGTTCGTAATGGAAAAGTCACGGGGTGGGTGACCCTCGCCTTGGACCATACGCACGTCATGGAGTTTTCCGACCACCTTGTCCCGACCGAAGAGCGGTATTCGCCCATCTCCGATGCGGGGTCCGGCAATTATGCCTTTATTTGGGATTATAAGGATCGCAACATCTCCCACCCCAGGGATTACTTCATTGCCGGGTATGATCCCGAAACAGGGCAGCGCGCCACACCCTGGCTCGAGGAACTCATGTTCGAGGACCTGCGCGAGAGCGGCCTGTCTTTCGAGGAGTGGGTAAAGGGCGCGCCGGTGATGCAGGAGCAGACGCTCAAGAAGAAGCCATCCAGGGAGTTGACCCGCCAGGGTATGCTCGGTCTGGACTGCCGTTATCTCAATTTCGCGCCGCAATGTCAGGGGTGGTACAACCTTACCAAGGACGGCGGCTCCGGTTCGTTCGTCATTTTCTGGAGTGGGCTCTGGAAGCTCACCACTGCCGCCGCAATTCCGTATTTTACCGGAAGATACGGAAGTACCCCGCGTGGTTTCGGATTCGTGACCATCGGGGCCAACGTGCGTGAATTCCACAAGGCCGCTTCAGAAACGGGCGACAAGATCGGAAGCATGGCGTCAACCTATGAGAAAGAGATGGCGGTCCAGAACGAGGCCGCCCAGACTAACCTCAAGCGGTCGTTGCGGCTGACTGCCGAACAGATATCCTACTCCACCCTGGCCATGATCGCGATCGTCATACTGATTGCCATATGGATGGCCTCGACTTTGACCAGGAAAATTACCTCGATGATCGAGGGGATACGCCGGTTCAAAAGCGGCGATATGGAGCAGCGCCTCGCCGTCACATCCAACGATGAAATCGGTCAGCTTGCCCAGACGTTCAATGAGATGTCCGATAATATCCAGAAGCTCGTCGAGGATCTCCGACAGGCTGAGACAAAGTACCGCGGCTTTTTCGAAAATTCTACAGAGGGTATCTATCGGAGCCGGGCCAACGGTGAGATCGTCAACGTTAATCCCGCGTTCGTCAGGTTGTTCGGGTTCTCGTCAAAGGAAGAGATGATGTCTTCCGTCAGGCACATTGGCGAAGACCTCTATGTCGATCCGAGGCGCAGGGAAGAATTGGTCGAGCTGTTGCATCGCGAGGGCAAGGTCAGGAATTTCGAATACGACGTGCGGCGCAGGGACGGTGAAGTCAGAACGCTTCAGACCTCCTGTTACTGGGTAGAGGACACTGACGGCCAGTGGTACATGGAGGGCATGTCCACGGATGTTACTGAGCGTAAAATGGCCCTGGAGGCGCTGAAAGACGCCAAGGACAAGGCTGAACAATTGAGCCAGATGAAGTCGAACTTCCTGTCCATGGTCTCCCATGAGTTGCGCACGCCGCTGACCGCCATTATTGGTTTCACCAAACTGACGAGAAAGAACCTCTCGGACCTGATCGGAAAGGCTTCGCGTGAAGAGATGCCGGACAAGCTCCTGAAGCGGATGAAAGAGAATACCAGCGTCATCATCTCCGAAGGCGACAGGCTGACGGAACTCATCAATAACGTGCTCGACCTGGCGAAGCTGGAGGCGGGGTATTTCGAATGGCATTTCGCCACGATTTCACTCCGGGAAGTCCTGGAGCGCAGCATAGCCTCGACAACGGTCCTGTTTGACGGGAAGAATGTGGCTTTTGAAAGTGAGATAGATCCCGACGTGCCGGAAATCGTCGGAGACTTCGATCGGCTGGTGCAGGTTTGCATAAACCTGATCGCCAATGCCGCCAAATTTACCGAGCAGGGGCGGGTGGTCTGTAAGGCTCACGTCGAGGGAGATAACGTTGTGGTTCGTGTCTGCGACACGGGCTCCGGGGTTTCCATGGAAGATGCCGAAGCCATTTTCGACAAGTTCAGACAGCTTGGCGATACTCTGACAGATAAGCCTAAGGGTACCGGTCTCGGCCTTCCCATTTCCCGGGAGATCGTGGAGCATCACGGCGGTCGGATCTGGTGCGAGCCCAACCCCGGCGGGGGAAGCGTCTTTGCCTTCTGTATCCCGCTTAATTGGAAGTCCGGGAAGTAGCGGCGGCGTCCGCTGGACTATTGGTTTCAGGTCGGCGTCTGACCTCTTTTGATGACTTGCCCTGCGGTGCCTCTTGTTTTTCCTGGGCCATCCGGTCATGCTTCGTTGTGTCGGAATGCCTGGACGCCTTTTCGGTTCGCCTGCTTCATTCGGTCTTACATGCGAGGGCTATTCTGATAGGTGCTATCAGACTGTGGGGAATTTCTCCTCATGGAGAGAGGAAGGCAGGGACTATCGGTTGGGAAGCAGGAAAAGGATTCGGCGGACTCCGGAGGGCTGGCCTCTGGAGTCCGCCGTTTTAGTTGCGTTTACATTGCGTTGTTGTAGATGGCGGCCACTTCGGCGTCAGTGGCGGTGCGCGGGTTGGTGAACCGGCAGATGTCCAATTGGGCGTTGGAGGTCATTGTCGGGATGTCCTCCGCCTTGACTTCCTTGCCGTAGCGCTTGCCGAGTTCGACCAGAGTGCTCGGGATGCCGACGTCTTCCGAGAGCTGCTTGATGGCCTTGATGGCCAGTTCAGCGGCGTCGCGGGGCGACATGCCTGCGGTGTTCTCACCCATCATCTCCGCCATTTCAGCGAATTCCTCGACCTTGGCGATCAGGTTGAACTGCTCCACGTGGGGCAGCAGCAGGGCGTTGCACTCGCCGTGCGGCAGGTTGTAGAAGCCGCCGAGCTGGTGCGCCATGGAGTGCACGTAGCCCAAGCTCGCGTTGTTGAAGGCCATGCCAGCCAGATATTGAGCGAAGCACATGCCTTCCCTGGCCACCAGGTCCTGTCCGTTGGCAACGGCCTTGCGCAGGAACTTGAAGACCAGCTTGATGGCTTCAATGGCGCAGGCGTTGGTCATGGGGTTGGCGATGGTGGAGACGTAGGCCTCAACGGCATGGGTCAAGGCATCCATGCCAGTGGCGGCGGTCAGCGCCGGAGGCATGCCGACCATGAGCACCGGGTCGTCGATGGCGATGCCGGGGGTGACGCGCCAGTCCGCGATGGCCATCTTCACGTGACGGGAGGTGTCGGTGATGACCGCAAAACGCGTCATCTCCGAGGCCGTGCCCGCCGTGGTGTTGACGGCAAGGTAGGGCATCAGCGGCTTGGTGGCCTTGTCCACGCCTTCGTAGTCGTGGATCTTGCCGCCATTGGAAACGAGCAGGGCGATACCCTTGCCGCAGTCATGAGACGAACCGCCGCCTAGGGTGATCAGGCTGTCGCAGCCATTTTTCTTGAAGAGCTCAACTCCATCGTGGACATTTGTGTCGGTGGGGTTGGGAACGGTCTCGTCGTATACCACGTAAGACATGGACGCCTCGTCCAGCAGATCGGTGACCTGCTTGCAGATGCCAGCGGCAACAACGCCCTTGTCGGTGACGAGCAGCGGCTTGGTGCCGCCCAGATCCTTGATCTTCGCGGGGATCTCTTTTGATGCGCCGATGCCGATCAATGTCATGCTGGGAATAAAAAAGCCGTAAACTTGTTCCTGAACTGCCATTACTTCCTCCTAAGGTTTACTGGGGTTGTTCTAGTAACAGATCAACATTGCCAATACAGATGCATGAAATGTCAATTGACATACCGTGGAGTCTGTATCCTGCTTGAATGGCATTGCCGTGGTGCGTCCCCTACCTCGATACTGCTGCGAAACATAAAACCATCGGCCTGAGGGGATACACTGCAATGGCGTAACATTCAGTTAACGGTTGTTTCCCATTGAGCAAGAGCCGGGCCAAAATGCTGTTGTTTTTTTAAATTGAACTTTATTTCAATATTTCAATTAAATATAGGAATAGGGGTGGAGTGGGGAGAGAGCGTTTGGATGTCCAGAAACTGAACATGTCCACTGGACATGTCGTTGATCTGGACACAATGGCCACCGCAAAGAACAGCCCTGTCCGGTAGGCCGTTCACAGGGGGAATTAGCCGGACAGGGCGGACGCAGTCGCTGGTGGTAAAGGAGCGCCTTATTGGTCCCGGAAGGTGTCCACCTCAATGCTGTACTGCTTGAGCTTTGTGTACAGCGTGGTGCGGGAGATGTTGAGAATGGATGAGGCGCGCCGCAGGTTGCCTCCGGTTTCGCGCAGGGTGTCCAGGATGAGCGCCTTCTGAATGCCCTTGAGCGACATGGCGGGCGAAGATGGGGAGAGCGGGCTTCTGACCATGTCGGATACGATCTCCTGTGGCAGGTCGGGCATATCGATGGTGTCGCCCCTGGCCACGTTCACCAGCCGCTCGATGCAGTTTTCCAGTTCGCGTACATTGCCGGGCCAGGGGTAGGCATCCAGCGCCTCCATGGCCTCCCGCGACAGCCGCAGGTGCTTTTTGCGGAGGGTGGCGGCGAACTTTTTAAGGAATACCCTGGTCAGCAATTCCACGTCGCCTTCGCGGTGGCGCAGGGGCGGGATGTTGATGGTGAGTACGTTAAGGCGGTAATACAGGTCTTCGCGAAACGCCTTGTTGCGAACTGCGGCGGGCAGATCCTTGTTGGTGGCGGCGATGATGCGCACGTCGATACGCTTGGCCTGCTTGCCACCAAGGCGGGTGACCTCGCTTTCCTGGAGTAGTCGGAGCAGGCTGACCTGGGCCTCCAGGGGCATTTCTCCGATCTCGTCGAGGAACAGGGTGCCGCCGTCGGCCAGTTCGAATTTGCCAGGGCTGCCCTCCTTGAGCGCGCCGGAAAACGCACCGGCCACATAACCGAACAATTCGCTTTGCACCAGGTTGCGCGGCAGGGCTCCGCAGTTGACCACCACGAACGGGTTCCTGCGCCGGTCACTGGCGTTGTGGATGGCCTGGGCGAAGAGTTCCTTGCCCGTGCCGGACTCGCCGATAAGCAGGGTCGTGGCGTCGCTCTGGGATGCTACTCGGGTAAGGCGCAGGGTTTCGTGCAGGGAGTCGGCCGCACCCACGATGTTGTCAAAGGTGTAGACGGCCTTGGCTCCGGCCACCCTGGCGGCGTAGTTGCGCATGCGCTTGACCTCGCGCAGGGTCAGGATGACGCCCGTTTCGCCGAAGGGCACGCAGGACAGGGCGCAGGAGAGCTTGCCCTCCCGCAGTTGGAACGCGACCTCACGGTCATGAAAGGACGCCCGGTGGGTCAGGATGGACTGCAGCAGACTGCTGGACAGGATGTGCGCCTGGATGTTGTCTCCGACAGGTGGCTTGCTCAGGCCGAGCATTTGGCATGCCTGACGATTGATGTTGGTGACAACTCCATCGCTGGCGAGCACGACCACCCCCTCGTCCAGCAACTCCATGATGACCTTTTGGTTGCGCACGAGGCTGCGCAGTCGCAGGTGCTCTTCGATGGCGTGGGCCGCCGCCTCCACCAGGCCCAAGGTGTGCTGATGAAAATTTTCCGTGTTGATGGCCAGGTTGATGGCGCCGATAAACTGACCGTCGGCATTGTAGATGGGCGCGGCGGAACAGCTGAGGTAGTGCAGCGTGGCGCTGTAGTGCTCGGAGGCGATGACGTGGACCGCCTTCTTTTCGATGATGCACAGGCCCATGCCGTTGGTGCCGATCGTAGCCTCGTCGCAACGCCGTCCCGGAACGCCGTAAGGCACGTTCTCCAGGTCCTGGATCGTGGCCGAGGCGTGGAGCACCAGCCCCGTGGTGTCGACCAGGGTGACCACGCTCTTGGAGAGGTGGATGGAGTGCGCGAGCTTGTCCATGAGGTGTTTGGCGCTCTCCACCAGGTTCCTGTTCTCGGCCGTGGCCTGCTCCAGGGCCGGGACGTCAATGGGACACAGGGGCAGGGCCTGGCTGGGGAGTCTGGCCTCGCGGCACCGTTTCCATGAGGCGAGGATCATCGGGCGCACTACGAGCGTGTCCACGGGGTAGCCTGCCTGGAATTGCCGCCACTGCGCGTTGACGCAGGCTTTGTGCTCCTTGGAAAGAGGAGGATATAGTATCTTTTTCATGGGTTAACCTTGAATGGTACTGTCTGCGCGGCATCCGCATGGGGCCATAGCCCTTCCCTCGGCTCCCTTCCGTCGGGAAGGAGCCTGATTCTTCCCATAGCGAAAAATCAAGCAAAGGTACATCGTTGCCGTGCCCGGCGAGGACTTTTTTTCGGGTAGGGCGTATGCGTTGGGCCTGATCCGTTCGGCTCGGGAACTGCGCCAACAATTATGCGGCAATACGGATATGGTCATAGGGGCCAAAATGAAAAAGCCCTCGCGAGGAGGGCTTTTGATTAATAACGTTAGTGGCGTGTTTTCGGAAAGCGTTATCGCGCACCTTTGGATTTGAGGAACGGGACGTATGCCTTGTCCACAACGAGAATATGCTCAGTGAGCCATTCGCGCAGGAACTGGATTACCTCGATGGAGACTGTGGTCTTTCCGGCGGCCAGGGCATCACTGAATTCCGAGACCTTGGCTACGAATTTGCGGTGAAGGTCCTTGTGCCCCGGGGTCTCGGGATAGCCGTGCTTGTCGAACAGCTTTTCCTCGTAGCCGAAGTGGGTGACCACGTATTCCCCGAGGCCGCTGACGATCTCCACCATTTTTCCCTGGGACGCCTTGTTTTTCATGGCTCTGTTGAGCTGGTTGATGAGTTCCACCAGCCTCTGGTGCTGCTTGTCAACGGAGTCCAGGCCGATGCACAACCGGTTGCTCCACGGAATGAGGTCGTCACTGTGAGCCGTCTCAAGGGCTTCCACAGTGGCCATTCGCTGGACCATGGCGTCCAGTTCGCTGATGAGCGCGGTGATGCTGCCCAGGTTGTTGGCGGAGCGGAGCATGCCTTCGGCGGTCTCCGAGGCGATGCGGTTCACGTCGTTGACTGCGCGGTTGATTTCTTCCGAGGTGGCGGACTGCTCTTCAGAAGCAGTGGCGATGGAATCCACCTGGCCGGAGGTCTCGGCCACAATGGCGACGATCTCTTCCATGAACCGGCCCGCCTCCCGGGATGCCTCGGTGCTCTTGGTGATGTCTTCGGCAGCGGATTCCACGGCCTTGACGTTTTCCTGAGCCGCTACCTGGATAGAGAGGATGGCGTTACCCACTTCCTTGGTGGCGTCCATGGTCTTCTCGGCGAGCTTGCGAACCTCATCGGCGACCACGGCGAAGCCTCGGCCGGCTTCGCCTGCCCGGGCGGCTTCGATGGCCGCGTTGAGCGCGAGCAGGTTGGTTTGGTCCGCGATATCGGTGATGACGTTAAGGACCTTGCCGATGGATGAGGCCTGTTCGCCCAGTTGGCCCATTGTGTCGCGGAGGGCGTGGATGCGAGTGCCGATCTGTTCAATGGAATAGACCGCCTCGCTTACTCCCTGTGCGCCGGTGATGGCTTTGTCGCTCGAGTTGGCGGCGTTTACCGCGGCATGGGATGCATTTTGCGCCACTTCAGTCACGGTGGCGGTCATCTCTTCCATGGCTGTGGCTGTTTCGGCCATACGGTCGCGTTGGATCTCCACGCCCTGGGTGACCATGTCCACTTCCTTGGAGAGTGCGTTGACCGCGTCGAGTACCTCGTGGGAAATCTGTTCCGCCTTGCCGGAAACCTTGTGCATCGATTTCAGCAGGTTGCTGTTGTGGGCTTCGCTCTCCCTGGCCTTTTCCAGGGCGGCGTTGGCTTCCCGGCTTTTGACCTGAGCCTGTTGCGCCTGCTCTCTTGCCGTCAGGGTGCGCTGCTTGAGGCTTTCGATCATTGTCACGATTGCCCCGGTGAGCGTGCCCAGTTCGAAGCGATTGTCTCCGGTGAACTCCTGGTCGGTTTCGCCTTCCGCCACCTCTCTGGCGTGTTCGGCCAGTTCGTGCATGGGGCTGAGCAGGGTTCTGTTCAGCATGAAGCTGATGAATACGCCCATCAGTGCGAAACCCAAGGCCATGAGTATAAGGAACATCCGTGCTGTGGAGGTGGCGTTATGGATCTGGAGGGCCACCAGAGCCGGTGGCTCGGCAAGGATATGGTAGCCGATCAGCTTGTTGTCGACATCCCGTACCGGAATAGCCGCGACGAAGAAGTTCTCTTCCAGCAGGTAGCCGTTTTTGATGACCGCATTGATGTTGAATTCACGCAGGGAGGCCAGGACGGCGTCTGAAAACCACGCCTTGTTGGCCAGCCGAAGCCCTTCGAATGAGGCGCTGTTATCCAGGGAGGAAGTCCTGGAAGCCGCTTCCGGCGTCAGCAGCAGGGAGTAAAGGATATCTTCCTTTTCGAAATCCCGGGAGACACTGCCCACGCCCTGAAGGAATTGGAGGTAACCCACGGTTCTGCCGTCCAGTTTCAGGGAACTCGTCCCACGGATGAAGAAACCGTTTTTGTCTACCGTGAGGCCCGCCACGGCCTTGCCTGTGGAGTCGGCTTTGTCCAGAAGGGGGATCAATGGTTCGGAGACGTCGCCGGAATCGTCGGGCTGCCAGTTGCGAAGAAAGGTCCGTTTTTTCTTGTCGAAAAGCTGAATTTTTATTCCCTTGAAATTGGATTGGGCCTTGAAGGACTCTCCGATGCGTCCGAGTTCCTCCAGTCCTGCAGCCTTGTCTCCTTGTTCGACGATGGTGGCCAGCCTGCCGTCCGAGGCCAGGGAGATGGCGTTGGTGATACCAACGTCCCGCTTGTTTGCCAGCTTCTGGGCCAAGATCTTACCCATGATCTCGGCTCGTTGGGCCTTGAGCTTGGTCTCAATGGCGGAAGATTCGAAAACATAAAAGGCGAGGCAGCCCGCTATCAGCAGCCCGATGAGAGCGGCGATTCGGATAGCCAGAAAAGTGCGAAAGGATTGAATCATTTCGGGCTCCAATAAAAAGTGTAAATCAAAGTCACCGGCGCCATGAAATCATCTCTTGAACAAACGTTATACGGTTGTCGTCGCCGGGTTTGCATGGGGGAGCGTTGGGAGGTGCGATCTCAAAGGGGGGATGTCCACGTCGCTTCCGGGCCGGGATACTGTCATGAGTGGTTTTGGCTGTCAAAGAAATCGTTCTGGTTATCATTGTGCATACAGCTTGAACAAGTTGCCCCGCCTCTCTGCAGAGAGGCGGGGTTCCTTTTCGTGGCGTTATCTCCGTTCCGTCAGATCATGGTGTTGACGAGATTGCCCTTGGCGTACGCGCCGAGGACATCGGTTTGGAAGTCGTAACTTTGGGCCATGCCAGCGGGATCGCTGGAAGACGACCCGGAGTTCATGTAGTTCAATGTGGTCGCAACGACCGCAGCTTCGGCGGATTCCTTATCCACAGGAGCCGGGGTCGAACCGCTGCCGGTATTGTTCATGATGTCCAGGGTCTCGGAAACCACGGCAGCACCGAAGGTCTGCTGATCGAACGGTGCCGGGTTTCCTAACCCTCCGATTGCCATGGTCATGGACTACCCTCCCTGCCGACAGGCTGGAAATAACGCCTTTTGCCCATCCCTGAAGACGGGAAAATTTTCCTCCACGTTCCTTGCGGAGCGCGGGGTGGAGTTGTCTGCACTACCTGTCCGGCGCAGGGTACAACACTCCTTCATCAGTCCTATCGGCAAAAAACGGCAGATCTTTAGGGGTGAAAAAAAAGAATGCCCGCCATTGGCGGGCATGGTATATCTCAATGCATTCAATAACAGGAAGGGAAGCAATGAAATCGTGGATAATCCTCATATCGGCCATACTCGCTGGGGGCGGGGTGGTGTGGCTCATCCTCCGAAAATTCAAGACGTCGTGTTCGCCCTGAGCATTGCTGTATGCGGCAGTCGGCGCGGGTTTCGCCGTCTTTGTATTGATCAGGATGCTGGCGGGATAGCTTCTCCTAGGCTTGTTCCCCGTCCTTGACTTCATCCCAGAGGGCGTTCATCGCGTCCAGGTCCATATCATCGAGGTCCTTGCCACGCGATTCGGCCAATTCTTCCATTGCGCCGAATCTCCGAAGGAATTTCTGGTTGGCGAAATCCAGTGCGCTGTTGGCCTTGATGCCCTTGCGCCGGGCCAGTTCCACCAGAGTGAACAGATAGTCGCCGAACTCCTGCTCCATGGCGGCGGCATCGCCCTCGGCCTCGGCGTCCTTCCACTCCCGCCATTCATCCTGCAGCTGCGCCTCCACATCCTCGTCGGTGGGCCAGGTGAAGCGATTGCGGGCGGCCTTGGAATTGATCCGGTACGACTTGAGCAGCGGCGGCAGCCCTTTGGGCAGAGAGTCGAAGACCCGCTTCTTGGACGTGCCCTTGTTCTCCACCTTCTTGGTTGCTTCCCAGTTGTCCAGCAGCGCCTGGCGGTCATCGAAGGTCTTCTCTCCGAAGACGTGCGGATGCCTTCGGATCATCTTGGCGGCGTTGGCCCGCAGGGCATCAGACAGGGAGAACGCGCCCTCGCCTTCAAACCTGGTGGCGATGAAGAGCAGGATGAACAAAGTATCGCCCAGCTCCTCCAAGGCTTCACCCCGATCGCCGCTGCGGATGGCTTCGATCAGTTCGAAGGTCTCCTCCGCGAGATAGTCGCACATGGATGTCGGTGTCTGTTCCTGGTCCCAGGGACAGCCATCCGGCCCGAGCAGGGCGTCGATGATGTCGAGGAGTTCTCGGAGAGCCGGTCCGTGGCCGTCATTATTTCTTCCGCTCATGGCGTAATTCCTTGGAGATGCTGTGGTTGGATTGCCGGAGAGGGATTACTGCCCGGTGTCTTCCTCGTCGTCAAGCCCCATGGTTTGCCTGGCCGTGTCGAGCATGGATTCCCGGGAGGGCAGGGAGAATCCCCGGCTTTCGAATACGTCGCGCATGGACTGGGGGGCGAGGTCGCCGACCAGTTTTACCATGTGCTGAGCCCGGGGAGCTATGACCGAGTCCTTGAGAACCTTGGATTCGGGAGCGAAGGATTGCATGGCGATGAGGATGATCAGGCCAATGAGCACGCCCTCGATCAGGCCGAACACGCCGCCCGCCGCCCTGTCCGCCCAGCCGAGCAGGGCTATGTCGAGCATGGTGCGAATGATCTTGGCGATGCCCCAGCAGACGATCAGGGTGCCGAAAAAGATGACCACGTAGGAGAGGGCGCTCACCGTGACCTTGCTGTCGATGTAGAGCTCCAGGTGGGGAACCAGCAGATACTGGAAGTTGGAGGCCAGGTAGATGGCGAGGATGATGGCCGTCAGGGAGATGACCTCCTTGACGAGGCCCCGGAAGAAACCCCGGAGGACAAAGAGGGCGGCTACGCAGATGAGGATGATGTCCAGAAAATTCATGAGCAGGGATTCCTGTATGAAAAAGGTGATTTTTCTCTCTGCAACAGGACCTAACAAACCATGGCGGAAATGTGAACAGGGGGTGGCGGTTTTTGTGGCCGCATTTCGGAACCGGGGTTGTGTCCGTTTCCGAACTCGGCTATACGGGCCGAGAGTTGTCAGCACGCTAAGGAAGGAGGCGCGATGCAGGTTTACGAGACCGGTTTTCCCGGACTTCTCGTTCTTGAACCCAAGGTTTTTCAGGATGAACGGGGGTTCTTTCTGGAAAGCTACAACAAGGAGGCATTTCGCCGCCTCGGCATTGATTGCGACTTCGTCCAGGACAATCACGCCTATTCGCGCGACGCGGGAGTGTTGCGCGGTTTTCATTTCCAAACTCCGCCCGCTGCGCAGGCAAAGCTCGTCTGGGTGACGCGCGGCGCGGTGCTCGACGTGGTCGTGGACCTGCGCAAGGGGTCGCCGCAGTACGGGCGGTGGCGACACGTGATTCTGTCCGCCGCCAACTTCAAGCGGATGTTCATTCCCAAGGGGTTCGGCCATGCCTACGTGACCATCATGCCGGACACCGAATTTCAGTACAAGGTGGACGCGCCTTATGCCCCGGAATGCGAGGGCGGCATCGCCTGGAACGACCCTGACGTTGCCATGGACTGGACGCCAGCCCTCCGGGGTCGGGAACCCATTCTTTCCGAAAAGGATCGCCGGCTCCCCCGGCTGGCGGATTTCGATTCCCCCTTTATCTTCGAGGAATAGCCATGGACAAGCCCGATGCCGTGAAGGTCGAGTTCGCCGAGGAATGCCACGCCATTATTCTTGCCGGAGGTTCCGGCACCAGGCTGTGGCCTTTGAGCCGCAACCTCCTGCCCAAGCAGTTGCTGGTACTGGGCGGGGAACTGACTTTGCTCCAGCAGACCGTGGCCAGAGTGCTGGAGGCCTTTGAACCGTCGCGCATCTGGGTAGTGACCAATGAGGAGCACGTCTTCGAGGTCCGCAAACAGATAACCGCCATGGATCCGGGGCTGGAGAGCCAGGTCCTGGCCGAGCCGCTGGGGCGTAACACACTGCCCGCGATCATGCTCGGGCTGGATAGGGTGGCGGGGGACAACCTGAACGCCCTTGCCGCCGTGTTTCCGTCCGACCACCTCATTGGTGGCAGCGAGGCGTGGACCGGGGACCTGGAGCGGGCCTCCAGGCTGGCAGCCGATGGGCATTTCGTCACCTTTGGCGTGGAGCCGCGCCACCCGGAGACCGGGTACGGCTACATTACTCTGGGCGAGGATTTGGGCGAGGGCGCCAGTGCCGTTGACGGGTTTGTGGAGAAACCGGACCTGAAAACGGCCGAGGGCTTCGTGAAAGGGGGACGGCATCTCTGGAACAGCGGCATGTTTCTGTTTCGGATCAAGGATTTTCTGACCCAGGTGGCTAAATGCCAGCCCGAACTCTGGGAGTGGTGGATGGCCCGGGACGAGGTTCCCCTGGTGCAGGCCTATCGTGAAATTCCGAACATATCCGTCGACTATGGTGTGGTCGAGAAGATCGATAACATCGCGGTGGTGCGGGCCGGGTTCCGCTGGGATGACCTGGGCAGTTGGGAAGCCATGTACCGCCTGGGTGAGAAAGACTCGAACGGCAACGTCATCCAGGGTGATGTTCTGGCCCTGGACTGTCGTAATTCGTTGCTCATCAGTGAGGGAGGCAAGCTGGCCGCCGTGGGCGTGGAAGACATGATCATGGTCCAGACGCGTGACGCCACTTTGGCATGCCCCATGCCCCGCGTGCAGATGGTGCGCGACGTGGTTGAGACCCTCAGGGCGCAGGGGAGCCAACTGGTGGAAAGCCATCCAACCGTGCATCGCCCGTGGGGCAATTACACGGTGTTGGAGGAGGGGCCGCACTACAAGATCAAGCGCATCCAGGTGGTCCCCGGCGCACGCCTCAGTTCCCAGATGCACCACCACCGCAGCGAACATTGGGTGGTCGTGGACGGCACCGCCGAGGTGGAGGTGGACAACGAGCCTCGCATCCTGGTGGAGAACCAGTCCGTGGATATTCCCAAGGCCTCCCAGCACCGTCTCGCCAATCCCGGCAAGGTGCTTCTCAATATTATCGAAATTCAATCCGGTCCTTACCTGGAAGAGGATGACATTGTCCGTTTCGACGACGAATACGGGCGGGTCGGGAAAACTTCATAGGCCGGATAATATCTCATAGCCTTTGAATATCCCTTCGGATTTCCTTTTGTGGAGATCGTGAAAATATTCATATTGTCTTGACACCAAATCGTTCCTTACCGTATGGGAACGTAGTTCAATTGGTGTGATTTTCACATAAACTTTAGAGTGATGGGGCGAGGTTATGGAGGAAAGAAAAGCATCGAAACGGTGTGGAGGGGTACTACCCTTTATCATCGGCTTCCTGGCCACCTGCATTTTGGGCTGGGCGGTTTTGCCCGGTCTGTTCTACGAAGACGTAGAGCAGCCCGTGTGGTTTTCCCATGCGGTCCATGTGGAGGGCCAGGGAATGGATTGCGAAAGCTGTCACTTTTTCCGGGATGACGGTTCTTATGCCGGATTCCCGACCAACGAAGTCTGCGCCGAATGTCACGCGGTCGATCCCGAGGAAGCGATGGAAGCCATCGCCGACGAAGGCATTGATCCGAATGACACCGACGCAATCATCAAGGCGGAACTGGGTGCCATTGAGGACAACCTGCTTTCCGGCGACGATGACAAAATCAAGGCGGAGCGGGAGTACGTGGTAAAGTACCTCATCCAGGGTCGTGAGGTTCCCTGGCTGAACTACCAGTACCAGCCCGACAACGTCTATTTCTCCCACAAGGCTCACGAAGGGCTGGATATCGCGGAAATGGCCGAGATGAAGAAGGACTTGGCCAGTGTCGTGGATCCCTCCGTGTTCGAGGGAGATGCTCCCGAGCAGAATTGCAACCTGTGTCACCTGAAGGACATTCATGAAAATGATGTTCCTCCGGCATTCGAGCGCAATATTCTGTCCGGCTACAGCAAGATGACCATGAAGATGTGGAAATGTGAACGGTGCCACGCCCTCAAGGGCCAGCCCAACGCATGCTACACCTGTCATAAGTAAAGGGGTACTGATAATGAGCGTAGCACGCAGAGCTTTTTTACAGTTGGGCGCGGGCGCGACCGTCGGTATCCTTTTTACACCGACGGTGTGGACCGCCCTTGATGATGTGTCCATCTGGACGCAGAATTGGCCTTGGATTCCCAAACTGACATACGGGGAAACCAAAGGCCTACCTACCGTGTCGAAAATGTGTGAATCCGGTTGCGCCGTGAAGGTGCGTACCGTTGCCGGCGAGGCCTTCGGAGTCGAAGGCAACCCGGAAAACCCGCTTTCCGGCGGGGGCGTCTGCCCCCTGTGCGCCAACAGCGTGCAGGTTAAGAACAGCCCGACCCGGATCAAATCGCCCATGCTGAAAGGCGAGGCCATCTCCTGGGACAAAGCCAAGGAGATCGTCGCCGAAAAGCTGGACGCAGCCGGCAGCAAGGTCGCCGTCATTTCGGGCGACCAGACCGGCACAGTCAACGAAGTCTTCTCCGCACTGCTCACTGAAAAGGGCAGCGACGCCTTCTATGCCATGCCCTGCGACATGCAGGCGGCAAGCAAGGCGTGGGCCGGCCTGATGGGCGGTTCCGGACAGATCGGATATGACCTGGAAAACAGCGACGTCGTCCTGTTGGCCGGCGCGGACGCCCTGGAATCCTGGGGCCCCACCGTGGCTAACCTCAAGGCCTTCGCCGCCAACGAGTCCGGCAAGTTCATCTTCGCCGGTCCCATGCAGACCAAGACCGCCTCGGTCACCTCCAAGTGGGTGCCCGTTCCGGCCGAAGGCATGGCCGCCTTCACCCTGGGCCTCTGCTACTATGTGCTGCAGGCTGGCAAGTCCGTGCCCGCGGCCGATTTCGCCCAGTTCAAGGCCATGGTCATGAGCGGGTTTACCCCGGCCAAGGTCGAAGCCGCCACCGGCGTCAAGGCCGATGTCCTGGCCGCCGTTGCCAAGCAGCTTCTGGCCGCTTCCAGCCCGGTGGTCGTTCCCGGCGGTTCCGTGGCCTCACATTGTGCGGCCTTTGCCCTCAACCTGCTGCTCGGCGGCGGCATGAAAGTGCTGCCCGAGTTCGGCAAGGCTCTGTCCGGGGCCATGTCCCGCAGCGACATGCTCAAGCAGGACATCCTGCAGGGCGTTGATACCGACCTGCTGTTTGTTTACGAGGCCAACCCCGCCTATGCCCTGACCGACCAGGTCAAGGCCGGCTTCACCGTGGCCTTCGATTGCGTTAACACCGAGACTACCGCTGCCGCGGATCTCGTCCTGCCCACTCCGCACTCCTTCGAGCGCTTCGAGGACGTCGCCAGCCCTTACGGCGTGGCCGCCGCCACCTATTCCCTGGGTGGCCCGGTCTGCAAGCCGACGCTGGACGTCATGACCGCGGGTGACTTCGTGCTCGGCCTGGCCGATCTCGGAGCCGAGACCTTCGATGAGGTCATCGAAGCCAAGGTCGCGGCCATTGGCGCGGATATGGATGAGTTGACCGAGGGTGCCGCCTACGTCCTGGAGGACACTGCGGACGTTTCCGGAGTGTCTCTGGCCGCAGCCGTGCTGGGCAAGGCCGCGATTCCCGTCAAGGGCTCCGGCGCCATAAGCCTGGCTCCCTACACCCTGCTGAACGTGGGTACGGCCAACCAGGCCACGACCCCCAACGCTCCCTGTACGATCAGCAATAACCAGCTTCTCGGCGAGAAGATGGTGGTCATGCTGAACTCCGTCACGGCCGCGAAGCTCGGCGTTTCCGTCGGCTCCGCGATCAAGCTCTCCGGCGGCGCCGGCGAGTGCGAAGCGCTGGTTCAGATCTTCGAGGGCGTAATGACCGACACCGTGGCCGCCCCCCTGGGCATGGGACACACCGTCGGCGACGAGTTCTCGAAGGGCAAGGGCGATAATGTCTACAAGATCCTCACGGTGAGCTCGGAGGCCGCCACTGGCGCCTCCACTTGGGCCGGTTCCACTGTGAACGTCGCCAAAATCTAAGGGGAACCGACATGCAATTAAAAGAATTCAAGATCAAATGGGGCATGGTCATCGATATTGACAAATGCACCGGCTGCGGCGCCTGTATGGTCGGCTGCCAGGTGGAGAACAATATCGCTCCCATGACCAAGAAGGACCCCTATAACTATGTTCAGGCACTGACCAAGGATCGCGACGACGCGACCAACAAGCTCAGGACCCTGACCTGGATGAACGTCTACGAACTGTCCAACGGTAAGGCCTTCCCGGATCACGAGACCGCCTACCTGCCCAGGCCCTGCATGCAGTGCGGCAACCCCGCCTGTGTGCCTGTGTGCCCGGTCGTGGCCACGGACAAGAACGAAGAGGGCGGCATCGTCTCGCAGATCTACCCCCGATGCATCGGCTGTAGGTACTGTATGGCTGCCTGCCCCTACCACGCACGGTACTTCAACTGGTGGGATCCGCTTTGGCCCGAAGGCATGGACAAGGGACTCTCTCCCTCCGTGTCCGTGCGCCCGCGCGGCGTGGTCGAGAAGTGCAACTTCTGCCACTCCCGCTACCTGGATGCCAAGAATGAAGCTCGCCAGAACGGCGAGGATCCCATGAACCTGCCTGATGGCGCGTACGTCACCGCCTGTACCGAGATCTGTCCGACCAAGGCGATCAGCTTCGGCGATCTCAACAACCCGGAACATGCTGTTTACGAGCTGTCCCGCAGCAAGCATGCATTCCGTCTGCTCGAGAAGCTTGGCCTGGCTCCGCAGGTCTACTACATGAGCGAACGTGAATGGGTCCGCAAGCAGGGCGACAACTACAACGCCGATGGCGGCGGCCATCACTAAAGGGAGGCTGAAAATGGATAGCAAACTCTTCCCGGAAGGGGTGCAGCGTTGCGGTTTTGGCCAATACCTCATATGGATTGCCGTTATTCTCGGCTTCTTCCTCTGGGGTCTCTACGCCGCCGTCCTCGTGCTCTATAACGGAATCGGTACCACCGGCCTGGATAACTACTTCGGGTTCGGTGCCTGGATTACCTTTGACTTGGCAGTCATCGCCCTCGGCGCCGGTGCGTTTTTCACCGGACTGCTCAAGTACATTCTGAAAATCAAGCAGCTTGAGAAGATCATCAACCTTACGGTCGTGGTCGGCTTCATCTGCTACTCCGGCGCCATGCTGGTGCTGACGCTCGACATTGGCCAGCCGGGCCGCGCCTGGTTCGGCTACTGGCACCCGAACGTCCACTCCATGCTGACCGAAGTTATCTTCTGCATCACCTGTTACTGCACCGTACTGATCATCGAGTTCGTCCCGCTGGTCCTGGAGCAGAAGCAGCTGAACAAGATCCCGTTCATCCATGCCCTGGCGCACAACATGCACGTCAACATGGCTCTGTTCGCGGGTATCGGCGCCTTCCTGTCCACCTTCCACCAGGGTTCCCTTGGCGGTATGTACGGCGTGCTCATCGGCCGTCCGTTCGCCTTCCGCGAGGGTTTCTTCATCTGGCCCTGGACCTTCTTCCTGTTCGTGCTCTCCGCTGTCGGTTCCGGCCCGGTCTTCACCGTCCTGGTCGCCACCTTCATGGAGAAGCTGACCGGCAAGAAGCTGGTGGACTATAAGACCAAGGCCCTGATGGCGAAAATTGCCGGTTCCATGCTCTGTGTCTATATGTTCTTCAAGATCCTCGACACCTGGGCTTGGGCCACCGGTTACCTGCCGTCCGTCGGCCTGACCTTCGATCAGATGTTCTACGGCGTAGCCTACGGCAAGTGGCTGCTCTGGACCGAACTGATCCTGTGCGGCGTGGTTCCGGCCATCATGCTGGTCACTCCGTCCATCCGCAACCGTCCGGTGCTGATGTACACCGCAGCCATTCTGGACTGCCTCGGCGTGTCCCTGAACCGCTACATCTTCACCGTCCAGACCATCGCTTTCCCGGCCATGCCGTTCGACGACTGGCAGATCTACTACGCCAACTGGGTGGAGTACGCATCGTCCATCATGATCGTCGCTTACGGATTCCTGGTCCTCAGCCTGGTCTACCGCTACCTGCCCCTCTTCCCGCAAGAGGTCGGCCTGAACTATCAGTCCGAAAAGTAGCCGCGGCATCAAGACGCAACATGAGACCCGCTCTTCGGAGCGGGTCTTTTTTTTGTCTATATCTCATTATGCATCGGTATCAGCGCTCGGGTGAGACTGCATCATCCCTGCTGCAACCGTTGTTTTCCCTTGGTAGTGGAAAACCGAGTATCTGTGTTGTTGATAGTGATAAAAAAATGTATTGAAAAAAGGAGTAGCTTGACAAAAATGATCAATCCCAAAATCAGACAAAAGGAAAGGGCTTCGATTTCAGTATGATCGGACGTCGATATGAGTCAAACGCATATTTGACAGCCATGTCATCACTGACCGAAAAAGGAACAGCACCTTGACTTTTTTACCGAATCAGATAACAACTTACAGGCAATTTTGACATTTTGGCCTGGCGGTCGGAGGGGCTGTCCGACACGGTGCCAGGCTTCATTTTTTTGTCCAATTTCAGTTTGGAGTTATCGAGAACATGGCAATGATCGAAGTGCAGAAGCTGCACAAATGGTATGGTGATTTTCATGTCCTGCAAGGGATCAATGAGTCCGTGGACAAGGGAGAGGTCCTGGTTATCTGTGGCCCCTCCGGGTCCGGCAAGTCCACCTTCATTCGGTGCATTAATCGGCTGGAGGAGTACCAGAAGGGCCAGATCCTTTTTGACGGCAAGGACATCCTGGCCAAGGATGTCAACGTCAACAAGTTGCGTGCGGAGATCGGCATCGTATTTCAGCAGTTCAATCTCTATCCGCACCTGTCGGTCCTGAAGAACGTGACCTTGGCCCCCATCAAGGTCAAGGGCGTGTCCAAGGACGAGGCCGAGGCGAATGCACTGCAACTCCTAGAGCGCGTCGGCATCCATGACCAGGCGCACAAGTATCCCGCCGAACTTTCGGGCGGTCAACAGCAGCGAGTGGCTATTGCCCGATCCCTGGCCATGAAGCCCAAGGTGATGCTTTTTGACGAGCCCACCTCGGCTTTGGACCCGGAGATGATCAACGAGGTTCTCAACGTCATGAAGGACCTGGCGCGGGAGGGCATGACCATGCTCTGCGTCACCCACGAGATGGGGTTCGCCCGCGAAGTTGCGGACCGTGTCCTGTTCATGGACGGCGGCGTCGTCGTTGAACAGGCTCCGCCGGATGAGTTCTTCAAGAATCCCAAACACGAGCGTGCCAAGAACTTCCTGAAGGAAATTCTTTAATCTGTATAACCCGTAATTCCTATGAGAGGAGGAACTATGAAACGTTTAGTTATTGTTCTGGCTCTGGTGCTGTCCTTCATGTTCGCCGCGTCAGTGGCGTCCGCTGGCAAGATCGAAGACGTAAAGAAGGCCGGCGTGCTGGTCTGCGGCGTCAAGGATTCCGTCAACCTGTTCGGCTTCATTGATCCCGACACCAAGGAACTGGTCGGATTCGACGTCGACGTCTGCAAGTACATCGCCGACAAGCTGGGCGTGAAGACCGAGTTCAAGGTCGTCACCTCCAAGAACCGCATTCCGATGCTGGCCCAGGGTTCCGTGGACATGCTGGCCGCTACCATGACCCACAAGTTTTCCCGTGACGAGCAGATCGACTTCTCCATCACCTACTTCATGGATGGTCAGAAGCTGCTCGTGAAGAAGGACTCCGGCATCAAGTCCACCGCCGATCTGGCCAACAAGAAGGTCGGCACCGTCAAGGGTTCCACCTCCGAAAAAAATATCAAGGCCGCTCAGCCCAAGGCCCAGGTCATCTCCTATGACGAATACCCGCAGGCCTTCATGGCTCTGAAGCAGGGCAAGGTTAAGGCTGTGACCACCGACTCCGGCATCCTGGCCGGTCTGAAGGCTGGCGACGACAATCCCGAAATGTGGGAAATCGTCGGCGAGTTCTTCTCCTCCGAACCTTACGGTCTCGGCGTGCCCCAGGATGATTCCGCCTTCCGCGATTTCGTCAACAAGAGCCTGAACGAGATGTGGCTCGACGGCACCTACCACAAGCTGTTCAAGAAGTGGATGGGTTACGACCTGCCTGAAGGTTGGACCATCGAGCTCTGGCCCATGTAAGACTGTTACGGTCCCATTTACCGGGAGCGCCTTCGGGCGCTCCCGGCTTTCCCGTTTCACCGCAACCGATGGATTGAGCTTTGGACTATCATTTTCAATGGGCTGAGATGTTCTCGGGCGAACCCGCACGCTGGATGTGGGAGGGCTTCGTCACCACCATGCAGATCTCCACGATCTCGCTTTCGTGCGCCATGATTTTGGGTATCATCATCTGCGTTATGCGCATGACGCCTTTCAAACCGCTGCAGTGGTTCAGCCTGGCTTTTACCGAATTTTTCCGGAACACGCCGCTGCTTGTGCAAATATTTTTCTGGTACAACGCGTCGCAGTTCGTCATCCCGGATGCTATCAACAATTGGATGAACGACCTGTACTACTGGTTTCCTGGACCGTTTACCGCTTTCGGGCACGAATTTGTCGGCGAATGGATGCTCTTCAACGTCGAGTTGATCACCGGCATCATCGCCCTCACCGTGTACACTTCGGCCTTCATCGCCGAGGAAATCAGGGCGGGCATTTTCTCCATTCCCAAGAATCAGCTTGAAGCGTCCCGCGCTGTCGGCCTCTCTTTCCTTCAGGGATACCGCTATGTCATCCTGCCGCAGGCCCTGCGCATCGTCATTCCGCCGCTCATTTCCCAGGCCCTCAACCTGATCAAGAACTCATCCTTGTGCATGGTCATCGGCGTCGGCGAGATCATGTATCAGGCGACTCAGATCGAGTCCTACCACGCCATCCCGTTTGAGGCGTTTTCCGTGGCCCTGTTGATCTATCTGATGATTTCGTTGTGTGTGTCGTTCTGCATCACCATGTATAACAAGCACTTCATGGTTCAGGTCATGTATTAGGAGGGCTCGTTATGCATTGGAATATTGCGTTAGACAACTTCACGTATTTTCTCTGGGGTAACACCAACATTGATTGGGTTTTCCCGTTCATCCACCGGCCTGAAGGGTTCTTTGCTTCTGTCATTCTCGCCATTGTCGGCATTTTCGGCGCGTTCTGGCTGGGGCTGGGCGCCGGTCTCATGCGTCTTTCCCGGACATGGTGGATCAAGTATCCGGCGGTCTGCTATGTCGAGATGATCCGAGGCATGCCTCTGCTGCTGCTTATTTTCTGGTTCTATTATCTGGCTCCGGTCATCACCGGCCAGAATTTGCCTGCATTCTCCACGACAATGGTCTGCTTCATCATCTTTACCGGAGCATACGTGGCGGAGATTGTCCGGGCCGGCGTCATTGCGCTGCCCAAGGGGCAGATGGAGGCCGCTCGGGGGTCTGGGCTGTCTCATGTTCAGGCCATGCGGCTGGTTATCTTGCCGCAGGCGCTTCGGAACATGATCCCGTCCTTCGTCAACCAGTTCGTCTCGCTGACCAAGGACACCTCCCTGGCGGCCATCCTCGGCGTCATCGAACTGACCCGAACCGGTGTTCAGGTGGACAACCGGGAAATGGTGGCCTCATTCGAAATCTGGATTACCATCGCCGCGCTGTACTTCCTTATCTGCTATATGCTGACATCGTACAGCCGCCGTCTGGAGGCCCAGCTTTCACGGTATCAGGCGCGGGATCGCTAGCAGCACGATTATCGTGCCGGGACGGTTTTCGCTTTGCCGGAGGGCGTCAGGCGAATTCCCCTTCTGCTCATGGGGTGAAACTGTTACTGTGGCGCGGCGGCAATAATGCCGTCGCGCCATGTTTTTTCAAAAGGAGACTGCCATGGTTCTGGGTACCAGAGAATTGGCCCTGCATATCGACCACACATTGCTCAAGCCTGCCGCAACGGTTCAGGACCTTGACCTGCTCTGTGCTCAGGCCGTCAAGTACGGTTTCTACGGCGTCTGCGTGAATCCTTCCCTGGTCTCCCTTGCCAGTTGGAAGCTCAAGGACGAATCGCCGGTACCCGTCTCGGTGGTCGGGTTCCCCCTGGGGGCCACGCTGCCCGAGGTCAAGGCGTTCGAGACTGCGGCGGTGGTCGGTAACGGTGCGCAGGAGGTTGACATGGTCATGAATCTCGGCGCGTTCAAGGCGGGCGATGACAACCTTGTGCTTAAAGACATCCGGGCCGTGGTCGAGGCTGCGGACGGAGCGCCGGTCAAGGTCATCCTGGAGACCGCATTGCTTTCGGACGAGGAGATTGTCCGGGCCTGCAGGCTGAGCGTGGACGGAGGAGCAAAGTTCGTCAAGACCAGCACCGGGTTTGGCCCCGGAGGCGCAACGGTGGAGGCGGTCCGGCTCATGCGCGAGACCGTCGGGCCGGACATCGGCGTCAAGGCAAGCGGCGGAATCGGGACCTACGACCAGGCCATCGACATGCTGCGGGCTGGGGCAAACCGCATCGGTGCATCGGCATCGGTGACCATCGTGACCGGGGAATGAGGAAAGAAATGCGTGAAATCCGACTTCAGGAGTTTCAAAAACCCGAGGAAATCGAAGCGGAATCCTTTCGGATAATTGATTCGGAAGTGCCTGAACCGCGTCCTTTTGCCGGAAAAAAATGGCAGATCGTTCGACGGATGATCCATACCACGGCGGATTTCGAGCTCCTTGAGCTGGTTCGCTTTCATGAAAAAGCAGTGGAGAAGGGCATTGAGGCCCTGCGTAGCGGGGCGGTTATCGTCACCGATACCGAGATGGCGCGGCGTGGAATTCCGGTCCGAAGGCTTGCCCCCCTGGGGTGTGAGGTGCGTTGCCTGATGAACGACGAGAGGGTGATCGAGCGGGCTCGAAGCGAAGGGATTACTCGGGCCAAAGCTGCCGTTGATATTGCTGTAAGAGAGATAAAACCGGCCATTTACGTCATTGGAAACGCGCCAACCGCGCTCATTCGGCTGGTGGAACACTTCGATAGCGGCGCAGCCTTGCCCGCATTGGTAGTCGGGATGCCCGTTGGGTTCGTGAACGCGGCCGAGTCCAAGGCGCTGCTCATGAGCCGGGATGTGCCCTACATTTCCATTGAGGGGCGAAAGGGAGGGAGCGCATTGGCCGCATCGGTTGTTAATGCTCTCGCTGTCATCGCGTCCTGATTTTCTTTTTTTTGAACACAAAAAACGCGTCCGGAGTGTACCTGCCCGGACGCGTTTTTGCGTTTTTTGCCTTTCGGTTTTCGAGACTACTTTTCGAATTTCTGAAAATCGTTGGACTAGGCGTGAAATCCTGCTAGGTGTGGAACTGAACAGGGTGAAAAATCACGTTGTTTATGTCGGTTGCGAGGTTGTGCGCTGGCGATCGTGCCGTTTCAACAGTATTGGTGGAAGGAATATGGCCAAGAAAGAAAAAGGCAACAGTCGGGTCACTGTGTATCCGGATTGGTGCAAGGGCTGCGGCATCTGCGTCGAGTTCTGTCCAGGCAAGGTGCTGGAGATGAGTTCGCAGGGAAAAAGTATGGTCGTCCGCGAGGAGGATTGTATTCGATGCGGTTTTTGCGAACTACACTGTCCCGATTTCGCCATCGTCGTCAGGGACAAGGAACCGGATGTTGCGGAGCGGTGCGGCACGGAGCAGGCAACAGGGAAAGCCAAGGGAAAGGGAGCGTAGGAATTCATGGCCAGACGCAAGAAACGCAAAGAAATATTCGCCCTGGGCAACGAAGCCGTTGTCGAGGGCGCATTGTTGGCCGGGTGCACATTTTTCGGCGGCTATCCCATTACGCCATCATCCGAGATTATGGAGATCATGGCCGCTCGGCTGCCCAAGATTGAAGACGGTGTCTTCATCCAGCTTGAGGATGAGATAGCCAGCATGGGCGCGGTCATCGGCGCCTCCCTGGCCGGGAGAAAGGTGCTGACCGCTACATCCGGCCCTGGATTCTCATTGAAACAGGAGAATCTTGGCTACGCAATCATGGCAGAGACGCCATTGGTGCTGGTCAACGTCATGCGCGGCGGTCCCTCCACCGGTCTGCCCACTTGTCCGGCGCAGGGCGACGTGCAGCAGGCCCGCTGGGGCACCCACGGCGATCATCCGATCATCGTGCTCTCGGCTTCCAACGTTCAGGAGTGTCTGGACATGACGGTCACCGCCTTCAACATGGCGGAGAAATACCGTACGCCGGTCATCCTGCTCCTGGACGAGGTGACGGCCCACACCCGTGAGAAGATCGAGATTCCCAACTCGGGTGAATATGAGGTTTTTTCCCGCACCGTCCCGTCCATGCCGCCCGAGTGGTACAAGCCTTATGAGGAGACCGTGCGCGGCGTGCCGCCCATGCCGCCTCTCGGTTCCGGTTATCGTTTCCACACCACCGGGCTGACCCATGACCGCAACGGGTTCCCAACCCAGCGACCTGAAGAGGTGGAGGAGCTTGTGGAGCGGCTGCACCGCAAGATCGACCAGTTTTTCTACGACATCCAGCTTGTGGACACCGTCATGACTGAGGATGCGGACATCGTGGTCATAGCCTACGGTTCCGTGGCGCGTTCCGCCGAACTGGCCGTGCAGCAGGCAAGGGAGAACGGGATCAAGGCCGGGCTGCTCAAGCTCAAGACGCTCTTTCCATATCCCCGGCGGCAGCAGGAGAAGGTCATGGCCACCGCCAAGACCCTGGTGGTGCCGGAGATGAATATGGGACAAATCTCCCGTGAGGTGAAGCGTGTGAACACGGGCCGGGCGTCCGTCCGGACCATCAACCGCATCGACGGGCAGATCGTCACTCCCTCGGAAATTCTCAAGGTCATCATGCAGGGGTAGCCACCATGAACGGATTTACTGGAAATGAAATAATTCATCAATATCTGAGGCATAACAAAAAGTTTCCGCATGTTCTCTGTCCGGGGTGCGGGCACGGCATCGTGCTCGGGACTTTGATTCGCTCCATCCATAGCCTGGAGCTTCCCAAGGACGACGTGGTCATCGTGGCCGGCATCGGCTGCTCGGGCCGGTTGGCGGTGTACGTGGACTTCAACACGGTGCACACCACCCACGGCAGGGCGCTGACCTTTGCCACGGGCATCAAGATGGCAAACCCGAAGCTCAAGGTCATCGCCATCATGGGCGACGGTGACGCGCTTTCCATCGGCGGCAATCACCTGATCCACGCCGCCCGGCGGAACATCGGCATCACCGCGCTGATCCTGAACAACAGCATCTATGGCATGACCGGCGGCCAGAGTTCCCCTGCCACTCCCGAGGGGGCCATGACCATGACCAACCCCTTTGGTCAGCTCGACAAGGCCTTTGACACAGTGGAATTGGCGAGGGGGGCTGGAGCCAACTATGTGGCGCGCGGCACGGTCTTCCACGTCAAGAAGTTGGAAAAGGTTCTGACCGACGCCATTGGCAGGCCCGGTTTCTCCATAGTCGAGGCGATCACGCCGTGTCATACCCAGTTCGGGCGCAAGAACAAGTACAAGACCCCGGTGGACATGTACAAGTGGCTGAAGAGCAGCGCCATGGACGTGGAGCGATACAACGAGCTGCCCGAGGACAAGCGGGCCG
Source organism: Pseudodesulfovibrio cashew (assembly GCF_009762795.1). NCBI lineage: Bacteria > Pseudomonadati > Thermodesulfobacteriota > Desulfovibrionia > Desulfovibrionales > Desulfovibrionaceae > Pseudodesulfovibrio > Pseudodesulfovibrio cashew. The sequence goes on along the minus strand of NZ_CP046400.1, from coordinate 3,454,625 downwards.
GGCGAATGCCCATAGGCGTTTTTGTCCAGCGGGACCGGGAGGGCTTTGAGGAGCTGTACTACCAGCGCCAGGCGAAGTTCCTCGAGAAAGTCGCCAAGGGGGGTAAGTAGATGAAGCCGCAACAGGAACTCTATCGTTTCGAAATCCGCTTTTCCGGCCTGGGCGGTCAGGGCATCATCACTTTGGGCAAGGTCATGGGACAGGGCCTCGCCCTTGGGCACGGCTACAATGTGACCCAGACCCAGAGCTATGGCCCCGAGGCGCGGGGCGGCTCGTCCCGATGCGACCTGGTCATTTCCTCCAAGCCCATCAGCTATCCCAAGGCTGAAAGCCTGGACATCCTGGTGGCATTGTCCCAGGAGGCGTGCAACGCATACTATCCGTACCTCAAACCGCGCGGCGTACTGGTGCTGGAGACGGATCTGGTACAGCAGCCGCCCACCAATCAGTTCCTGGGGTTGCCCTATACCGCTTTGGCGCGGGACAAGATCGGCATTGTCCAGGCCATGAATACCGTGGTCCTGGGATCGCTCTCTTTTCTGCTCCCGTTCGTCAATCAGGCGACCATGCGCAAGTCACTTGAGTCTGCCCTGCCTGCCAAGATTCGGGCTGTGAACACCAAGGCTTTCAATCTCGGCCATCGTCTGGCCAAAAAAGAGTGGGGTGAGGACGCCGGGAGTGTCTGGAGAGGTTAGTAGGGCGCGAATAGCCTAAACGTATGCGGGCCGCCGGAATTTCCGGCGGCCCGCTTTTCATTTGCTTCTGAATTCGGACGTCGACTTATTCGAATTTGGTTTTGACTGTGGGCTCCATGCCATTGGCCAGCCGGAGCTGCGGGAGCATCCGACGGACGTTGTCGGTAATGGGGATGGTCCAGTTGTGGCCGGAAACCTCGGCGTTGTCGTCCAGGCGGACGATTTTTGCGGTCAGGTAGATGTACTCGTCACCGATAACATAGTCGCCTTCGAGCACCGCCGCGCGGATCGGCAGATCTCCCGAGGTGTACTTGACTGGATCTGCGTAGCTTTTCCTGTCTACGCCGTGGGGCAGGAAATAGTCGGCGGGTTTGGGGTCGCCTTTGGTGATGACCGCTCCGTGCTGGACCAGTCGTTCCGCCACTTGCTGGGTCATGACTCGGCCGAAGACAGAGCTGTCGGTGGCGTCATCGGCATTGGTGAAGGTTCGGACGTAGATGGGAGAGCGCTTGTCCAGCTCGTCGCCCTTGATGTTCTTGTATAGGACGTCTCCAGCCTCGTGGTTGAGTTCTATGATCGGAACCGAGGCCTCATCGTGGTACGAGCGAGCCGTGGGTGTGCTGTCCGTGAGGTACTGATAGGAATCCACCGTGGCTCCCTTGGTGTCCTCCCAGAAACGGTTGCCGCAGCCCGCAGCCAGCAGCATGGCCGCAAGCAGCATGTATGTGAACTTTTTTGTGTACATAGGGTTGCCGTCCTGTTTGTGTCTCACGGGCAGAGTCCCACGCGAAATGCGGGGTGCTCCAACGTCTATTCGGCAGGTTCCCGGATTTCCTTTAGTACGGAACGGATAAGTTTAGTAATGGCTTCCGCCGACTGCTCTGCCCGGGCGATGACCTGCTCCAGCGGGGCTTCCTCCATGCAATCCGGCAGGTTCTTGTTGGTAAGACAGGAGAGACCCATCACGCGCATGGACATATGGCGGGCCGCGATGGCTTCCATGCAGGTGGACATGCCGATGGCGTCCGCGCCCATGCCCCGGTACATGCGGGTTTCAGCCGGTGTCTCCATGTTTGGCCCCATGACCTGCATGTACACGCCCCTTTCCAGCCTGATGCCTGCCTCGAGGGCTTTTCCTTCCGCAAGCGTCCGCAGGGTCGGATCGTACACGGCGCACATGTCCGGGAATCGGTCGCCCCAGTGGTCCACGTTGTCTCCTCGGAGGGGAGTGGTGCCGGTCAGGTTGATGTGGTCCTCAATGAGCATGGGGGCTCCGGTGGCGAAGGAGGGATTGAGAGCTCCTGCTGCGTTGGTCAGGATCAGCGTCTTCACACCCAGCTCTCCCAGGACGCGGATGCCGTGAGTTACTTCCCTTGCATCAAATCCTTCATAGAGGTGAAATCGGCCGTGGAGGGCCAGCACCGGTACGCCCTCAATGGTGCCGGAGACGAGTTCGCCGGCATGACTTTTTACGGTGGAGACGGGGAATTGTGGAATGTCGGAATAAGAAAGGGTGGCCGTGGTTTCTATGGCGTCGACAAGTCCGCCCAGTCCGGTCCCGGTCACCATGCCTACGGTGTTGGCTTGTGTTTTGCCTAGCTTTTCCTGTATATATGCGGCAGAGTATTGTATCTTATCAAGGTATTGCATGCTGACTCCTCGTCGTGTACCGGTTTGAAGCAGGCCGCTGTTTTTTGCGGATCGGACTGAACCCAAGGATGGGCTGATTATATGGATATCGTGACGCTGCTTGGTCTCACCGTTGGTTTGTCCCTTATCATGGGGGCCATCATTATCGGTGGAGCGGTTGATGTTTTCATCAACATTCCCGGTATGATGATCGTTGTCGGTGGGACCCTGGCCTCCATTATGGTGGCCTTCCCCTTCGAAGAGGTCATACAGGCCTTTAACGCCGCGTTCAAGATGTTCGTCCAGCGCAAGACAAAGGTCCGTGACGTGGTCAACATCATGGTCAAGGTGGCCGAGATCAGCCGTCGTGAGGGATTGGTGGCCCTGGAGAACGTCCAGACCGAAAACATGGTCCTCAAGAAATCCTGTCAGCTCATCGCGGACAACGCCGACCCGGAGATCATTCGTACCACGCTGGCCATTGAGATCAATTCCATGCGCCGTCGTCACCAGGTGGGGCAGGATGTCTTCAAGAGGCTAGCGGCCCTGGCGCCGTCCTTCGGGATGATGGGTACGCTCATAGGTCTGGTCCAGATGCTCTCGCAACTCAGTGATCCCAAGTCCATCGGCCCGGCCATGGCCGTGGCTCTGCTGACCACCTTCTACGGCTCGGCCATGTCCACGCTCTTCTTCATCCCCATTGCGGCCAAACTGAAGGCTCGTACCCTTCAGGAGCAACTTCACCTGGAAGTTATTTTCGAAGGGGCCAAATCCATTCTTGAAAACAACAACCCGCGGCTCGTTTACGAGAAGTTGTCATCCTTCCTGGCGCCGCACGAGCGAGTGAAGAACTAAATGAGCGAAGACCTGGAAGATTACAGAGCATATTCTTCGGATGACGAGGATGACAGCGGCAGCGAATGGTTGACCACCTTCGCCGACCTGTCCATGTTGCTGCTCGTCTTTTTCGTGTTGCTCTATTCCATGTCCACCCTGGACACGGACAAGTTTTCTCAGACTTTTTCCTCGGTGACCAAGGCCTTGCAGGGCAAGATGCAGAAGATTTCCACAAGCCGGATCACTCAGGATGAGGCCGGTGTACTCATCGACCAGGCCCTGATGCGCCGTCAGATCATCGAGTCGCAGCGCAAGGTTTTCGCCGACGTCAAGACGTTGCAGACCAAGAAGGGCGTGGAGGGCGTGGTTTCGGCCAACTTCGAGGACGGGGTTATCACCCTGCGTGTGCCGGGCGACATCATGTTCCGTCCCGGACAGATCGATTTAACCCCGCGAGGGGCGGAAATGGTTTTGGCCCTCAAGGATTTCTTTATTCGCCACAGGGATCAGACAATCAAGATCGTCGGATATACGGACAACGTCCGACCGTCCTCTACCTCCCGGTTCAAGGACAACTGGGAGATATCAGCACTCCGGGCTGTGTCAGTTCTGCGTGAATTGCTCAAGATGGGCATCGAGTCCACCAGGCTTACCGCAACAGGGCTGGCTTATCTGAATCCGCTCTTTCCGAATACTTCGGATGACTACCGGGCGAGGAATCGGCGGGTTGAGTTCGTGCTTGAAAAGCGCGTTATGGGAAAGTAGGTTAGATATTGACCGGTCCAAGCGGACCGGAAGACGACATTGTAAGGACGGCACATGGGGTTTGATCTGGAATTATCCACAAACAGCGACGGGCAGTTGCGCCAGGCCTTTCGGACCAAAGTGCCCGGTCTTACCGTGCGTTTTGCCGGTATGGACGGGGTTCTTGAGGTCAAGGATTTGAGCGCTACGGGCTTTGCCGTTTTGGATTCAGGCAGAGGGTTTTCGGAAGGTGGCAATTTGGTGTGCGACCTGTTGATTAATAGCAAACTGTTTTTGGGCGAGCTCAAGGCGCGGGTCATCCGCGTGCTCGACAACGGAATTGTCGGCATCAATTTCGAGGAATTGAGTCGGCAGCAGCAGGCCAAGCTGGATAAGTTGGTCCTAGAAGTCCAGAAACGGCTCATCGCTCTGCGCAAGCAGCAGCGAGAGCAGGAATAAACGGGAAAATCAATGTCCATAGACCGGCACAAGGTCCTTATCGCCAACCGTGGCGAGATCGCCATGCGCGTCATGCAGGCATGCGGGCGTCTCGGGCTCGACTTCGTCTGCGTTCACACGGCGGAAGACAGCGCGTCGGGGCATATCCGGCTGGCTCGTGAGCTGGGGGGAGATGCCTGTGTCTACAAGATAGCCTCCTATCTCGACGCCAATGAATTGTTTGCCGTGGCGGATGATGCGGGCGCAACGGCTGTCCATCCCGGATATGGATTCTTCGCCGAGGATTTTCGTTTCGCCCGGCGAGTGGTGCGGCGCGATCGCCCAATGGAGTTCATCGGCCCTTCCTGGTGGGTAATTCGCGACTTGGGCGACAAGATCAACACCAAGCGCATCGCCCGGAGTCTGGACGTTCCCACCGTTCCCGGGTCCGACCATCCCGTGTACAGTGAGGTGGAGGCCGAGGAGATCGCTTCCAGCCTTTTCGATTTTCAGGCCTCCCAGGGTATCATCGACGGCGTGATCATGGTCAAGGCTTCGGCCGGCGGCGGTGGCATGGGCATCGAGGAGGTCGGCAGTTTCGGCGAGTTTCGCTCGGTGTTCCGGCGTATTAGGAACTACGCCAAGCGTAATTTCGGCGACGAAGGCGTGCTCATCGAGCAGCGAATTTTCGATTTCAATCACCTGGAGGTGCAGGTGGTCTGCGAGCGCAGCAGCCGCGCCCAGGTCCATTTCGGCACGCGCAACTGCTCCATTCAGTCCTCGGGCAAGCAGAAACGGGTGGAGGTCGCCCCCGGATTCGCGCCCGGCGTGATTCCCTACACCTTTGATGCGGAGAAGGTCCTGGACGATATCACCCGATATTCTCTGTCCATGGCCAAGGAGACCGGGTACGACAACGTCGGCACCTGGGAGTGGATCGTCACCCCAAGGGGCGAGCCGTTTCTCATGGAAGTCAACACCCGTATTCAGGTGGAAAACGGCGTCTCCGCGATCATTTCCCGCGTGGACGGCAAGCCCGTAGACATCATCACCGAACAGCTTAGGCTCGCGTTGGGCGAAACATTGGGCTACTCGCAGGAAGACATCGGGTTCGCCGGGATGGGGATTGAGTACCGTCTGGTGGCCGAAAATACTGCCAACCGTTTTACACCCTGTGCTGGGACGGTGACCCGTTTCGAGTGGAAGGACCACGACTGGCTTAAAGTTTTTTCCCAAGTACCTACAGATCGCGAATACGAGATCCCCATGGAATACGACCCCAACTTGGCTTTGGCCATTGTCTGGGGAAGGGATCTGGATGAGGTCAAGCGGCGCGGCTTAGAATTTCTCGACGAACTGGTCCTGGAAGGATCGGCGGGCGGCCAGACCGGAGAATTTTATACCAATGTCGCGTTCCTGAGGGAAAAGACGCACAAGATCCTGGAGTTCTGACATGGAAATCGACAGGCAAATCCAGGCTCTCAAGGACCGGCTTTCGTATACTCGGGATATTTTCGGTAATCGGGAGGACGATAACATCCGGCTGCTGACCGCCAAACTGAGCGAGCTGCTGGTCAAGGAGGAATCCCTGCCAGGAAGCGTTCTGGTTGAGGAAGTGGCCCGGCTGGAAGATTTCTTTGATTTTTCCGAGCGCAAGCTCGACCTTGAACTGACGCCAATGGACCGTGTTCGTATCGTTCGCCATCCGCAGCGTGTCTGCCTCAAGGACATTCTGGAGAATGTCTACGACAATTACACAGAGATCGGAGGGCAGGGCGAGTACAACATCGACCCCTCAATGCTCATTGCCAGGGCATACTTCACGAGGCGCGTGGGCGACAAGGTTCTCAACCAGATGGTCATGGTCATCGGCCAGGAAAAGGGGCACGGCGAGGCCTATCGCAACGGCGGTTCGGTCAAGCCGTGGGGCAACGCCAAGGCGCTGCATTACATGAAGGTGGCCGAGACCGAAAACATCCCGGTGCACACCTTCGTCTTCACGCCCGGGGCCTATCCGGTGGAAGACTGGCCCGGCGCGGCTCAGCAGATCGCGCGCAACCTCTACGAAATGGCAGGGCTGCGTGTTCCGGTCATCTCCGTTTTTTCGGAAGGGGGTTCCGGCGGCGCCGAGGCCGTGGGTTTGGGTGACCGGCGTATTATGCTCTCGCACGGCTATTATTCGGTCATCTCCCCCGAGGGGGCGGCGGCCATCGAAGGCGGCTTGCGTGGTGGGGATCGGGCCACGCCCGAACTCATTGAGAAGTGCGCCCGGCAGTTGGGGATCACGGCCGACGACAACCTGGCCAACGGCTATGTGGACAAGGTGCTGCGAGAGCCTCCTCTGGGTGCCCGTGCCTATCATTACGAATTTTTTCGGGAGCTCCGGCGTGAGCTGATCCAGGCCACCAACGAGGCGGTCAGCGAGGTCAAGTCCATGAAGCTGTATCGGGCCATGGTGGTCCGTGGGAGCAGGACGGACGACGCCGAGTCCATCTACATGCGTTGGAATCTGTCGCAATCGGCCCTGAACCGACTGGTCGAGCGCCGTCAGCGGAAGTTCCTGGCCATGAGTCGGCATGCCCGCCTCGACGGCACCGGCATAGCCAAGCGTGCCGTGACCGTCACCAAAGGAGCCGTGGACGCCACTCATTCCTTCTTGCGCTATGACTTGATTGGGAAGCCCAAGAAACGCCTGGACGCCATGTTCGAGGAGCTTGGAGCCGAGGCGCATCTGCTTCGCCACAAGGTGTTGATGCCTCTGAAGCGCGCACTGGACAAGTCGTTTCCCGGCGTCAACGGCAAGGAGACCAAGGCGGACGAGGCGGTCAGGGATAAGCTGACCCAACTCTCCAGCCCGGAGGAGGGAGCTTATCTGGTGGGCAACGGTTGGGCCTGGTCCAGTCCGCGCAGCCAGGAAGACCGAACCATTTCCTGTCCAAACGCGCGCATCCACCATTGTCCGGACCTCTGGGTGCCAGATCTTTTTGGTGATTTTGCCGGAGTTTGTCCCCACTGTGGCCATCATTTTCCCATGGAATACCGGTGGTATCTGGAGAATGTTTTCAACTACGCGGTGAGCCGGGAGTTCAATCGGGAGTTGGAGTCCATCAATCCCCTCGGTTACGAGCAGTTCGACGGCAAGTTGGACAAGGCCAAGGAGAAGACCGGCCTCAAGTCGGCATGCATTACTTTCGATTCTGTTATCGATGGCGTGGAAGCGGTGGTGGCTGTATTCTGTGCGCCGTTCCGGGGCGGCAGCGTGGGCGCTGCCGAGGGCGAGAAATTCATACGCGCCGCGGCTCGGGCCAAACGCAAGCGGCGGCCCTTTATCGCCTACGTGCACGGCACGGCGGGCATCCGTATCCAGGAAGGCGTCAACGGCGTCATTCAGATGCCTCGCTGCACCATAGCCGTACGCCGTTACATCGACGCAGGCGGGCTGTACCTTGTGCTCTACGATACCAACTCCTACGCCGGACCTGTCGCCAGCTTTCTCGGGTGTTCCCCGTATCAGTTCGCGGTGCAGTCCTCCAACATTGGGTTCGCGGGTCCCGGGGTCATCACCGAGACCACGGGCATGACCGTTGCACCGGATTACCATCGCTGCTATCACGCCCTTTCGCGAGGGCACATCCACGGCATCTGGGACCGCCGGGAGGTCAAAAAGAACCTCCATCAATCCCTCTTGACCATGGGTGGACGCAACCTATACTATCGCTAGCCCGGTTGTTTGAAACAACGCCGATGCGGGGATGCACTCCTGATCCGCATTGCCTCCGCTGAATTCAATCAAGGAATTAATAGTGCTGAATATCAAAGAGTTACTGGATAAGGTAAAAGCCTCTCCCTATCGTGAAATCGTGGTTCACGCGCCGCATACCGGCGTGGTGGAATTCGCGGGCCTGAAGAAGGGGGACACCGTACACGGCCGTGAAGGCGAGCACATGGAGAAGCCGGGCACCCTTCTGGCCAACCTGACCCGAGAGAAGAACAAGAAGCCTATCACCGCCCCGGAAAAGGGTGAGGTCGAGTCGGTTCGTACTGAACTGGAGGGCAAGTTCGTGGAGGCCGGAGAGCCGCTGGTCACCATAAAGCACTTTCTCACCCGCAAAGAGGTCATTGAGCTCATCCTTCAGGAGGCTCTGTACCTGTTCCGCGCTCCGGAGCGGGCCAAATACTATTTCGTTCCCGAAGTGGACCAGAAACTCAAGGTCTCCGGCAAGCGGTCCGTGAAAGTGACCGAGGGTATGGAGCTGCTCATCGTCTCGCGCATGAAGCGGGAAACCCCCTTGGCCTATACCGGCCCCGAGGGCATCATCTACTCCGTTTATTTCGGTCGCGGAGATAACGTGGACGAGGGCGAGCCCCTCATCGGCATTTGCCCCGAAGACCAATTGACCGTCATTCAGGACGTGGTCGCCCGCATCCAGAGCGAGTGGGACGAGGAATAAAGAACCCGGGTTTTCCGCTCGCACGGGTCATGGTTTCGCGGCCTTTCCCTTGCGTCCGCTGCACGGCCCTGTTAGGGATGGGGAAGTGAGGCGAAACCATGGGTAGACTGTTGCAGATTCGTGTTTCGGCGTGGACCTTCAGTGAAGACGAGGTCCGCAAGTCATGGCCTTCCTTGTGGAAATTGGCTTGGCAGGACAGCGACGCCATCCCTAAGAAAGGGGTGTTGGAGTTGGCCAAGGCCGTGTTTGACGCGGTGCGCGCCGGGTTGATCCCCAAGGACAAGGCTGACAAGCTCAGAGCTAAGGCCGATGAGGCCGAGGACTTGCGCTTCGAGATCGAGGGCGCCTTGGCCGCTCGCGACCCCAAGGGCGCCGACAGGCTGTCCTATCAATTGGAAGATCGTCTCGACGAGTTGGAAGATATCGCGGTAAATTTCTGATATCAATTTTCTTTTTTCAATAAGCCACGGAAGGAGTTTATATGGCTGGCAGCATGAACAAAGTGATCCTCATCGGGCGGGTCGGACAGGACCCCAAGGTCTCCTATACGAGTTCCGGACAGGCGGTCGCCAACTTTTCCGTCGCCACGGATGAGGGATACCGCGACCGGCAGACCGGCCAGAAAGTGGAGCGGACCGAGTGGCACCGCATCGTGGCTTGGCGGCAGCAGGCCGAGTTCGTCGGTAACTACATCGGCAAGGGCCGTCTGGTCTTGGTCGAAGGCAAGCTTCAAACCCGCAAGTGGCAGGGCCAGGATGGTCAGGACCGTTATACCACAGAGATTGTGGCCGATAATATCCAGGGGCTCGACCGCGTGCCGGATGGCCAGTACAATCAGGCCGGACAGCAGGGCGGCTACCAGCAGCAACAGCAGCAGGGTGGCTACCAGCAGCAGGGTGGTGGTTATCAGCAGCAACAGGGCGGCTACCAACAGTCTCCTCAGCAGAATCAGGGCCAGCCGCAGCAGCAGGAAGAGGACCTCGGTCCCGCCTTCCCGTCCGAAGCCAGCGGCATGGATGACGTGCCTTTCTAAGGTGCCGTTTTTTTACAGAGTGTCCAGGTAGGGGCGAATTTAGAGATTCGTTATCCCGGAACCGGGCAGAGCTAGGTAAGATTCAGAGGGTGGTATAACCACCCTCTTTTTTTTGTCCGGTCTCAGGGGGATGTTTTGTGGATGCTGTCGTCCTTTTGCCAGTCGATCTGTTTGGAAAAAGGGGAGTAAGTATGAATGGCCTCCCGGATGTCAAAAGGGAAAGTCCTCATTTGCATCGGGAGCCGGTTCAAGCTTTCGGAGGATAGGCTTTTCGGCGACTTTATGCACTGGATTACCATCCACGAAGATGGCCTTGAAGGGGCGGGTTGGGCATGCGTGTTCGCAGCCGCCGCAGCCTACGCAGATGGCTTCGGTCACTTCGGGAATGACGAGTTTGCGACCTGCTGCGTTCAGGTAGGGCACCATGTGTACGGCTTTGGTCGGACAGTGTTCGGAACAGGCTCCACAATTGGTGTTATCCGTGTACACCACACAGTTTTCCTTGAGGAAATGCGCTACGCCAACCTGGGTTATCTGCTTTTGCTCCTTGGCCAAGGGGAGGATTGCCCCGCTTGGACAGATATTCGAGCAGATGGTGCAATCGAAGTTGCAGTGGGCAGACTGGAGTGACATCTGCGGCTGCATCATTCCGGACAGGCCGTAGTCGAGGAATGAAGGGACCAGGACCCGTGAGGGGCAGGCGGATACGCACAGGTGGCATGCCGTGCACCGGGAGGTGAATTGCTCGATGCTTCGGGAGCCCGGCGGTGAAATCGGGCTGGTCCGTTTCTCCGGAACCGTAGTGGGGCGGCTTTGCTTGAAATCAGGGGGCGGTGCAGCGTTAACCTTGGTCGCCGCCATGCCCATGCTTCCGGCAGCGAGACCTATTAGGAATTTTCTTCGCCCCGAGCCTTCTTCGGCTGTCCTGGCGCCGAACTTGGGGGTGGGAGAGAGTTGCAGCGTATTGTTGGGGCAGGCGGTCAGGCAATTGTAACAACTCACGCATCGGCTGGCGTCCACCGTCTGTTTCTTGAAGTCGATGCAACTTGCCTTGCATGCCCGCTCGCATCGTCCGCATTCCCTGCATGCCTCGTGGTTGAAGCGGACGCGGAAGAGAGCGGCCTTGGAGAACAGGCCCAGCAGGGTGCCCACAGGACAAAGCGTGTTGCAATAGAGGCGCCCATGCCGCGCACTGAGCCACCCGGCCGTGAGGAGCATTGTCAGGGCCACACCGATGGAGACCGGGGCCAGGGCCGCCCACTGTACTCGATACAGAGCATGGGAGCCCATCTGTTCGAAGATGGGAACGGCCATATTATTGGCCGCGAGGAGCAGGGGGCGGACAAGGTTAGAAAGAACTCGCCCGAAGCTGCTGAAGGGGTCGAGCATGTTGAGCATCAGCCCGCTTCCCGTCAGGAACAGGAGAATGGTCAGTCCAAGGATTGCATAGCGAAGTTTGTTGTGCGGCTTGGTGTTGGCGTATTTATGTCGCTTGCCGCCTGCCATCCGGCTGATTGCGTCCTGCAAGATACCGAAAGGACAAACCGCAGAGCAGTATATCCGTCCGAAGAGGAGCGTGATTGCCAGTACCGCGAGAAATCCTGCCGCCCCGAACGTCGCCCCTTCCAGGAAATTGAGGAGTGACGGGACGAATTGCAGGAACAAGACGCTGTCCGCAAGCGTCTTGGCTCCCATCTCCCTGAAATCAAGGAAGAGGAGGGAGGTCAACACAAGGAAAGCAGCGGCAATCGCCACCCTTAGCGACTTGAGGTTGCGGAGGTGCATGTTATCCCAGTTTGATGCGGTTGATGGAAAGGTTCTTGAGATCCATACGTCCCAACCCCATCTCCGCAGCTATCTGGATATGCCTTACATCCGCAGGGTCTGCGCCATACAGTCTGGCAGCGGCCGCGTCCGCAGCCACGAAGTCAGTGGAAAGCACCTGGGCCTTCATGTTCACGACGTCGTTGACGGAAACCCCGCGTGGCCCGTTGCGTTTCATGACGTTGTAGGCGTCTACGATGGTCAGGTCCGGTTTGCGAAAGGAGGAGAAGTCCGCGATGCATTGGTGCAGATCATTCCGGTGCCAGTACCACCTGTCCCAGACCACACCCATGAGGTTTTTCATGCTGGCCGTGATCATTGAGGAGCTGTGGTCCTTCAGCACGGGCACGTTGAAGAACACGTCGGCGTCCAGTAACGCCTGATGCACCGAGGCGTTGGTCAGTCGCTTACCTTGGGGAATCGAGACTTTTCGATAGTACCCGTCGCTGTCAGCCGAGACCATTTTGCCGCCCGCATTTTCAACCGCCTGCTGGATGCCGCTGTTCAGATAGCACTGCCGCCAATTGTCGCAGGTGTGGTCGAAAACGATCACCTCTTTGGCTCCGGCGTCAAAACAGTGCTCCACGATGCGTCCCACCAGCTTGGGGTTGGTGTTGCCGCCCCTTTCCGGTGATACGTCCCAGCCTATGTTTGGTTTCACAACGACCCTGTTGCCAGGAGAGACAAAGGCCTGCATTCCCCCGTAGGCGCTGATGGCGCTGTCGAACATGGCATCGGGCTCGTCGCCCCGGACAGCGACCAGATCCCATTGAGGGGCGGTTTCGGCTGCGGATGCTGTGTCCCAGAACTGGCCGCTGCCACCGAAAGCCAGGGTCGACCCGGCAACGATAGTGGAGCTGATGGCCTTTTTCAGAAAGTCACGACGATCCATTATGGTACCTCCACAGTAAGAATGTAGGTTGCGGGCGACCATGCAGTCCTCAGGCTGCTCCGGTGACCACTTTGGTCTGCCCTGTCCGGTTCAGGTTTTTGATATCTCGTAACGGCGGCGCCCCGAACTGGCGTTTGTACTCCCGGCTGAATTGCGACGGGCTTTCGTAGCCGACCAGCATGGCCGCCGTAGTGGCGTCCTGGCTTTCCGACAGCATGAGTCGCCTGGCTTCATGCAACCGGAGCCATTTTTGGAATTGAAGCGGGCTCATGGCGGTGGTGGCTCGGAAATGGTGATGGAACGTGGACACGCTCATGCCGCTTTCCTTTGCCAGGCCTTCCACTTTAAGCTGTTTGGTGTAGTTTTCCTTCAGCCAGCCGATGGCGTGGGCGATCTGCTGGGCATGGCTTCCTCCCGTGGCGATCTGCCGGAGGCGGGGGCCGAGATCGCTCCTGAGGAGTCTGTACAGGATTTCCTTGTGTATCAGCGGTGACAGGATGGGAATGTCATCAGGGGTATCAGCCAGGCCAACCAGGCGTTGGAAGCTGTCAAGCAATGGCTCGGACACCTCGCAGATGGCCATGCCCCGTCCCGATTGCTTGTTGAGGGAGGCGGGAAGGTTGCTGTCCACCATGAGCTGGGCGAGCATCCTCAGGTCGAGCTTAAGGACCAGGCTGAGGAGCGGTTCTTCCTTGCTGGCCCTGGTTACATTGGCGATTACCGGCAGCCCGACAGAACTGATAAGCAGGTGATTTTCGTCATAGATGTACTCCTCGTCGCCTAGCTGAACCCGTTTTGCTCCTTGGGCGACCAGGCAGATACACGGCTCATAGATGGCGCTCATCGGGTCGGTTGGCGTCTCATATCTTACCAGCATTAACCCGGGGATACCGGGTTCAAAATGATCGTCCTTTTCGGTCAAACGGTAAATCTGTTTTGCCAGCGCCATGCGGGCGGAGTTGAGTTTGTCCATCTCGTTTTTGCTCATAGCGGGCTCTCCTTTCCTCTTTGCAGTAGCAGGCTTTGCGCTTTTGAAACAATAGGTGGTGCCCTTTTTTGGCCGATTGTGCAAAAATAAAGGAGGATTGGTCTATCAGACGTGATCGGGGTGACCCAATGCAAGAAAGGATGCCCATGGAGTTGTGGCTGTGGAGCGATCGCCTTTTAATGGGGATGAGTTATTATAACTATTTGAATATTATGAGTAAAGGTGTCAAAATTAGCCTTGAATAGGAGGATCTCAGCCCTTAGGCCATGAGGGATGTTCTTCCTTTTGGGCAAGGTGAAGCGGTTGCCGGTCTGATTTGGTTTTGCCGCTTCGGCAGCATCGGATTGGGCAAAGATTGGAGAGATCCGGTTATCTAATCCTCAGCGGAAGACCGCAAGCCGTATTGATTTGAGACGGAGGCGGTCTTGTGCGAGTTGCCGGAAGGAGCCGATGGGTCAGCCCCCTGGAAAGGCTATCTGGTGCGTTCGAAAAATTCTTCGATGTATTTGCTCATGATGCGGTCAATGGTTCCATCTTGCTGCATCTCAATGATTTTTTTGTCGAAATCAGGAAGGATGTCGGCATAGGGGCTGTCCTTGCGTATGAGCAGGTGAAACGGCATGCAATCCAGGACAGCGTTGGTGAAGATGATATCCTTGGAGACGCCGGCCTTTTTAATGTCGGGCCAGGCTGCCACAGGCCACTCTATGACGATGTCGCCGCGCCGGTTTGCCAGCATCGACCAGACATTGACCAGGTTCGGGGTCTCATGGGTCTTTATGCCTCGGGTGCGAATGTGCCGATCATTCCAACCGTTGCCGGAATAGGTGACTACCGAGAGGTTGGCTTTGACGATGTCGTCGATGTCCTTGATCGACTGTATTTGGCTCATTTTGGGATTGCCGGCATATGTGAAGACGGACAGCTTTTTCCTGTAGAACGGGGTGGAATGGGTTTTGGTATACGCAAGTCGCTCCGGAGTGGGGACTGTGACCATGCCGTCGGCTTCGCCGTTTTTTACGTGGTCCTGGCATCGAGCCCAGGGGAAGGTTCTCCACTCCGCGTTTATACCTGTCCTGGCGAGGCCCTCTGTCACTATTTCATAGAAAAATCCTTGCATCCGTCCACTTTCGTCACGGATGAAGAACGGCCAATATGTGGGATAGTCGATTCGGATATGCGGCTTTTCGGCATAGGACGCCGGGGCGAAAAGCAGCATGCAGAAGAGAAGCGCAAGCGAAGTGCGAAGGAGCTTATTTACCGGCATGAGGTAATTTAACATATGGCTATATTCAGTCAACACCTATGTTGTGGCTGTTGATTTTTCAGCCAAGGCGAGCTGACAACCAGCTTCAACCAGAGTTGAGGAAGGCCATATCAAAGGTTAGACGAGAGGGGGGTGCGGGTATAGCCCGGACAAAACAATATTGATTGTTGTCTCTATTATTCTGCTGCTTGAAGCTTGCCCGTATTAAATTGGCGGTTGCCGATGTCAGTTCCAGGATATCAGGCCGACTTCCTACGACCATATTTCGATTTGCTGGAGTAGAATGTGTTGTACACCAGCGTCAGAAAACAGGCGAAGACGGCTGAGCCGATGCCTATGCACACATTGTAAAAGGGAGGTGCGGTCAGAGCCAGTCGGATGAGCAGGGTCGCCAGTGCGAACCCCGAGTTGCGGAACACGGCGTGGAACTTGGGCAGGAACCGCTGTGCGATGAGCACCAGCATGATATCACTGAAGATCAGGACGGTATAGAAACTCTGAAAGAAGTGGAAAGGGTGCTGTCCGGAGAGGATGAGCAGGCAGTTCTTGACGCCCATGCCGATAAAAATGGCGAGCATGAACAGGGCTACCAGTTTTTTGGCGGCCACGAATTTGAACAGGGTGGGGCCACCGGCAATGGTTTCATCCAGCTTGTTGCGGAGCAGGGTGTAAACGCCGAGCAGGGCGAAGATGGCGATGGCGCCGCCGCCGTCTGAAAGAATGACCCACAGGCCCTGTTCGTGGCCCGTGATGGCAATGGGTTCCGGGAAGTCGGCCAGTCCCTTGAACGCGCTTCGGAGCAGGATCAAAGCCAGGATCTCAAACTGTTTGCCAACGGATTTGGAAATGGAGCAGGGTAGGGTGAAGATGAGGCTGACGACTTCCAGCACCAGCACCAGGGTGAAAGCCAGGTTGATGGCCATGTAGTGGCTGGTGGGAACAAGGTGCGCAACGCCGCCGGTCAGCCATCCCTGGCGTTTCATTTCGATAACAGCCAGGGCAAGGAGAAAGACGAAAATGAGGACACCCGCTACGGCGCGTTGGGTGCGGTCGTGTTCCCAGAAGTGGTGGAGTGGATCGAAGATATAGGTCGCGTATTTATATACTTGCATCATGGGCTGCATGGATCGTCCTCAAAGAATTGTGAATGGTTGCCCGGTGTTCCGGGCCATGAGGGGATCAATAGCAGACCGGAATCCGCTTGTAAATAGGAATGTTTCCTAATTATCGAAGAGCTAGTTTAAATCTCAAAGAGCATTTCGAGATCGTCGCGAGTCAGACTCTTGAGAGCAGACTGGCCGGGGATGATTGCTTCGGCCACGTCCTTTTTCTGTTCCTGCAACTTGAGGATGCGTTCTTCCACCGTGTTCTGGCAGATCATCTTGTAGGCGAAGACCTGGCGCTTTTGGCCGATGCGGTGCGTACGGTCCGTGGCCTGGTTTTCCACGGCCGGGTTCCACCACGGGTCGTAGTGGATGACGTAGTCCGCGCTGGTCAGGTTGAGGCCGGTACCGCCCGCCTTGAGAGAAATGAGGAAGATGGGGATGTCTTCGCTTTCGTTGAAGCGATCCACCTGCTCGAAGCGGTCCTTGGACGAGCCGTCAAGGTAGGCAAAGGGGATTTCCCTGATTTGCAGCCAGTTGCGGATGACGTGCAGCATGCGCACGAACTGGGAGAAGACCAGTACCTTGTGGCCCCCTTCGATGATATCCACCACGAGGTCCTTGAAGGCATCGAACTTGCCCGAGGGGAGGTTGGTGGATACGCCGGGCATATCGAGTTTGAGCAGGCGCGGGTGGCAGCAGATTTGCCGCAGCTTGAGCAGGGCGTCGAGGATGGACATCTGGGACTTGGCCATGCCCTTTTCCTCCACGTCCTTGAGCACCTGATCCTTGAGTTTCATGGCCAGGGCGTTGTAGAGGTCGCGCTGTTCCTCCACCAGTTCGCAGTAGTGGGTGGTCTCGATCTTGGGCGGCAGGTCCTTGGCCACCTCGGACTTGGTACGCCTGAGGATGAACGGTTTGACCCTTGTCCGCAGGTAGTCCAGCGTCTCTTCGTCGCCGTCCTTGATGGGTTTGACGATGCCGCGCTGGAAGGAGTGCTGGGATCCCAGGAAACCCGGCATGAGAAATTCGAAAAGGGACCAGAGCTCGAACAGGTTGTTTTCGATGGGCGTGCCCGAGAGACAGACGCGCAGACCGGCCTCAAGTTTGCGCACGGAGCGGGCCGTGATGGTGTTCGGATTCTTGATGTTCTGGGCTTCGTCCAGAATGACGCTGGCGTAGTCGTATTTGAGAAGCTCTTCCAGGTCACGGCGCAGCAGGGCGTAGGTTGTGATGACCAGGTGGGAGTCCTTGATGTGCTTGAACAGGTCCTCGCGTTTGGCGCCGTAGATGGTCAGCCGCTTGAGACCGGGCACGAACTTTTCGGCCTCACGCTCCCAGTTGGGCAGGACCGAGGTGGGGACGATGATCAGGTTGGGACCGTCCACTCCCTTGTCCACCAGGGACTGGATGTAGGAGAGGGTCTGGATGGTCTTGCCAAGGCCCATTTCATCAGCAAGGATGCCGCCGAAGCCATACTCCCGCAGGAAGTTGAGGTAGCTGAGGCCCTGCACCTGATAGGGGCGCAGAGTGGCCTTGAGCTCCTTGGGCTGATCGACGATCTTGATCTCTTCGAAGTTGTTGATCTTTTCCTTGAGCTTGACGAAAAATTCATCGGTCTGGGCCTGAGGCAGGTCTTCCAGAATCTTTTCGAGGACCGGGGCTTCATACTGGTTGAACTGCTGCTTGGGCGCCTTTTCCGGGTCGAAGCCGAGGGCCTTGAGCTTGTGTCCGAGCTTCTTGAGCCAGGCTTCGGGCAGACTGGTATAGGAGCCGTCCTTGAGCTGAACGTACCGCTTGCCTTTGGTCCATGCTTCCCAGATGACCTCGATGGGTACGCGTTGATCGTCGTACTCCACGGAGAGTTCGAGGTTGAACCACTTGTCTTCCTCGTCCGTCTCCACTTCGGCCACCACCTGGGGCTGGGTCGTGCGCACCTTGTAGCGGGTCAGGTTCTGCTCGCCGTAGACGCGGTAGGCCTCCACCAACTGGGGGTAGTAGTCGAGCAGGAAATTGATGGCCTCCTCCTGCTCCATGAACCAGATGTGATTGCTTCTGGCCTGGAAATTCATGTCCTGCAGCTCGGCCATGAGCTGGGCTTCCTCGTCCTGGGCGCGCCTGATGAGGTAGGACTTGCCGCCCTCGTGGTAGCTGCCCGTCTGGAGGTCCGGGTTGGGACCGGGCATGATGAACTCGCCGTGCTCGTTGTCGTAAATATTCTGGACCTTGAGCACCAGCAACGAGCCTTCCTCGTCCAGGTACAGCTTGGGATTGTAGTCGGCCTTCTGGAATATGGGGCCGACCCGCTCCAGGAAGTCCTCCTGGCCCCAGAGGTCGGAGACCGGAATCTTGGTCCAGACGCGGTCCAGGAACTCGGAGACGTCGGCGTGGGGCACGATGGGGTTCTGCTCCACCATGGACTGGACCAGCTTGGGGTCCAGGCCGGTCTGCACCGGATAGAAAGAATTCTTGTAATAGACCCACAGCGGTAGCCGTCCATAGAAGTAGATCTCCTCCTCTCCTGTGATGGAGAAGGGCATCTTGTCCTCGCGGGCGAGCAGGATGTCGAAATTCAGGCCGTCCTCGCTCAGGGCGGGGGAGAGCTTGAGCTGCATGGTCTTGGACTCGATGGTCACGGGCTGGTCGCCTTCGCGCAGGTAGAGATAATATTCGCCCTTGACCGCGCGGAAGAACCAGGAGTGCAGGCCTGCGGGGATCTCAACCTTGTGGCCCCAGTAGTCGAGATAGTGGCCGATCTGTTCCGCCACGCCGGGCAGGGCGGGCGAGGTGTCGCACCAATCGGGGTTCTCAACGATCTGGGCCAGGGTGACCTCGTTCTGGACCTGGGAAATGCCGGATTTGTTTTGCCGTGCACGGAAAAAGGCTACCTGCAGCCGGCCCAGTTCAGGGTAGATGCGATAGATCAGGTAGTGGCGGCCCGCCTCCGGTTCCAGTTCTGTAGCGAAGAAGGGGCGGAAGGTCTGCTTCCAGTCCGTGCGTGGCAAGGGGGCTTCTTCGCCGGAGTCGGAATCCATGGAGTTGAGCATCTTGATGGCCGTGGCGGCCACGTGGCGGCAGACGCCGGAAAAGGAATCCGGACAGTTGCAATAGAAATTGATGGACTGCTCGCCAAGGTTGATGCCGATCTCGGACGTGTAGTTCTGGAAGTCCTCGCCCTGGACCTGGCCATCAATGTCCCAGTACTGGTCCCGCTTCTTGAGGTCCAGCTTGGTGACGCCGTCCGAGGATACCACCATATTGGCCATCTCCAGAATGTATTCCGGGATGGAGTCCTTGATGAAATCCTGCAGGATGGACTTGACTATCTGTTCTTCACCGCTACTCATGCATTCGACTCTTTGGCTCAACGTCACATTAGGGACATTACCCTCTACCCTTATCCATCGTGTTCGGCAAGACTGCGAAAATATGTTTCGCCGGGGCCGTCCGCTTGGCTTTTCGTCACCATTGGTTCATAGTGCTGGAACGTGATCGATGCTCTCATGATTATATGATTCAACCCCCGTAATTTTGCAAGAAAAAATGAACCTGCGCATCCTGGTAGTTCTTCACCTCCTCCTGGCACTCCTCGCCGGTTGCGGCAGTGACGGTCCGGCCACCCCCGTCCCCCCTGTGGACCCGGCCTCCGTACCCGCCGTTCCAGAGTATGGCGGAACCTTTGTCGAGGCCTGGCTGGGCGAGCCCAGCAACCTCATATCCATGCTGGCGACCGACGGTTCTTCCCATGCCGCGGCGACGCAGATTTACGTCTCGTTGCTGAAGTACGACAAGAACATCAATTTGGTCCCCTATGCGGCGGAATCCTATTCCATAGAGAACGGCGGCAAGCTGATCAAATTCAAGTTGCGCGAGGATATCCGCTGGTTCGATGGCGAACCGCTAACCGCAGAGGACGTGGAGTTCACCTACAAGTTGATGATTGATCCGAAGACGCCTACGGCTTACGCAGCGAATTTCAAGGAAGTCAAAGCGTTCCGCCTAACAGGCAAATACTCCTTTGAAGTGGAGTATGACCAGCCGTTTGCCAAGGCGTTGGTTACCTGGGCCATGGACATCCTTCCCAAGCACGCCCTTGAGGGGGAAAACCTCCTCGAGACAAAATACAGCCGCCAGCCTCTCGGAGCCGGGCCTTACAAGCTCAAGGAGTGGGTGCCGGGCAGTCAGTTGGTGTTGGAAGCGAATCCGGACTTCTTTGAGGGGCGGCCTTACATAGAGCATGAGATCTATCGCATCATTCCGGACCTCTCCACCCAGTTCCTTGAACTCAAGGCGGGCAATCTCGACACCATGGACCTGGCTCCTCTCCAGTTTCTTTATCAGACCAAGGGGCCGGGGTGGGACGGCAGCTTCAACAAGTTCGAGTATCTCGCTTCGGGCTATTCCTTCCTTGGCTATAATATGCGCCATCCGTTCTTTCAGGATGTGCGGGTGCGTAGGGCTATTGATTTTGCCATAGACAGGGACGAGATCGTCAAGGGCGTGCTCTACGGCCTTGGAGAGGCAGCCAATGGGCCTTACAAGCCGGGGACCTGGCAATATAATGACGCGGTCAAGCCCCGCCCGTATGATCCGGAGAAGGCTAAGGCCCTGCTGGCCGAAGCGGGATGGACCGACAGTGACGGCGACGGAGTGCTGGACAAGGACGGGGTGCCTTTCCGTTTCACCATTCTGACCAACCAGGGGAATACTCAGCGCATCAAGGCCGGAGTAATCATCCAGCAGCGGTTGGCGGGTATCGGAATCCGGGTCAAGCTGCGTACGGTGGAGTGGGCGGCGTTCATCAAGGAATTTGTGGACAAGGGCCGGTTCGACGCCCTCATCCTGGGGTGGAACATCCTTCAGGACCCGGACATTTTCAGCGTTTGGCATTCGTCCATGGCCGTGGACGGCGGCCTGAATTTCACCCGCTACAAGAACAATGAACTGGATTCCCTGCTGGAGCGGGGCCGGCGGATGGTGGATCCGGTCAAGCGCAAGCCCATCTATGACCGGGTTCAGGAAATATTGCACGATGAAGTGCCGTATTCCTTCCTGTACGTACCGAAATCCTTGCCAATCGTGCAGGCACGTGTACAGAATATCAAGGCGGCCCCAGCAGGAATCGGATACAATTTCACCAAGTGGTGGATTCCTGCGACGCTGCAACACCAACCGTAACGCGGAAGAGTGCATGATACGCATCAATGAAATTGTCGACAAGGTTTCGACATATATAGATAATCCTGACAAAGACCTGATTCAGCGGGCCTATCTTTTCTCTGCTCGGGCGCACAAGGGAGTGCTGCGCCGTTCTGGCGAGGAGTATATTTCCCACCCCATGAACGTGGCCTATCTGCTGGCCGAGATGCAGTTGGACGAGGCCACGGTGGCCGCCGGGCTGCTCCATGACACCGTCGAGGACACCGATACCACTGTTGATGAGATCGAGGATCTGTTCGGCGCGGACGTGGCCGACATCGTGGACGGGGTGACCAAGATTTCGCAGATGGACTTCGAGTCCAAGGCCGTGCAACAGGCCGAGAACATCCGCAAGCTGATCCTGGCCATGGCCGAGGACATTCGGGTGCTCATGGTCAAGCTCGCGGACCGGTTGCACAACATGCGTACCCTGGAGTTCATGAAGCCGGTCAAGCAGCGGCTCATCGCCCAGGAGACCCAGGACATCTATGCGCCCCTGGCCAACCGGCTCGGCCTGCACCGGGTCAAGACCGAGCTGGAGGACCTTTGCCTGCGATACCTGAAACCGGACGTGTTTGGCCAACTCAGCGATGCCGTTGCAGAGCACCGCGCCGCGGGTGAGCCGTATATCGATAAGGTCGTCAATATTATTCAGGACATGCTGAAAAAGAACGGCATCAAGGGGCGCGTGTATGGGCGCACCAAGCATCTGCAATCCATTCATATCAAGATGGAGCAGCAGGGCCTGACCTTCGACGAAATCTACGACCTCATCGCCTTCCGCATCATTCTCAAGTCCATCAAGGACTGTTACGCGGTGCTCGGGCTCATCCACGCCGCCTGGCGTCCGGTTCCGGGCCGGTTCAAGGACTATATTTCCATACCCAAGGCCAACATGTACCAGTCGCTGCACTCCACGGTCATGGGGCCGGACGGCGAGCGGATCGAGTTCCAGATTCGTACCGAGGAGATGCACAAGATCGCTGAATACGGTGTGGCCGCCCACTGGCAGTACAAGGAAGTGGGCAAGGGGGCCAAGAAGGGTAAGGCCACCGGAACCAGGGACGCCGAGCGCTATACTTGGCTCAAGCAGATCATGGACTGGCAGCGTGAGCTTTCCGATCCGCGCGAGTTCATGTCTTCCCTCCGTTTGGAGATGTTTCAGGAAGAAGTTTACGTCTTCACTCCCAACGGCGACATCAAGGAATTGCCCGAAGGGGCCACGCCTGTGGACTTCGCCTACGCCATTCACTCGGAAGTGGGCGACAAGTGCGCCGGGGCCAAGGTCAACGGCCGTATTGTCCCGCTGAGCAGTACGCTCAAGAACGGCGACTCCGTGGAGGTCATTACGGACAAGAACCGGGTGCCCAGCAGGGACTGGCTCAAGTTCGTCAAGACCGCCAAGGCGAGGACGCGCATCAAGCAGTATGTGCGCACCGTGGAGCGGGAGCGCGCCATCAGCCTGGCAAGGGAAATGCTGGAGAAAGAGGGACGGCGCATCGGCATCAACGTCCAGAAGGCGCTCAAGGATGGCGAGTTCATCAAGCTGGCGGAGGAGTTCAACTGCGGCTCCGTGGACGATCTCCTGGCCCAGATCGGGTTCTCCCGCTTTACGCCGCGCAAGGTCCTCAAGCGGTTCTACGCCCTCACTCATGGCGAATCGCTGGATTTGCGCAAGCCCAAGTCCAAGCCGGAGGAGGACACCAAGAAGCCCAAGTCCGACGGTTTGAACATCTCGGGCGTGGACAACGTTCTGGTACGGTTCGCCAGTTGCTGCACTCCGCTGCCGGGCGAACCTATCATCGGCTACATAACCCGAGGCCGGGGCGTCACCATTCACCGCACCGATTGCCATAACGTCAAGAACTTCGAGGATGAGCGGCTTATTCAGGTAAGCTGGGAAGGTGCGGAGGAAAAACCCTATCCGGCAAAAATCCGCATTAAGTGTCTCAATGAACCCGGCATGCTGGGCAAGATCTCGACCATGCTGTTCGAAGCTGGCGTAAACATCGACTCCGGACATTTCGAGTCCATGGTGGATGGCTCCTCCGAACTGGAGTTCACCGTGGAGGTCAAGGACCTGAACCAACTCTATGCGGCCCTGGCCAAGGTCAAGGCACTCAAGGCGGTAAAAGAGGCCCTGCGCGTCTCCTGAGTCGCGGGTTTGGTGTAAGGAAAGCCTCCGGCGGCCAGGGAACCTTTTGAAAAAGGTTCCCTGGACCCTCCCAAACTTTTCGTGTCCGCTTCGCTCAGCCCCGTGTGGGAGCAGGGGGGGGCTGTGACTGCGGAGAGTTGTTATTTCATCTTGTGGATATGAGAAAGCCCGCTTTGGCGGGCTTTCTCAGTTGAGGTGAAGGGGGATAGAGGACCGGAAATGGCGTGATTACTTGGGGTGGCACTCCTTGCAGGAGACCGGGACCACCTTGCCCTGCTTTTTGACGATCTTGTGGCAACCCAGGCAGCTGTTATCCTTCTTCTTGCTGTGGAAGGCGGTGTAGTAAGCCTCGGGCCCCTTCTTGCCGGGCTGGTCGTGGCACCCCGCACTGGCGCAGGACTGGATTTCGCTCTTGCCGTCCCAAGTGTGGTGACAGGTGGTGCATTGGACCTCGGCCTTGCCGTGCAGGTCGTGGGAGAAGGCGACAGGAGTTTTGCTCGCCTTCATGGCTGCCGGAGGAGCGAGCATCATATCGGCGGGAGCCTTGGGAGCGGCGCAGGCCAAGGTGGCTGTCAGCAGTACGGCCAGAAGCGTCAGGGTGGCTGGGATGAAACGGTGCATGGATGCCCTCCGATTGGTTGATATCGTTGTGGTCATGCTTATATTTGGCAAGTGGCATGCCATTTGTTAACAATATGAAATATATGGATTATTTTTTTTATGCTGCTGTGCTGGCGTACGTTTTTTGCGCACGTGACCGCAAGGTTGCGAGAGCACAAAAGCAAAGAGCCCTCGGAAAGAGGGCTCTTTGCTTTTGTGCTTGATGCTGACCGGGAACCGGCCGTGGGCTACATCGCTATGCGTACGCTCTCCGGGCTGAGCTTGCGCTCCAGCCGTTTGGCGTATAGGGACATGAGATAGCTGAAGATGAAGTAGATGACTGCGATGGTGGTATATATCTCGAAGGGATAGACCATCAGGCGGTTGTTGATGGCGTAAGCCGCGCGGGTCAGCTCCATCACGCCGATGATGTAGGCCAGTGAGGTGTCCTTGAACGCGGCGATGAACATGCCGACCAGGGCGGGTAGCATCTGCTTGAGCGCCTGGGGCAGCACGATTTTGCGCATGGTCTGGAAGTAGCTCAGGCCGGATGCCTTGGCAGCCTCGACCTGGCCTCTGGGGATGTTGTCGATGCCGCCGCGTACGGTTTCGGCGATATAGGCGGCGAAGAAGAAGGTCATGGCAATGGTTGCTGCCCAGAAGGCGTGCACCTCGATCTTGAACATGATGTCCAGGACCACGGTATAGAACCAGAAGATGACCAGGAGCAGCGGGATGGCGCGCACGAATTCGATATAGATGGTGCACGGAATGCGCACGGCCCGGTTGTTGGCGGTCCTGCCCATGCCCACAAGCAGTCCGATGACGAAGCTGCCTGCGATGGAGATAACCGCCATCAGCAATGCGCCCGCCAGTCCGCCGAGGCCCATGAAGAACTCAGTTTCGTCCCCGCCCGGGAATCGCCAGAAGAGCAGGGCGGGCAGGTTCGCCCAGATTACTTCGAAGTTGAAGGAGGCGACTGCGGAAATAGTCATGTAGATGACGTAGGCGATGGCGGCTACGAAGCCGATCTTGGCCGCAAGGACGAATCCCTTGGAGGAGACCCGCAACAGTCGGCGCAGGGGAGAGACCGTTTTGGAGGTGTCGGAGCGCCTGCGGAAATACCACAGGAGGTATTCCATGCCGGATCCCAGCCACTCCAAGGGGGCGAACAGGGTGTCCGCGACCTTGCGCGACATGGGTTCGTGGCCCCGGGGCAGTATCTTGAGTTTGACGTTGACCAGGTTGAGGATCATGGCGATGGAGAGCGACAGGACCAGGTAGATCAGGGTCGCGGCGATGAGGGCCTCGAAGGTGCGGTAGGTCAGCGAGAGCACTTCCTGCATGGACCAGCACACTTCCGAGACGCCGATGGTCATGGCCAGCGACGTGTTCTTCATGTTGTTCAGAAATTCGCTGCCCAGGGGCGGGATGATCTCCCGGAATGAGAGCGGCAGGATGATGCGGCGCAGGGTCTGGGTGAAGTTGAGGCCCGAGGAGTAGGAGGCCTCCAGTAGTCCCTTGGGGATAGACTGGATGCCCGCGCGGATGATCTCGGCCATGAACGCGCCCGTGAAGATGCCGCAGCCTATGGTCGCAACCCAGAATTCGAAATCCATGTCGTAGAGCTTGAAGCGGATCTCTTCGGGGAAGGCATAGGGAAAGGCGAAGTTCCAGAAGAAGAGCTGCACCAGCAGCGGAGTGTTGCGGAACAGTTCCACATAGCAGGTAGCGAACCAGTAGACCGGCTTGAAGCTGGAGAGTCGCGCCAGTCCGAAGATGATGCCTAGAATCAGGGCGATGGCCGCAGAGTAGAGGGTGATGGTGATCGTGGTGTTCAGGCCGTTGAGCATCAAATGGCCCATGTGCCCGTACTGTCCCTCGGTGGTGAAGACGGCCCAGTTGAAATCGTATTTGAACTCGAAGACAAAGGCGAAATAATACACCAGCAGGCCGAACATGGCCAACAGGGCGAGGTTCTGGACCCAGACTTTTTCGAAATATCTTTTTAACATGCGTCTTTTCCGAAGCAAAGGTCCCGGAGCAATATGCTCCGGGACCTGGTTTGGCTTATGCCTCGTGGCTTACGGCCACATCTCGATCTTTTCAGTCATGGGGAAGGGGTAAGCGGAATCGGGACCGAACCACTTGTTGTAGATGGTCATGTAGGTGCCATCCTTCCACATGTCCTGCAGGGTGAAGTTGATGGCGTCGCGCCATGCGGAATCGTCCTGGGGCAGGCCGATGCCGTAAGGCTCGTCGGAGATGAAGTCGCCCACCAGCTCGAACTGGCCGGGAACCTTGGCGGCGTAGCCCAGCAGGATGGTGGAGTCGGTGGTGATGGCCTGGACGCGGCCGGAGCGCAGGGCCTCGAACATGGCGACTTCGCCGTCATAGCCGATGACCTTGGGGTTGGCGTTGCCCAGCTTCTTCAGGTAGGCGGTGGCGTTGACGATGGAAGTGGTGCCCTGCATGGAGCCGACCTTCAGGTTGGCCAGGTCGGTCACTTCCTTCACGGCGCCCTTCTTGGCGAGGAACTTCTGACCATCGAAGAAGTAGGTGATCGAGAAATCGATCTTCTCGTCACGCACCCGCTTGTGGGTCATGTTGGACAGGACCATGTCGACCTTGGGCGGATTGGTCTGGACGAAGGAAATGCGGGTGTTGTTGTTCACAACGACCTTTTCCAGCTTGGCGCCGAGGCGCTTGGCGATCTCGGTGGCCATGTCGACGTCGAAGCCGACCCATTCGTTCTTGTCGTTGATGAAGCCGAAGGGGATGCCCTGGTTGGACAGACCGGCCTTGACGACCTTGGTGGACATGACGCGGTCGTAGGTGGGACCGGCGAACGCGACGGAGGCGGCCATGACCAGCAGGGCGGCCAGCACAGTGATTTTGAGAACTCTCATTTACCTCTCCTGATAGTTGAGTTCATGTAGCTAAAAACCCGCCGGACACCACGTCCGCCGGGTTTGGATACCTTGTATTAATGGCTGAGAATCTTGCTGAGGAAATCCTGGGTTCGTTCGCTCTTCGGATTGTTGAAAAATTCCTCGGGGGTATTTTCCTCTATGAGAATACCGCCATCCATGAAGATGACCCGGTCCGCAACCTCGCGGGCGAAGCCCATTTCGTGCGTCACGCAGATCATGGTCATGCCTTCCCTGGCCAGGGATTTCATGACGTCCAGGACCTCATTGATCATCTCCGGATCAAGCGCCGAGGTCGGCTCGTCGAAGAGCATGATCTTCGGCTGCATGGCCAGCCCGCGGGCGATGGCCACGCGCTGTTGCTGCCCGCCGGAAAGCTGTGTGGGGTAGGCGCCCGCCTTGTCCGGGATGTCCACCTTCTTGAGCAGGTCCATGGCCAGCGCCGTGGCGTCGCCCTTGGACTGATGCCGAACCAGGGTCGGAGCCAGGATGATGTTATCCAGCACGGTCATGTGCGGATAGAGGTTGAACTGCTGGAAGACAAAGCCCACTTCGGCGCGGAGCAGGGTCATGTTCGTGCGCGGGTCCGACACGTTCATGCCGTCCACCAGGATGTCTCCCTCCTGGATGGGCTCAAGCCGGTTTATGCAGCGGATCAGGGTGGATTTACCCGAGCCGGACGGGCCGCAGATGACCACCACCTCGCCCTTGTGGATGTCGAGATTGATGTTGTTGAGGACGTGGAAATCCCCATACCATTTGTTGACGTTTTTAAAAGAAATCACGGAAAGCACTCCAATGGCTGAATTCGGCCCTGTGAGCCAGCGGTGTCCTTAACAGAATATCCTACCGTGGGCAATCGTTATTCAGAATTGGCTTAATCTGACTGAATTATCTTCTGCCTGATGTCGGAAATGCGAATTGACTATAAAAGCAAAGTAATCCGAATGGTTGATATGTTAGCACTCCGTCATGGAGAGCGCCAGTCCCCCTTGGGAGGTTTCCTTGTATTTGCACGACATGTCGTGTCCGGTCTGGGCCATTGCCCTGATGGCCTTGTCCAGGTCCACCTTTTGGTATGATTCATCCAGCGTCGAGGCGATGAGATAAGCGTTGTACGCCTTGACCGCACCCATGGCGTTTCTTTCGATACAGGGGATCTGCACGTATCCTCCCACGGGGTCACAGGTCAGACCCAGGTGATGCTCCAGCGCTATCTCCGCCGCGTTTTCCGTGACCTGGAAGCGATAGCCCCGAGCGTAGGCGATGAGCGCGGCAGCCATGGCCGAAGCCACGCCCACTTCGCCCTGGCAGCCCACCTCGGCCCCGGAGATGGATGCGTTGTGCTTGCACAAGAAGCCGATGGCGGCTGCCGCGAGCAAGCCTTCCCTGACTTCCTCCTGCATTGCCCCCATGTGACGTTTCAATATGAATATGATCGCCGGGATGACTCCCGCCGCACCGCAGGTAGGGGCCGTGACCACGCTGTGTCCTGCAGCGTTCTCTTCGGAGGCAGCCAGGGCGTATGCGTTGATGGCTTTGAGGAAGCCCGATCCCTGGAATTGGCCCTTTTTGGCATGGGCGTACATGACGCTGGCCTTGCGCTGCAATCCGATGGGGCCGGGCAGTACGCCGCAGGTTTTGATGCCTTGCTCTACGGAGTGTTCCATGACCTCGATGATCCGATCCAGTTCGGAAAGGATTACCTCTTCTCCGACCCCGGTGAGCGCTGTTTCGTTGGCCAGTATCAGTTGGTGCAGCCGCAGTCCGTTCTTTTTGAGATGTTCCTTGAGTTCCGCCATGTTTTCATACGGATAGGCCGGGGTTCCCTCGTCGGGCTCCTGCCAGCCGCGCCAGCGAAGAAAACCGCCTCCCACTGAAAAATAGATGCGTTCAAGCAAGGTCTCGTCTGCTGACTGCAGCCGGAAGATCATGGTGTTGGTATGCTCATAGTCGTGTTGTACGGCATCGAGAATTATGTCGCCGGGGTGGTAGTAGAGCACCTTTCCGTCGGCATGCAGTTCATAAGGAGTGTCGTTGTCGGCGTATTGCTCAAGAGCGTCGGAAGGGCAGGACTCCGGCTGATAGCCGAGCAGGCCGGCCATAATGGCGCGTCTGGTTCCGTGACCCTCGCCGGTAGCGGAGAGGGAACCGAAGAGTCGGATCTCCAGCCTGTCGGCGGCGTCACGTTGCTCCTTGGGCAGGGCGCGGACCAGTTCCATGAAGTCGTAACCCGCCTTCATGGGGCCGATGGTATGGGAGCTGGACGGCCCTGGGCCGATCTTGAGGAGTTCGAACAGGGAAATGGAAATGGGCGGCATGTATTCCTCTTGGTTAGGCGGTTTTGTTTGCAACTGCCGGTCAGAAGTCGAGTCGCGTCATTATACGCGAAAAGGACAAAGAGGAGAAGATGTTTTCCCTGTGGGGTGGAAAAAAACGTTTGGTTGGCCTATGGTTGGAATCAACCTCCCGCTTTCCCGTCCAGTGTGGACGGGATGGCGGAATGTCAAGACAAGGAGCTCGCTATGAAAATGTTTCGGTATGTTTTGTTGATGGCCTTTGCCGCTTTGATGCTGGCGGTCCCGAGTTCAGCTATGGCCCATTGTCAGGTGCCTTGCGGTATCTATGACGATCATGCCCGTGTAGTAGGGATGCTTGAGGATGTGGCCACCATAAAAAAAGCGATTACGGTCATGAACGAACTGGTTGCCAAGGACGACATTCAGTCGCGTCAGCAGTTCGTCCGCTGGGTGAACACCAAGGAAATGCATGCCCAGAAAATCATTTCGACCATCTCGGATTATTTCCTTACGCAGCGTGTCAAAGCGTCGCAGGAGGATTACGTGCAGCGCCTCAAGGACCATCATGCGGTTATCGTTGGGGCCATGAAAGCCAAGCAGCAGGCCTCAATGGAAGTGGCGGACTCGTTGGAGGCGGCGGTCAAGGTGTTGCTCAATTATTACCACGAACACTAAAGAACGTCGCCTAGAGGGGTGCCATGTTTGCGATTTGCGTAAGCAGGTCTTGTTCTCAGATTACCTGAAACAAGTATTCATTGAGACAGGCATTCTCGTTGCGGCACCACCAGGTGCTCAGGCAGACTGTATCATTGAAGGCGTCCGTAGGGACGCCTTCTTTTTTCGCTCATCGCCTGTTCTGGAGAGGGGGGTGATGATTTCCTCATAATGCATAATGTGAGGCACAATTATACGCAACCGGTAAAAGAGTATTCTTTTATGGAGTATTTAACTTTAGAGGTATTATACACTGTTGGAATTGAATTGTGCAAGGTGGGTTATATGACTTTTGTAGTAAAATAACATTCTATTATGGGATTATTTTCCTTTTAACATAAAATTCGACTGTAGTATCGTCTTTTTTTTCAATATGAATTCATGAAGGTGTTGACGTACGTGTTTTGTACAGTTAGTGTTGAGCCGGTTTGAGCACAATGCCTGCCGTTTGGACGGGCGGTTGGGATTCTGTTCGAACAGGTTTTTGTGCTAAACGCCGTGGCGTTTGTGAAAAAATGCACAGTATTATGCTGAAATAGGCATAATAACACGACAAAATGGGATTTTCGGAGCGCCCTTTCGAAGGATCTCGGAGGTTAAGAAGCGTGTTGGTTGAAAGGGCGTAGGGCGTGCAGCACCCAGTGTGGGTTGTGTACGGCCTGCCGGACTTCGGTGTTGGAGACCCGAGGGACGGCATACATTGAAGGATTTGGAGTTGTACGCATTGAAATCGTATTGTCTGTAATTATGTCTATTTAGACATAATTGTAGATGGTCATGCCGCCGCAGGCCGCAACGGAGAGCCGGCCATGGATGTGGTGGAATTTGGAGTAAATTTCAGATGAAAACCGTCCCCGTTCAAGAAGCTGTGGGCATGGTGCTGTGTCATGACATGACCAGGATCGTTCCCGGCGAGTCCAAAGGACCGGCCTTTCGCAAGGGCCACATCATTTCAGAGGAAGACATCCCCACACTGTTGGAGATCGGCAAGGAGCACATCTACGTTCTCAATATGGAGAAGGGGAAGATCCACGAGGACGAGGCCGCTGCCCGCATCGCCCGTGCGGCCATGGGGCCGGGAATCACCCTGACCAACGTGTGCGAAGGCCGCATCAACTTTGAGGCCTCAGTCGGACTCCTCGACGTCAATGTCGAAGCCCTCAATCGCATCAATTCCATCGAAGAGGTGGTCCTGGCTACCATGCACACCGGCCAGCAGGTTACGGAGCCTCGTGCCGTAGCGGGTACTCGAGTGGTGCCGCTCGTAATCGATGAGAAAAAGATCGAACAGGTAGAGGCCATTTGCGCCGAATATCCTTACGTGGTCGGCGTTCTGCCGTTCAAGCCGCACAAGGTCGGCCTGGTCACCACCGGCAGCGAGGTGTTCCACGGTCGTATCAAGGACAAGTTCGGTCCCGTTATCCAGAAGAAGTTCGACAAGCTCGGTTCAAAGGTCATGGATCAACGTTTTTGTTCGGATGATCCCAACATGACGCGCGACGCCATCCTTTCGTTCCTCGCCGAGGGCGCTGAAATGGTGGTGGTGACGGGTGGCATGTCCGTCGATCCGGACGACCAGACGCCCACTGCCATCAGGGCTACCGGTGCGGAGGTCGTGACCTACGGTTCACCAACGTTCCCTGGCGTCATGTTCATGGTCGCCATCAAGGACGGTGTTCCCATCCTGGGGCTGCCGGGATGCGTCATGTACCACCGGGCCTCGGTTTTCGACCTTATCGTTCCCCGGCTTCTGGCGGGGCGGAAGGTTTCCCGTAAAGACATTGTGGCCATGGGGCACGGCGGATTCTGCGCTACCTGCGATATCTGCCATTACCCCACGTGTCCCTTTGGTAAATAAGGAATATTGCGGGCATTCCCGTCGAAGCCCGTAGTTGGAAGACAGTGATACACAAGAAAGGAGGAAAACTGTCATGATTAAACGTACCCTTCTGGTGAACGGAGTTTCCCGGATGGTCGTCTGTGAGCAGGACGAGTCACTCGCCAATGTATTGCGCGAGAATCTCGGCCTGACCAGCGTCAAGATCGGTTGCGGCACGGGCCAGTGCGGTAGCTGCACCATCATGCTGGACGGTAAAGTGGTTCGCTCCTGTACTAGGAAAATGAGCCGCGTTCCTGAAAGCTCCGAAATTCTTACCCTCGAGGGTGTCGGTACTCCCGGCAACCTGCATCCCATCCAGCTCGCCTGGATCGCCCACGGCGGCGCCCAGTGCGGCTTCTGCTCTCCGGGCTTCATCGTTTCCACCGTCGGACTGCTGGAAAGCAATCCCAACCCGACCCGTGACGAGGTTCGCGACTGGTTCCAGAAGCATCGCAATGCTTGCCGCTGCACCGGTTACAAGCCGCTGGTCGACGCCGTCATGTCCGCCGCTGCCGTCATGCGCGGTGAAATGAGCGCCGAGGACCTGGCCTTCAAGATCCCCGAAGACGGCCGTATCTGGAACACCAACTTCCCTCGTCCGAGCGCCGTCGCCAAGGTCACCGGCACCTGGGACTTCGGTGCCGACCTGGGCCTGAAGCTCCCCGCCGGAACCCTGCATTGCGCCCTGGTCCAGGCCGAGGTCTCTCATGCCAACATCCTGTCCATCGACGTCGCGGAAGCCGAGGCAATGCCCGGCGTTTACAAGGTCGTCACGCACAAGGACGTCAAGGGCAAGAACCGCATCACCGGTCTGATCACCTTCCCCACCAACAAGGGTGACGGTTGGGATCGTCCCATCCTTTGTGATGAAAAGGTCTTCCAGTACGGCGACGCCATCGCCATCGTCTGCGCCGAGACCGATAAGATCGCCAAGGAAGCCGCCAAGCTCGTCAAGGTTGAGCTGGAGCAGCTGCCCGAATACATGAGCGCCCCGGCCGCCATGGCTGATGACGCCATCGAGATTCACCCCGGTACTCCGAACATCTACTACGAGCCGATCATCGCCAAGGGCGAAGAAACCTCTCCCATCTTCGATTCCGCCGATGTGGTCGTGGAAGGCGATTACTACACCACCCGCCAGCCGCACATGCCCATCGAGCCGGACGTCGGGTTTGCTTACCTGGACGACGAGGGCAAGCTGGTCATCCACTCCAAGTCCATTGGCCTGCACCTGCACCTCTACATGATCGCTCCCGGTCTGGGCGTGGAACCTGAGAACATCGTCATGGTTCAGAACCCCACCGGCGGTACCTTTGGTTACAAGTTCAGCCCGACCATGGAAGCCCTCGTTGGCGCTGCCACCATGGCCACCGGTCGCCCGGTATTCCTGAACTACACCTGGCACCAGCAGCAGACCTACACCGGTAAGCGTTCCCCGCAGTTCTCTACTGTCCGTTACGCCGCCGACAAGGAAGGCAAGCTGCTCGCCATGGAAACCGACTGGACCGTCGACCACGGCCCGTACTCCGAGTTCGGCGATCTGGTCACCTTGCGTGCCGCCCAGTACATTGGTGCCGGTTACGACATCCCCAACATTCGTGGTAAGGGCCGCACCGTCTGCACCAACCACTGCTGGGGCGCGGCCTTCCGCGGTTACGGCGCTCCCGAAAGTGAGTTCCCCTCCGAAATCCTGATGGATGAGCTGGCTGAAAAGCTGGGCATGGATCCGCTGGAACTGCGCTACAAGAACGTCTACCGCAAGGGTGCCACCACCCCCACCGGTCAGGACCCCGAAGTCTACTCCCTGCCCGAGATGATCGAAAAGCTTCGTCCCATCTACGAGGAAGCCAAGAAGAAAGCTGCCGCTGACTCCACCGACGCCATCAAGCGCGGTGTCGGCGTCTCCGTGGGTGTGTACGGCTCCGGCCTTGACGGCCCGGACACCGCCGAAATCGATGTCGAGCTCAATGCTGACGGCACCGTCACCGTGTTCAGCTGCTGGGAAGACCACGGCCAGGGCGCCGATATGGGTACCCTCGGTACCGCTCACGAAGCCCTGCGTCCCCTCGGCCTGACTCCCGATCAGATCAAGCTGGTCATGAACGACACCCGCTATGCGCCCAACGCCGGTCCCGCCGGTGGTAGCCGCTCCCAGGTTGTCGTTGGCCAGGCCATTCGCGTTGCCTGCGAAAACCTGATCAAGGCCATGGAAAAGCCCGGCGGCGGTTATCGCACCTACGATGAAATGGTTGCCGAGAACATCGATGTGCATATCAACGGCAAATGGACCGCTCCGGCCAACGATTGTGACGAGAACAGCCAGGGCAGCCCCTTCTGCTGCTACATGTACGGTGTGTTCATGTCCTCCGTGGCCGTTGACGTGGCCACCGGTAAGACCACCGTCGAGAAGATGGTCACCGTTGCCGACATCGGCGTGGTGAACAACTACCTGGTCGTCGACGGCCAGATCCACGGCGGCGTCGCCCAGGGTATCGGCCTGGCCCTCACCGAGGATTACGAGGACATCAAGAAGCACTCCACCATGGTCGGTGCCGGTTTCCCGTACATCAAGGAGATCCCGGACGACATGGAGATCATCTACGTCGAGACTCCTCGCCCCGACGGCCCGTTCGGCGCCTCCGGCGTTGGCGAGATGCCGCTGACCGCTCCGCACGCTGCGGTGGTCAACGCCATCTACCAGGCTTGCGGCGTTCGCATCCGCGAATTGCCCGCACTGCCCGAGAAGGTCCTTGCCGGCCTCAAGGGTTAATCTGAAATAACTGCAACAGGCAGCGGTCCGCGCATGACGCGGGCCGCTGCCCATACTTTTCCTGCGGGAGTGTCATGGAACAGGCGGAATTGAGAGAATTGGAGAGCCGTTGCATTCAGGATGAAACGCCTCAATGCATCGCGGCTTGTCCGTTACACGTGGATGCCAAAACGTTTTGCGCTCTTATGGGACAGCGTAGGGTGGACAAAGCCTGGACTATCCTGGCCAAGACGCTGCCGCTCCCCGGAGTGCTTGCCCGGATATGCGATGCCCCTTGCAAGGAGGCCTGTATACGGAAGGATGCCGGCGGCGCAATAGAGATGGGATGTCTTGAACGTTTCTGCGCTGAGAACGCCAAGGCCGTGGCGCCACCCCGTCCACTGCCGTCCCGCCGCAAGCGCGTCACCGTGGTCGGCGCAGGCCTGACGGGCCTTTGCGCTGCGTGGGAGATGACCCGCCGAGGTTTCGACGTCACCCTGTATTGTCAGTCTTTCGACTGCGCCCGAGCAGCACTTTCGGAGCGGGGCGTGTCCGCGGAGCTCCTGGACAAGGAGATTGCCAGCCTGGTCACCATGGGGGCTCACCTGATGCCCGATACGGAGATTTCCTCCGACCTCGTCGAGTCGCTCATGGAAGACTGCGATGCCATGTTCATTGATAGCGACGACGTGTCTTCGGAAGTTGCAGATTTCGGCCAGCCCGACGGACTTACCCTGGGAACGCAGCGAGCTGGCGTCTTCACCTGTCGTCGCGATGAGTCCTCTCCCGTCTTCCAGGCTGCAGCAGGCCGCCGCGCGGCCAACTCCATTGAGCGTTATACTCAGGGCGTCTCCATGGTGCTCAAACGCGAACTCGAGGGCCCGTACAAGAGCCGTCTGTTCACAAGTCTTGCAGATGTCGAGTCCGCACCACCGGTTTCCTGCGAAGCCGGGTATTCCGAGGTCGAGGCCAAGAACGAGGCCAAGCGGTGTATTCAGTGCGAGTGCATGGAGTGCGTCAAAGTCTGCGAGTATCTTCATCACTTCAAGGGATATCCCAAGGTTTACGCTCGGCAGATCTACAACAACGAGTCCATTGTCATGGGAACGCGCCAAGCCAATACCATGATCAATTCCTGTATGATGTGTGGTCTGTGCGAAACCGTTTGCCCCGAGGATTTCGACATGGGCGAGGTCTGTCTACAGGCCCGCAGGACCATGATCGAGAAGGGAACCATGCCGCAGTCGGCTCACGAATTCGCCCTGCGTGATATGGCCTTTGCCAACGGAGAGAAGAGTGCGCTGGCGCGCCACGCACCAGGAGTGCAAGCCAGCGAGTACGTATTTTTCCCCGGTTGTCAGTTGACCGCGTCCGGCCCGGATAGTGTGGAGGCCGCCTATGCGGACCTGCGCAAAAGGCTGAGCGACGTGGGGCTGATGCTCCGTTGCTGCGGGGCTCCGGCCCACTGGGCCGGGCGTGAGGCTCTCATGGAAGAAGCCATGGGTGAGTTGCGCGAAACCTGGCAGGGGCTGGGCTCCCCCAAGATCATTGTGGCGTGTCCCACCTGTCTCAAGACCCTCAGAGCGGGGTTGCCCGAGGCGGAGATTGTCTCCCACTGGTCCATCCTGCGCGCCCTCGGTCCTGCGGAATGCGCTTCAAAGGCTGGCGGTATCATGGCCATCAACGATCCCTGCGCTGCCCGGCACAACGCCATGTTGCAGGAGGATGTCCGGGCCTTGTTGGACGGGGTGGGCGTCGAAGTGGTGGAACCCGAATTCAGCGGAGACCGGGCCAAGTGCTGCGGCTACGGCGGCCTGCTCTCCGAAGCCAACCCGAGTCTGGCCGAAAGCCTTGCCGAAAAGCGGGCGTTGGCTGCGGAAGAGGATTTCGTTACCTATTGCGTTATGTGCCGGGACATGATCGCCAAAACCGGCAAGAAGGCCCTGCATCTGTATGACCTGCTATATCCCGCCGAGACGCGAGGGGCGGACAGACCCTCTCCCGGATACTCCCTGCGCAGGGAGAACCGCGCGCGGCTCAAGGAAAGGTTGTTGACCGACCTGTGGCATGAGGAGGGCGGCTCTGCCGAGCCTTTCGAAGCCATCCAGGTCCGGTTTTCCGATCTGGCCGCCGAAAACATGGAGCAGCGTCGTATCCTGGTGAGTGACGTGCAGAAGGTGTTGTTGCATGCGCGGGATACCGGCAACATGTTCGTAAACAAGGAGAATGGCCACCTGTTGTCCTACGTCAGGCCGGTGGTGGTCACTTACTGGGTTGAGTTCGAGCGCGAGGGCGAAGCGTTTCTCGTTCATAACGTCTGGAGCCACCGCATGCATATTATGGGAGGCAGAAAATGAGTGTGATCAAAATCTCCGTTGAGGAAGCGGTGGATTGGAAATGTCTGCCGTGCAATGAAGAGCTGGTGCCTGTGACGGTGGAGTTGGCATATCTCGATTCCCTGTTCAATGTTGAGTTGCCCACTTGCCCCAAGTGCGGGATGGTATTCATCCCCGAGAGTCTGGCCACGGGTAAGATGTACAACGTTGAGCATATGTTGGAGGACAAGTAACCGTGCTGGCCGAGCCCGCGCCGCTCTGGGAGCGGCCGGAACTGCGCGACGCGGCCGGACTGACCCTGCGTCCGGGGGGCTTTTCCCTTACTGACAGGGGGGCCGAACTGATCGGTCTTCTGCCCGGGTGGCGAGTGCTCGACGTAGGCAGCGGACTGGGGGCCACGACCAGTCGGCTGAGGGCCCGTTATGGAGCCGAGGCCTATGGCGTTGAGCCTTCCTCCGTCCAGGTGGAGCGGGCCGAAAGTCGAATTGGACTTGTTCAGGCTCTTGGCGACGAGCTTCCGTTTACCAACGGGGCATTCAAGGCAATTTTTTGCGAGTGTGTGTTTTCGCTGTTCCCGGTCCCCGGAGTTGGGTTGTCGGAATTCCGGAGGGTGCTTGAGCCCGGCGGATTCCTCGTGCTGTCCGACCTCTGCTCCGGGGATTCCGGAACGGCGGGGGGCGGGTCCTGTGCCGACAGGGCCGTTCCCCTCCGCAGGACGCGAGACCTGCTTGAGGCGGCAGGATTCACCATCTTCGCCGTGGAGGACCATACTCGGCTCCTCCGGGAACTGGCGGCGCGTCTTGCCTTTGCCGGTTCCTCGGAATGCTTGTGCAACCGGGGAAAGCTCGGTTATTACCTTATGATAGCTCAAAAAAAGGAATGCTGACATGATGGATGACACCGGCCTGCGGATGATGGAGCTTGCTGGAAAAGGGTATTGCTGCAGCCAGATAATGGTGCTCCTGGCATTGGACGAGATGGGACGGGAAAATCCCGACTTGGTTCGTGCGGCCGGAGGGTTGTGCGACGGCATGGGGGATTGTTCTGGCCCCTGCGGCGTGTTCTCTGGTGCGGCCCTGGTGCTCGGGTTGTTCGGCGGCAAGGGCACCGACATGGAAGAGAAGAACGATGTGCTGGTTCTGATGCTCGAATCCTTGCGCGACGCCTTTGTTGAGGCGACCTCTGCTTTTGGTGGGACTTCTTGCGGCGAGATTCTTGATGGGGAGTGCGGGCAGCCGAACATGGCGCGGTGCGGTTCGCTGCTCTCCGATATATATGGCCGTGTGCGCGAAATTCTCGTTGAAAACGATTTCGACCCGGCGGAGGGGGGCGACCTGTGACGGGCCGAACGCCGAGAAGTGTTTGTCCGATCTGCCTCAACCCCATCCCTGCTGTACACGAAACAAGGGAGGGCGAGACGTTTCTCGTCAAGACCTGCCCTGAGCACGGTACGTTTCGCACCGTGGTCTGGCGAGGTGGACCCGATTTCATGTCCTGGTCTCGGCCCAAGGTGCCTTCCCTCCCCAAGCGTCCCGCCACAAGGGTGGAGCACGGGTGCCCGCTGGATTGCGGCTTATGCGAGGCTCACCGGCAGCACACCTGCACTGCCGTTCTGGAAGTGACGTGGCGTTGTGATCTGGGATGTCCCGTATGCTTCGCTTCGTCAGGTAAGGCCGCGCCTCCCGATCCCAGCGTGGCGGAATTCGAGTCTTTGCTTCAGAGCGTGGAAAGCGCCTCCGGGCATTGCAATCTCCAGCTTTCCGGCGGAGAACCCACGGTGCGGGACGATCTGCCTGATCTCATCGGCATGGCCAAGAACAAGGGGTTCCCCTTTGTCCAGTTGAACACCAACGGTCTTCGTTTGGGGCGTGAGGAAGGTTATGCCCGGCGATTGGCCCATGCCGGTCTGGACTCAGTTTTTCTTCAATTCGACGGCACCGAAGACGCCATATACGAAACCTTGCGGGGCAGGCCGCTTTTCAAGGACAAGCTGGCCGCCATTGATGCCCTCGCAGACGCCGGGGTAGGCGTGGTGCTGGTGCCTACGGTCATGCCGGGGGTTAACGACCATAATTTGGGAGCCATTCTTCAACTGGCATCTGAACGTTCTCCGGCCGTAAGGGGCGTACATTTTCAGCCCGTCAGCTATTTCGGCAGGCATCCGGCCTCGCCCACCGACGCCCAGCGGATCACCTTGCCGGAGGTCATGCGCAAGCTGGAGCGTCAGAGCAACGGCGCGGTGCGGGAAGTGGATTTTCTTCCGCCTGGGTGCGAACATTCCCATTGCTCCTTCCACGCTAATTATATGGTCAACGAAGAGGGCGGACTGACCAAACTTTCGGCTAAGGGCGGTTGCGGCTGCGAGTCGCAACCCGCAGCAAAAGGTGCGGACAAGGCCAAGGCCTTTGTCAAGCGACAGTGGGCCGCTCCTGAAAACCGGCTGCCCATGGCAAGCAACGCATGCGAAGACGACCTGGATCGCTTCCTGGCCCGTGCCGCCACCCACACCCTGGCCGTATCGGCCATGGCGTTTCAGGATGCGTGGACCTTGGACCTGGAACGGCTCAAGGGATGCTGCATCCACATCGTGGCCCCGGACGGAAGGCTCATACCTTTTTGCGCCTACAACCTGACGTCCATGGACGGCGAGACCCTGTACAGGGGAAAGTGCCATGCCTCTTCCTGTTCTTGACCAATGGCTCGTCCGGCGCATGGGATGGGAGAGCTCGGCGCTTCCTTCGCCTGGTCAGCTTCGCGACTGGCAGCTTGCCCGAATCAGGGAGTTGATCGACCATGCCAAGGAGGGGAGCCCGTTTTATGCTCGCCATCTGGCTGACATTGATCCGGTTTCCGTCCTGACCGCCGATGATTTTTCCCGTCTGCCTGCGATTGGTCCTGAAGACCTCCGCGAGGGAGCCGAGCGTTTTTTGTGCGTCTCCCAGGACGAAATCGCCCGGGTGGTCACCCTGCAAAGCTCCGGCACCACCGGCAAGCCCAAGCGGGTTTTCTACACACGGGAGGACCTGGAGGGCACGGTGGCCTATTTCGGTTGGGGCATGCGCAATCTTGTGGGGCCGGAGCAGACCGCCATGGTGCTCATGCCCGGTGAAAGGCCCGGCGGCGTGGGGCGGCTGCTTATGGACGCACTGTCTCGGACCGGAGCCCGGGCCGTACCCCATGGTATCGTGGAGGATGCCAGGCGTGCAGTGGATCACTGCCTGGAATGCGACGCGGCGTGTATTGTCGGGTCGCCTGCCCACGTCAATATGCTCGTCCGCGAGTGGGAGAGACGCGGATTGCCCAAAAATCGTATCCGTTCCGTGCTTCTGTGCTGGGACGTCACCCCCGAGGCTGTGGCCCGCAATGTAGCCGACGGCTTCGGTTGCAAGGTCCTCCGCCATTGGGGCATGGTCGAGACCGGTCTGGGGGGTGCAGTGGAGTGCTCGTCCGGTTCGGGCATGCACCTGCGCGAGGCCGAGCTGTATCTGGAGATTATCGAACCCGAGACGGGCCGGTTGTTGCTGGATGGTGAAGTCGGGGAGATCGTCGTGACCACCCCGCTCAAGCTGGGCATGCCTCTTATCCGTTACCGGACCGGGGACA
Organism: Pseudodesulfovibrio cashew; assembly: GCF_009762795.1. NCBI lineage: Bacteria > Pseudomonadati > Thermodesulfobacteriota > Desulfovibrionia > Desulfovibrionales > Desulfovibrionaceae > Pseudodesulfovibrio > Pseudodesulfovibrio cashew. The sequence continues at coordinate 3,414,259 of NZ_CP046400.1, read as the reverse complement.
TGGGACGCGTTCTGCCCGGCAGTTGCGTTTGCGGGAGTCCCATGCGGCGACTCGACCCGCTGGTATATCGGACGGACGACGGCATTTTGATCGATGGCGTCAGGCTGACCTTGCGCGAGTTGAACGAGACCCTGTACGCCCTGCCTGAGGTCTATGATTTCGCGGCCTCGTACGGCGAAGGCGTCCTGCGCGTAGTGGCCTGCGGGAAAGAGGCGAGTCTTTCGGAAAGCGTGATTGCTGCTTTGTCCGGGATTGAAGCCGTGTCCCACGGTGTGCGGCAAGGGGGGCTAAGGCTTGAAGTGGAGATGAAACAGGATGGTGCTCCTGCCGTGCCCGGGTTGGGTAAGCGGTGCATTCAAAATATATAAGAGGTTGTCATGAAAGCTTTTGTTCGTTCGGTGTGTGGGCTTCTGGATCAGGGTGAGGCCCTGACGCTGGCCTCGGTGGTGGAGAGTTCCGGCTCGACTCCCCGTTCCTCAGGGGCGAAAATGGCCATCCGCAGGGATGGGAGCATCATCGGCACCGTGGGCGGCGGCCTGGCCGAAGCCATGGCGCAGCGCGATGGACAGGCTTTGCTGGCGCAGGCCGATGGGACCAGCGCCATTTCCTTCGTGGACATGACCCAGAAGTTGACCGCCGAAACGGACATGATCTGCGGCGGCGGCCTGTACGTGCTGCTGGAGGTGGTCAAACCGGACGGCGCATGCGCTGCGGCATACCGCGAATTGGATACCCTGATGCGTACAGGGAAAAGGGGAATGCTGGAGACGTCCTTCAGAAAGGAGGAGGAGTGGCTCGCTCATGACCATAAGGTGCTGATCGGCGCAGATGCTCCCGAACCCGGCAAGACTCCGATTTTTGAGAGGGGCGAGGAATCCATGGCCCTTCACGAACCCTTTATTCCGCCTGCGCCGCTATATATTTTCGGGGCGGGGCATGTGTCCCTGTTCACAGCGCGTGTGGGGGCCATGGTCGGCTTCCGCACGGTGGTTCTGGACGATCGGGACGACTTCGCCAATGTCGAGCGTTTTCCCGAGGCGGACCAGGTAGTTGTCCTGCCTTCCTTTACCGGATGTTGCGCCGATTTGGATGTCGGTGATGATGCTTTCATCATTATTGTCACCAGGGGGCATCTGCACGACAAGACCGTGTTGGCAGAGGCCCTCAAGACGCCCGCCAAGTACGTGGGCATGATCGGCAGCAAGAGCAAACGGGACAAGATTTACGACACCCTGTTGACCGAAGGCTACACGCAGGCGGATATCGATCGTTGCCATTGCCCCATCGGTCTGACTATCGGGGCCCAGACTCCCGAGGAAATCGCGATCAGCATCGGGGGCGAACTGATTCAGGTCCGGTCCGGGAACGGCAAATGAGTCGCATCGGGGCCGTCATCCCGGCGGCGGGCCTCTCCTCGCGTATGCAGCGCTTCAAGCCGCTCCTTCCGTTGGGACGAGGAACGGTGCTCTCCGAATGCGTGGACACCTTCCTCGGGAACGGCGTGGACCGGATTGTGGTAGTCACCGGCAAGCGGGCCGACGAGGTTGCCGCCGCAGCTCTAGCAGCCGGGGCGGAGGCTGTGCATAATGCTCATTTCGCCGAAGGTATGTTCTCGTCCATTCTGACCGGCGTGAAGGCGCTGGGCAATGTGGAGGCGTTTTTCGTCTTGCCCGTGGATATTCCGTTGGTCCGGCGGGAAACCGTGGCCCGTGTGTTGGAAACATACGATGCCCGACGTCCCGCCGTGCTCTATCCCCGGTTCCTTGGTGAACGGGGGCATCCACCACTTATTGGCCGCGAGGCGATCCCCTCCATTTTGGCTCATGACGGAGAAGGAGGCCTGCGTGCCGTTCTCGATACCTTCGAATCCGAGGCGGCTGAGCTGGATGTTGCGGATTTCGGAACAGTGCATGACCTCGATTTCCCAGATGATTATGAAGTGGCGTGCGGTTATGCCAGGAGAGCGTTTCCCTGCCCGGAGGAAGTCGCTCAGCTTTTTTTGCAGCACAGTGTTTCTCCAGAGGTCATCGCCCATAGCCGGGCTGTCGCCACTGTCGCCGTTGCCCTGATGGAAAGGGTGAACTCGGCACCTACCGCAACAGGGCGTCTGGACGGTGCATTGGTCGAGTCGGCAGCTTTGGTTCACGATATTGCCAAAGGGGAAAAGGCCCACGGAAGGGTTGGAGCCGAGCGGTTGGCTTCGCATGGATTTCATGTTGCCGCCGAAGTCGTGCGCGATCATTGCGACCTCCAACTGGGTCCGGGTGCACCGTTGTCGGAACGGGAGATAGTCTTCCTGGCAGACAAGTTGGTGGCCGGAGATCAGTACATTCCACTAAGGACCCGTTTCGAGGAAAAGTTGGCGCGCTTCGGAGACAAGCCGGACGCCAGGACCAACATCCTTGCGCGCCTTGACCGGGCCGAGGTGGTATTGCAACGGTTCAACAAGGAATCGGGAGTGTCGGCGGAAAGCATCGCCCGTGAGGTCTTGGGATGATCATCCTGGTTCGGCATGCGGCCACGGATTCGGCAAAAGGGCGATGCATCGGCAGGACTCCGGTCCCGTTATCGTCCAAGGGATTGGAGCAGGCGGAGCATCTTGCCGAGGTACTGGAGGATGCGCCTCTGGTCAGGCTTGTATGCAGCCCGGCTGCTCGAGCCCGTGAAACCGTTGCGCCACTGGCTCAGCGGCTGGGATTGCCCGTGGAGGATATCCCGGCTCTGAATGAGATCGACATGGGGGCATGGGATGGGCTTGATTTCACAGAGATTCGCAGCCGGTATCCCAGGGAATACGCAAGTCGCGGCGAGGGGTTCGGAGATTTCATTCCTCCAGGTGGAGAATCTTTCAACCAGGTGGCTGACCGCGCCTTGGAGGTGATGGCCACATTGTCTGGCGGGCCGCTTCCGGTTCTGGTCATGACCCATGCCGGGGTTATCCGTTCCGTCTCCTGTCGGCTTACAGGCCACCCAATGGACGATCTCTTTCATTTCACCCCTGGACACGCCCGTTGTTCGGTGTTGGACATCCAAGGGCGGGAGTTGCGGCTGCGATATTCTTCCATCGGTCCGGAGGACATTCCGGAAATGCTGCAAGGCTCGGTGTGAGTCGAATTCCGTTTGCCCTGGGTTTTCCGGGTTAGTTCTTACGCGCGGCTTGGGACGCGGGATATATCGTATTGTTTGAGCAGGGCGTAGAGCCTTGCCCGGGAGAGGCCGGAAAGGCGGCAGGAAAGCTTGATGTTGCCGTTGGTAACCGCCATGAGATTTCGCAGGTAGCGTGTTTCGAGATCCCCGATCTGTTGTTGCCGGTATACCTTCAGGGCCGGAAAGGTCTCGGGATCCAGCACCGCCGAAGGAGGGGGCGAAGGGACCGTGGCATTTTCCAGCGCGCGCCGGGCGACCTGGGCGCGGATGGCTCTGGGCAGGTGGCGCGGATAGAGGACGGCGTCGTTGCCCGCCCGTGATAGAGCCTGCTCAATGGTATTGATCAATTCCCTAATGTTGCCGGGCCAGTCGTAGTTCATGAGTGCGTCCAGGAAATCGGGGGAAAATCCCTTGGAAGCCGTCTTGAAGCGTTTGCTGTGGCGCTGGATGAATTTGCAAGCCAACTCGTTGATATCCTCCGCGATGAGACGTAGGGGCGGCAGCTTGATCCGGATGCCTCTGAGGCGATAGAAGAGATCCCGCCGGAACTCGCCGTTGTCCACCATGCTGCCGAGGTCCCGGTTGGTCGCTGCCAGTAATCTGAAATCACTTGTTATTTCCCTTATTCCGCCCACTGGGCGAAAACTCCTCCCCTCCAGTACGCGCAAGAAGACCTTTTGCATGCCCATAGGCAGTTCGCCTACCTCATCCAAGAACAGGGTCCCGCCATCGGCCTGTTTGACTAGCCCAACGGAATTGGAATCCGCGCTGGTGTAGGCTCCCCGTTCGTGGCCGAAGAGCAGGTTTTCCGCCAGCGTGTCGGGCAGTGCCGCGCAGTCGACCACCACGAAGGGCTTGTTGCGTCGTGGGGAGTTTTTGTGGATGGCGCGGGCAAAGAGTTCCTTGCCGGTACCGGTTTCGCCGATAAGCAGGACGTTGGCATCGGAACTGGCCGCCTGGGCCACATTGTCCAGGCAGGAGAGCAGCGGGCGGCTGTTGCCGATGATGCCTTCCCGGCGGAGCGATACGGGGCATTGGCCGGAATGTTTCTCCGTGTGGAATTCAATGACCCGGGTCAAAAGTACCAGTAGCCGTTGCAGGTTGACCGGTTTGGTCACGTAGTTCCAGGCTCCGTTGCGGATAGCTTTTTCGGCCATGTTCGGGTCCCGGCTCCGGGAAACCACTATGACTTCGGGAAAAGACGGAATTTCGCGGATGGCTCCCAGGTGAGCGAGACTGTCTCCACCGGAGAGGTCGTCGCCCAGGACGACGCCCTTGTAGTTCCCGGTGTGCAGCATGCCCATGCCGCGAAACATGGAATCGCAGTGAGCGGCTGGCAAGCCGTGGGCTTCCAGTTCACCTGCCAGGTGTTTTGAAAAAGCGGCATCTCCATCGATGACGAGTACGTCTGCCATGGCCAACCTGCCTTGAATAAAATTCCCCTACGAAAAATATCATAATTTTACGGAAAAGAGCAATACAGGCTTTTATGCCGAAATGATTGAATAAGTATCATCGTTCATCCAATCTTGTTGTCCCTTGTCTTGTGCTGCGAGACAGCTTTCGGGCTGAGATTGGCAAAAGGCTTGGAGAGTCTGTCTGGCCACGGCCTTGGGCGGGGCCTCTTTTTTGCTGTCTTTTCAGTCTCTTGGCGTTGGCAGAGAGTCTTGTCTCACAAGACTGGTCTTGTGGCGTGAGACAAGAATAGCACGAAATGAAGGATCTTTTCGGTCCGGACTATCTTCCTGTCTCTGCATAATTCAATGGAATCTCTCTCTTTGTGCAAAAGGGCACGCATTTTGTTCTTAGGCAGAAAGAGACACGCCCACGGCGAAAAGTTGGATCTCGAACTAAGCGTTTTTCTCCTGAATTGAGCCGGTTGCCGGGAAACGTGCGGAAGGTATCAAGGATTTCATGGCAGGAAAGCGTCACCAAGTCACCATGAAAATCCGTTGAAATGGCGGGACAGGCGAGGCGGCAAGGAGGTTCTGCGGATGAGACGGAAGTGGGATGCCAGGACCAAGGCGAAGATCGTGCTGGAGGGACTCATGGGGGGCAGCATCAACGAGCTCTGCCGGTCCAACGATCTGAGGCCGGGGCAATATTACAAGTGGCGAGGGTTTTTTTTGGAGAATTGCCATCGGGTTTTCGAAAGGCCACCGGCTCCACAGGGAGACACCGAGCTGGCTGCCGAAAACGAGGAACTGAAGAAGCTTGTCGGGGAGCTGACTCTGGAATTGACGAGCGGCAAAAGCATTCGCTGACCTTTGGAGGAATGGATCATGGCCAACAGAATCGGCGTGTACGTGTGTCATTGCGGTTCAAACATTGCTGGCAAGGTGGATTGCCCGGACGTGGCCCGGTATGCCGAGGGGCTCAGGAACGTGGTTGTATCTCGTGACTACCAGTTCATGTGCTCCGATCCGGGGCAGGAAATGATCATCAAGGATATCAAGGAATACGGGCTCAATCGTGTGGTGGTCGCCTCCTGCTCGCCGCGTTTGCACGAAAAGACCTTTCAACAGGCATGCGCGCGCGGTGGCCTCAATCCGTATCTCATGCAGCACTGCTGCATACGGGAACACTGTTCCTGGACTACCGAGGACCCGGTGGAGGCTACGGCCAAGGCCAAGCGCATTGTCGAGGCGGCGGTCGAGCGGGTGGCGGAGCATCAGGAACTCTTTTCGCGCGAGGTCGAGGTCCTCCCCGACGTCATGGTGGTGGGCGCAGGCATCGCGGGTATTCAGGCGGCCCTGGACATCGCCAAGTCCGGGCACAAGGTGCATCTGGTGGAGAAGAGCCCATCCATCGGCGGGCACATGGCCCAGTTCGACAAGACCTTTCCGACATTGGACTGCGCGGCATGCATTTCGACGCCCAAGATGGTGGCCGTCAGCCAGGAACCGAACATCAACCTGATGACCTGGGCAGAGGTGGAGGACGTCTCCGGCTTCGTAGGCAATTATACGGTCACGGTAAAGCGCAAGCCGCGTTACGTGAACGAGGCCGTCTGCACCGGTTGTGGGGCCTGTCTGGAAAAGTGTCCGACCAAGGCGTTGAGCGAGTTCAACGAGGGGTTGGGGTTTCGCAAGGCCATTTACCGCAACTCGCCTCAGGCCGTACCCAATACACCCGTCATTGACGGCACAATCTGCAAGAAAATCACCAAGGACAAGTGCGGAATCTGCCAGAAGATATGCCCCACCGGGGCCATCGATTACGAGCAGAAAGAACGGCATGAGGTCTTTCACGTGGGCTCCATCGTCCTGGCCACCGGCTATGACGCCATGGATCCGACTCCGCTCCGGGAATACGGCTTCGGCAAGTATGACGAGGTCTATACGGCCCTCCAGTTCGAGCGTCTGAACAACGCGGTGGGGCCCACCGAAGGGCGCATCGTCATGAAGAACGGGGAAAAGCCCGAGGCCGTGGCCATCATCCATTGCGTGGGCAGCCGCGACAAAAACTACCACGAATATTGTTCCCGGACCTGTTGTATGTACGCCCTGAAGTACGACCACCTGATCAAGGACAAGGTAGGGCATGATGCCAGGGTCTACAATTTTTACATCGATATGCGCTGCTTCGGTAAGGGGTACGAGGAGTTTTTCAAGCGCGTTCAGGAAGAGGGCGTGACTTTCATCCGGGGCAGACCGGCTGAGATCGTGGAGGAAGACGGCAAGCTGGTGGTAGTCGGAGAGGATACCCTGCTCGGCATGAATGTACGGGTGCCCGTGGATATGGTCATCCTCTGCACGGCCATGGAGGCCCGCAAGGATGTGACCGAGGTGGCCCGCATCTTCGGCGTGGCCCAGGGACAGGATGGTTTCTTCCTTGAGGAGCACCCCAAGCTCGGACCGGTTTCCACGGCAACGGACGGCGTGTTCCTGGCCGGAGCCTGTCAGGGCCCCAAGGACATTCCGGACGCGGTGTCCCATGCCTCGGGCGGGGCGGCCCAGGCCCTGGCTCTGGCCGCGCGTGGCAAGGTCGACATCTCGCCCACCACCTCCTGGATCAACCCCGACGTCTGCGTGGGCTGCAAGGTCTGCATCGATCTGTGCGCCTATTCGGCCATCGAATTCGACGAGCGGCGGCAGGTGTCGGTCATCAACGAGGCCATGTGCAAGGGGTGCGGCAGTTGCGCGGGGTATTGCCCGAGCGGCGCGGCCCAGATCAAGCATTTCAGGGAAACCCAGATATTCGACGAGATCGACGGGCTGCTCGGCATGATGCCGGTGGTCCCGCAGCCGGAAACGGAGGGCGGCGCGGCCTTGATCACGGAGGAGATTCAACCCGGCGAAACGGCCTGAGGAGGCAACCATGAGTCATGAGTTCGAACCCACTATACTGGCCTTTGTCTGCAACTGGTGCACCTTTACCGCTGCGGATCTGGCCGGGACGTCAAGGATGGTTCAGCAGCCCAATGTTCGGTTGGTGCGCATGATGTGTACCGGCATGGTCGACCCCAAGTACATAGTCAAGTCGCTCCTTTCCGGGGCGGACGGTGTGTTAGTCAGCGGCTGTCATCCCGGGGATTGTCACTACATCAACGGCAACTACAAGGCGCGCCGCCGGGTCAAGCTGCTCAACGAGATTCTGCCCCAGTTCGGTATTGAGCGGGACCGGGTCAGGCTGACCTGGGTCGGCGCCAGCGAGGGCAACGAGTTTGCGGCCACGGTGAACAACTTCATCAATGAGATACGGGAACTCGGTCCCATGGAAACGCGTTCCATGGCCGTGGTCTAGGGAGGATGCGTCATGGCGACCACAGTGAATATCCAGGTAGAGGAGAGTCCCATCATCGCGTTGCAGGGTTTCTTGAAAGGGGTGCTGGAGAGCGAGACTCTTGGTGGGGTGCTCGTGCCGGTGCACCATTTCGGCAAGGGGCTTCCCATGCCAACCCTGATTACTGATCCGAAGCAGCTTTCCGGGGCCGATCCGCTGTCTCCGGCCTTTCCAGTGAACAGCGCCAAGCTGGTTTCCCGGCTCTCGCGAGGGCAGTCGGGCGAGCGCATTGCCGCTGTCATGCGCCCCTGCGAAATCCGGGCTTTCGTGGAACTGGTCAAGCTCAATCAGGGTAGCCTCGAAGACATCATCATCGTGGGCGTGGACTGCATGGGGGCCTTTGACAACACTGGATACGCTAATTTCCAGGAAGGTCGCGATCCTTTTGAGGCGACTCTCGCTTTTCATTCCGGCGGGCCCGGGGAAGGTATGGACATCGCTCCGGCCTGCCGGGCGTGCGAGCATCCGGCTCCGCAGAACGCGGATATCGTCGTGGGCGTGGCCGGGGCGGACCTGGGCAAGTCCATTCCGGTCATGGCCGCAAGTGCGCGCGGCGAGGCGTTGCTCAACGGAATGGGACTGGCCGAAGGAAACGCCAACGGGCGCGACAAGGCGCTTGAGGCCATGATCGAGACGCGCACCGCCAACCGCGATGCGATGATCGAGCAGACCAAGGCGGTAACCGGAACCCTGACCGACCTGTCAGAATATCTGGCCTCTTGCGTCAACTGTTACAACTGCCGGGTGGCATGCCCTGTCTGCTACTGCAAGGAGTGCGTCTTCAATACCGACGTGTTCGAGCACAAGCCCTGGCAGTACATGGGATGGGCCAAGCGCAAGGGCAGCCTCAAGATGCCCACGGACACCATTTTCTACCACTTGACCCGCATGGCGCACATGGGCCTCTCCTGCGTTGGTTGCGGCCAGTGTTCCAACGCCTGTCCCAACGGCATCCCGGTCATGGAGTTGTTCCGTACCGTCTCGGCGCGGACCCAGGAGAGCTTCGGTTACGAGCCGGGGCGCAGCCTGGATGAGCCGCCGCCCATGTCGGTGTTCAAGGAAGACGAGTTCCAGGAAACGGTTTCCCACATGGTTTAGGCCGAGACTCCGGAGGACATTATGAGAAAGCAATACGGCGCATTGGTGATCGGGGCCGGCATCGGCGGCATCAGGGCCGCCCTTGACCTGGCCGTCACCGGCCATAAAGTGGCGCTCGTCGACCGCCGCCCCAACCACGGGGGCATCCTGAGTCAACTGGATCACCAGTTTCCCTCGGATCATTGCGGCATGTGCAAGATGCTGCCGCTCATGGCACGGGACTCGTCCAGCCAGTACTGCCTGCGCAAGGGGCTGTTCCACGACAATATCGACATCATGCTCTCCACCGAGCTGACTTCACTGGAGGGGGAGCCGGGCAAGTATCTCGTCTCTTTGGGGCGAAACTCCACACTGATCGACCCCGGAAAGTGCGTGAGCTGCGGCAAGTGTTCCGAGGTTTGCCCGGTACGGGTTCCCAGCGAGTTCGACGCCGGGTTGTCCGAGCGGGCCGCGATTTATCTTCCCGTTCCGCACGCAATTCCCAACCATTACGTCCTTGATCTCGACAACTGCCAGCGCTGCTGGAAGTGCTTCGAGGCGTGTCCCACCGGGGCTATCGACTTCAAGTTCGACGAGCGTAAGGAGTTTCACATTCTGGTTGTGGATGGCGACCCAGAAACCACCGCGTTCATGCGCGAAGCGCTCAAAGAACAGAACTTTCCGCTTCACTTTGTTTCGGGCGGACAGGAGGCCGTGGACGCGCTCGCTTCAGAGCAGAACTTCGGCCTCATGCTGTTGGGCATGAATACCAACGGCATGGACGCCGAGCGCATCCTTACCCGCAGCCGAGAGTTGCGGCCCGACATGGATGTAGTCCTTCTGGCCGAACCAGATCAGGCTGAAGCCGCCGCAGACCTTGTCATGCTGGGTGCGCGCGAGTTTTTGGTCAAGCCGCTGGAGGCTGGGAGGTTCGTGCCATGGCTGGACAAGCTCTATGTCCGGATCATGTCCGACTCCACAGAGGAGTTGGAGGTCGGGGCTGTTGTCCTGGCGGGTGGATTTGACTGCTACAGGCCGTCCATGGACCCAGAAGGGGGCGAGGACGTCTGGTCCTACTCCCATCCCGCCGTGTTGACCGCCGTGGAGTTCGAGCGGCTCATCAGCGGCAGCGGGCCCACCGGCGGCAAATTGCTCAGGCCGGGGGACGGCAAGGCCGTGAAGAACATCGCCTGGATTCAGTGCGTGGGCTCTCGCGACGTGCAGAAGAATGCTGATTTCTGCACCGGCATCTGCTGCATGTTTTCCATCAAGGAGTCCCTCCTGGCCAAGAAGGTCACCGGGGGCGAGGTGGATACCACCATCTTTTATATGGATATGCGTACGTCCGGTAAGGGGTACCAACGCTACCGCAACCGGGCCGAATTCGAAAAGGGCGTGCGCTTCGTGCGCAGCCGCCCGCACTCTCTCACGCCCACCGAGGACGGAGAGGGCATCAAGGTCGAATACCTGGCCGACAGCGGCGAACTGCTGACCGAGGTCTATGACATGGTCGTGCTGGCTGCCGGGGCGAGGCCTCCCAAGGGGACGGACAAGTTTGCCCTAACCCTGGACGTTGATCTCAACGAATGGGGCTTCGTGGACACCAAGCCTTATGCGCCGGAGAAGACCAGTCGGGTGGGCGTGTTTGCGGCGGGCGCTTTTGGGCAGCCTCGAGACATTTCCGAGTCGGTCATTCAGGCCGGGGCCGCGGCCCAGGCCGCCTCGCGCATCATCAAGGTCTACGATGTGCTGGCAGGTATCGAGCGGGAGCCGGAACCGGAGTATCCAGATGTATCCCGCGAGCCGCCGCGTACTTTGGTGGCAATCTGTGCCTCCTGTCCGACCCTGGAGCAGGCCGTGGATCTTGAGGTCCTCGGCAAGAAGATGGCCCGGGTTCACTCGGTATGCAACGTGCTGCCCGTGTCAGGAGCATGCACGGCCAAAGGGTGGGAGGAGATCGAGCGGGCCGCAATGGAGTTCAAGCCCAATCGCGTGCTCATCGGGGCGTGCATGCCCTACGCCTACATACCGCGCCTCAAGGAACTAGGCCGTACCATCGGTTTGAATCCGGCACTCATGGACGTTGTGGATATTTACACCGTCACCTTTGATGCGGCGTGCGGCGCAGGCGAAGAGGCCTGCCTGGTGCGGGCGGAGAAGGAAGTTTATTCGGCTCTGGCAACAGCTGTGGCCAGGTTGCAGGGCGCAGACCCGGTGCCCCCGCCGGTCATGGTCGACGTTGCGCGTTCGGCCCTGGTCGTGGGCGGCGGCCTGGCGGGCATGACCGCATCCATGGCCATTGCGGATCAGGGGTACGGCGTTTGCCTGGTGGAGGCCGAGGAAGAGCTCGGCGGCATGGCCATGCGGCTGTATACCCAGCTCGACGGCAGCGACCCGCGCAAGTTCATGGAAGAGCTGATGGGTCAGGTCAACAAGCATCCTAATATCAAGGTGTTCACAGATTCCCGTGTGGTGCTTTCGCGCGGCAGCGCCGGGCGTTTTCGTTCGGCCATTGCCGGCCCGGAAGGGGTATTCCCCCTGGAACACGGCGTGTCCATTCTGGCCACGGGAGCCCATGAGGCCAAGGTCTATGAGTCGGGCCTGTGCGTGCACAAATCGGTCATGACCCATCTCGAGCTTGAGGAGAAGCTTGCTTCGGGCAAGCTCGATGCGGGCGCATTGTCCGGCGTGGCCATGATCCAGTGCTGGCGCTCCCGGAACGAGGAACGCACTTATTGCAGCAAGGTCTGTTGCCCGGAGATGCTCAAGAATGTGCTCAACCTCAAGGAGCGTAACCCGGACCTGTCAATTTATGTCTTCTACCGCGACATCATGACCCAGGGATTCCTGGAGACCTATTACACTCAGGCGCGCAAGGCCGGAGCCATCTTCATCCGCTACGACCGGGACACCGCTCCCAAGGTGGAATTCGAGGACGGCAAGCCCGTCATAACCGGATACGATCCGGTGTTGGGCAGCGAAATCCGGCTGAAGACCGACATCCTCTCCCTGTCCAGCGGGCTGGAGCCCAACGACGTGGAAGATCTCCTGGAGGTTTTCGGCGTGGAAGTGGACGAGGACGGATTCTATCAGGAGGCGGACTTCAAGTGGCGGCCCGTGGATTTCCTCAAGCAGGGCATCTACGCGTGCGGCACCGGTTTGTCTCCCCGGCGCATGGACGAGACCGTGTCATCGGCCAAGGCTGCGGCACAGCGGGCCCTGCGCATCCTGAGCGCTGAAACCATCGCCCGCGAGACCGTGGTGGCCCAGGTGCGGCACTCCTTGTGTTCCCTGTGCCAGGCATGCGTTTCTGCTTGCCCGTACGGGGCCAGAGTGGTGGATATGGACGCCGGACAGATCCGGGTGGACGAAATCCTCTGCCAGGGTTGCGGCGCATGCGCGGCAGTGTGCCCCAACAGTGCCACCGTGCTGAAGGGATTTCACGACGCGCCCATGCTGTCGGTCATCGACGCGGCGTTGGAGGAACCGGCCTGAGGCCGGGCAACGGCTATGCCAAGGAGCGAATCATGAGTGGAGCAGTCAGGGAAACATGGAGTCCGGTATCGGATGAATACCGCAGCGTGCTCAAGGGGTTGCAGGAGACTGTGGGCGCTTGCATGCAGTGCGGCACCTGCACGGCGTCCTGCCCTAACGGGCACGCCATGGATGTGACCCCGCGCGCCATGTGGCGGATGATCCAGTTCGGCATGCTGGACCGGATACTTGAGAGCCGCACGTTCTGGATGTGCTCGTCCTGTTACATGTGCACCCTGCGGTGCCCGCGCGGATTGAAGCTGACCTCGGCCATGGCCGCCCTGAAGCGTTTGGCCCGGCTGGACGGCAATCGGGCGGCGCGAAGGAACGGCGCTTTCTACGAGGCCTTTATGGAGGATGTGGAAACGCACGGCAGGGTGCAGGAGACAAGCATGATGCAGCGCTACTTTCTCAAACGGAAGGACCCGGCCTTGCCGTTCACTTTCCTGCCCCTCGGGGTGAAGATGTTGTGCAAGGGCAAGGTGCACCTGCCTTCCTCCGTACATAACGGGGTCCTGGAGCCATTGTTCGCCAAGGCCCGTGAAATGGAGGGGATGTCATGAGGTATGCGTATTACCCCGGCTGTTCGCTCATGGAGAGCGCCCGCGAGTTCGACGTGACCACGCGGGCGGTCATGGAACGGCTCGGCTGCGAACTGATCGAGATTCCGGACTGGACCTGCTGCGGCGCGAGCGCCGCAGAGCCGGTCTCCCGGCTGATGAATTATGCGCTGCCCGCACGGAACCTGGCGATTGTGGAGCAGGAGATGGAGGGCCTGGACGTGCTCGCGCCGTGCTCGGCCTGCTATCTCAACCTGCTCAAGGTCAACCGGGAGGTGGTGGGAGATCGTCATCTGCACGGACAGGTCAATGAAGTCCTGGCAGCCAGTGGGCTGCATTATCGGGGCGATGTGACCGTGCGTCACCTGCTGGACGTGCTCAAGACGGATGTGGGCGCGAAGATCGCTGAACAGAAGGTCACCGATGGGCTCAAGGGTATGAAGATCGCTCCTTATTACGGGTGTCAGATCCTTCGTCCTTATCCGGTTTTCGACGAGCCCGGCAATCCCACCTCGATGGAGCCGTTCATCAGGGCCATGGGCGGCGAGGTATTCGAGTGGCGAATGGGCAACCGTTGCTGCGGGGCGTCCCTGATGATGGGACATCCCGAAGTGGCCATCGAATCCGTGGCAGCCATTCTGGCGGACGCGGAAGGGGCGGACGCCATCGCCACGGTCTGTCCGCTTTGCCAGATGAACCTGGAGGCCTATCAGGCGAGGGCGGTGAAGGAAGGGGGCAAACCCGTGCCGGTACTCTACCTGACCCAGCTCATGGGGCTGGCCCTGGGGCTGGATCGGGAGACTGTGCAACTGGAGAAGAACCTGACCATGACGGCAAAAGTCAGGGAGGACATGGCAACCAGGGCCTGGGCGATGCCCGAGCCGGAAACAGGGACGGGAGCGGCAGGTGTAACGGATCAACCTCAGGAAAAGGGGGCAAGTCATGTTTAAGGACATCATTGTGGGCGTCACGCCTACCGGAATCGACGAATGCGCGGTCAAGGCGGCGGCCGAATTCGCCACCAAGTTCGAGTCCAAGCTTTATCTTACCCACGTTGCGGGCATGGAGCAGGGCTGGGGGGCCATTGAACACCTTGAGCCTTCCGGCGAGACGGGGCGACTCAAGGAAAAGATGGAGGATATGTACGGCAGCTACCTCGGGTCCATTCCCGGGTCGCAGATCGTGGTCGTGGCGGGTATCCCGCACAACGAGCTTCTGCGATTGGCCAGGAAGAAGAACACTGACCTGATCGTCATGGGGCCTCACACCAAGGCCTATGAGGAGAAGCGGTCACACATGTGGAATATGGCGGGCTCCACACTGGAGCGGGTCAGTCAGCGAGCCCGTTGTCCGGTCATGATCGTGCACAAGGATGTTGTCTGCAAGGAACCGTTGTTCGACAAGATCCTCGTGGCAACGGACTTCTCCGAGCAGGCCGAGTGCGCCGTGGCCTACGGCGGACAGATGGCGCGGCAGTATAAGGCCGACCTTGTGGTCATGCACGTGGCCGGTCCCGGCGGACCGGACAGCGGCGAGGTCGTGGCCCGGCTGAAGGAGGAATACGGCGGGCGTCTTGACGGCGTGAAGGGGTGCTCCTTCGAAGCCTGCGCGGGCGAACCGGCCATGGAAATCCTGCGTATGGCGCGCCAGGGCAACGCGGACCTGATCCTCATGGCGCACCATTCCAAGGAGCAGGATCCGGAAAAGGCGTTTCTCGGCTCCACGGTCACTCAGGTGGCGCTTAATGCGCCTTGTCCGACCATGAGTGTCAACCGCCACTTCGACCTGCGCTGCGGCCTTATGTACGACCAGACAGGCCAGGTGGTCACTGCCGAGGCCGAGGCCACGGTTTAGTTCGGCTTTCAGCCGTAACCGATGACTGGCCCCAAGAGAAGCAATCGTCTCCGGGAGCGTTGCCGCTCCCGGAGATTCGGGCGGCGCGACGCCGCAAAAAAGGAGTGAGCCATGGACATGGTCATGCCCAAGCCTATGGATGCGGAGGTTCGGGAGTTCCTCGCCAAATTCGATTTCAGCGCCTGCATGGTCTGCGGAACATGCTCGAACGGATGCCCGATCACCGGCACTCCCGGAATGGAGGGGTGGGATACGCGCAAGGTCATGCGCATGCTTTCCTACGGCATGGTGGACGAGGTGGTGGACTCCAACTTTCCGTGGTTGTGCACGGGGTGCGGACGGTGCGCCTATTCCTGTCCCATGGGCATCGACATTCCCGCTGTCATGGCCCACATGAAGTCCTTGCGAGACCGGGACAAGGTGCCCGGGACCCTGCACCAGGGCATGCAGAACAACGTGGATACCGGGAACAATCTGGCCATTGCCAGGGAGGATTACCTGGAAGGGATGGCCGAGTTGGGCGCGGAAATGGCCGAAGAGTGTCCCGGGTTCTATGTCCCGGTGGACAAGGATGACGCCAAGATTCTCTTCTTCCCCAATTCCAAGGAAGTCTACGGCGATTTCGAGGATCAATTCTGGTGGTGGAAGGTCTTCTATGCCGCGAAGGAGGACTGGACCGTTCCTTCCGCAGGATGGGAGGCAGTGGACTGGGCGTTGTTTACCGGCAACTACGCCGCCAACAGGAAGCTGGCCAAGCGCAAGATCGACTTCATGAAGGAGCACAACATCGAACGGATGATCATGCCTGACTGCGGCGGTGGGTCGTACGGTTGCCGCAAGGGTATGGAGACTTGTGTTCTGGAGGACCCCAACAACGAGGTCGGGTTCACCTATCTCTATGACTACCTCATCCAGATCATTCGCGAGGGCCGCATCCGGCTCGACAAGTCGGTCAACGCAGGCAAGAGGTTTACCTGGCACGACTCCTGTAAGCATGGCCGCGAGCTGGCTCGGCATTTCGGCAAGGGTTACTACGAGGAGCCTCGCTGGATCATCCGACAGTGCGTGGACGACTTTGCGGACATGACGCCCAACCGGGGATTGAACTATTGCTGCGGTGCCGGTGGCGGCATGTGGCCCATGCCGTTCGAGGATGAGTCCGCCTACCATGCCCGGCGCAAGTATGACCAGATCAGGCGAAGCGGCGCCGACGTGGTGGTGGTCGGGTGCTCCAATTGCCGCGACCAGATCATGAAACGCATCCCTAAATACTACACGGAGTACACCTACGAGGTGAAATACATCTGGCAACTGGTGGCCGAGACCCTGGTGTTGGAACCCTGGGAGGAGGAGATGGTGGAAAAGGCCAACTCCCTGGCCAACGCCCAATGGGAGAAGTTCGGTGTGGATCTGTCAGCCATGGAATATTGACGGCTTGAAGCGCTCTGTGTCCCGATTTGCACCCGTTAGGTTAGGAAATGGTTCGGTTTCTGCGTGAGAAGGGACTTGAGGGTTCTCCTCAAGTCCCTATTTATGCGTGCTAGGTGTCTGTATGAGCGTGAAGGCGGTTTCAACAAGGAATGCGGCCACGCTATTCCAATAGGTCTGTTATCCTATGGCCGCTTGATCCTGCCAGGAATGCGGACTTTAGGGCGAATCTGACCGGAAGGCCTCCCGCTCTGTGCTAGGGCCACTTCAATGGCGACCTTTTTGCCTGTTATCTCGAAAACAACGCCATCACCCGACACGATTTTCGTTCTCGCGGGCTTAATGGTTTTGCCATCGGTGACTATCGTAGCGCCATGCTGGCTGGCTCTCGCTTTGGCCGTGGGTTTTGCCTCCTCCACGATGAGGCTGCCTTCCTTGCCTGCGGAGGTCGTGATTTTCCATGAGCCCGGCTTGAGCGGTGTAAGGATGTAATAGTCGCCTTTGGACAAGGCTTTGCTGTCGAACTCGCTTTTGTCCTCGCCGACCTTGGCCAGCAGCACCCTGTAGCCGGTGCGCTCCTCTTCGCAGTGGAACATGGCGTACACGGGAGCGTCTTTCAGGCAGCCGCCGGAGAAGACGGGCGGACCCTGCTTGAGGATCGCCTTGCCCACCTTGCCGATGGAGGCCAGGTCGATGTCGACCTGATCGCCATCGCCTTCCGCCTCGATATTGAGGATGAAGGTTCCCTCGATCTCGTCGTTCAGCCAGACCGTTCCGTGATACCTGCCAGCCTTGAGTGGATGGGCAATCGAATCGACAGGCCCCAGACCATCGGAGCTCAGGCGGACGGCTCCCAGTGCAGCATAATTAAGATAAATCATCAGATCACCCCCAGTGAAGCCGAAATTACCATCTCCTTGTCATTGACTGTTATGTCGGGCGATTGGACCGGCATAAGAACGGGAACCAATGCTCCCGAACCCCCCGGGCCCGGAGCCGTCGGCAGCATCGGGTAGGGGTCGTCGAACTCGAAAATCGGATATTTGTCGGCAAAATACTCGAGCACCATTTGTACTGCGAAATTGAACAGACCCAGGCTGACGCCGAGCATGTTGGACAGCCACTCCTGAACGTCGTCTCCGATGTCGAGCAGCTTTCGGATAAGCGAGGAGAAACTACCCAGTATGGCCTTGACCAGGCTTCGCGCCCATCCCGGCAGGAATCCGAGGAGTTGGTCCACGG
Organism: Pseudodesulfovibrio cashew; assembly: GCF_009762795.1. Lineage (NCBI taxonomy): Bacteria > Pseudomonadati > Thermodesulfobacteriota > Desulfovibrionia > Desulfovibrionales > Desulfovibrionaceae > Pseudodesulfovibrio > Pseudodesulfovibrio cashew. Next base: position 3,396,632 of record NZ_CP046400.1, on the reverse strand, counting down.
CCGCGTCGACCATAGAGTCGATCAGGTTGCCGGCCGTATCAGCGATATCGATCAGGTCGATGTCGACATAGCCGGGTTCGAGGAACAGTTGCCACCGATCCGATTTGCCCAGGGCATTCGCTTTCCAGGGCGTGAGTCCGGCATTGGCCGGATCGTCGAAGTGCTTCATCTTTGCGCTGCAACTGGCGGAAATTTCCGTGGTGATGATGCCGCTCAGGTCCAGCGGAACCGATATGTCCGGATTGCCGCCGAAGAAGGTTTTCTTGGGCGCTCGCAAGGCGCAGCCGCCCCACGGTTTCGGTATGATGCAAAAGCCGCCGACTGTCACCTTCGGGATGTCGATGCCGAAGGTCAGCTTCAACGGATCGTACACGATGTCGAGCTCCTTGATCAGCACCGTGCCATTGTTCTGGAAATCGATCTTTCCGTTTTGGAGCTTGATTCCGGCCGAGTAGCTGGCCGAAAAGGGGCCGAAGCTGCCGCTGTCGGAATGGCTGACGGAAAAATTGTCCCGCAATTGAGTGAAAAGGGCTTCAGTAACCTTCTCGGAAATCGCTAATTGAAAATCATTCATGGAACTCTCCCGTCAGCTGAAATTGACATCGACAAAAACCGAAAGGCGGTCCTTCTCAATGCTGGGATTGTACGGCACCGATGCGGACGGAACCGTGAGTCCGATGGACAACTGACCAAACTCATTCAGGTCGAAAAGCAGGTCGCGGACAGCCAGCCTGAGCCGAGGAAGAATGCCGAGCGATACGGTCGTCGCGATGAAGCATTCCAGATTTTGCTCCAGGCCGTCTGGTTTGATGTCGACGATCTCCAGTCCCGTCAGTTCGATGCGGAGGACCGGGCCCACCGTGGTGTCGTTGGTGATCAGGTGGGCCGTGGCGAAGAGTTCGATACAGAAACAATTGAGGAGTTCCGGATTGAAGGGGAACAGTTCCCACTCCTTGTCGGATAAGTTTTGATGGGAAGACTCGCTGGCGAAGGCCTGTGCCGGATCAATTACGGGATACTTGTCTCCCTCCTTTTCTCCAAGGTGTTGCAAATCCTTTTTCGAGGGACAGGCTATCGCCGCGCAAAGAGTGGCATGCAGCGCGAGTGTTTGGGTGCCGGGCGAGAGTTCTGGCGGTAGGTGGACATGGTTGAAAGGATGAAAGTCGATTTCCAGTTTGACCAGTTGCGCACACCACTCAAAGGCATAGCCGTCGGCCCCGGGAACCGGCAGGGGATGCTCCAGAGTGACATGCGGTTGGTTGCCCGGCAGGCCCGGCGAAACTTCGATCTCACTGCACATGAACTGGGGAGAGTCCACAAAGGATTTCGTGCCGTAATTGAAGAGCGAAGGCCGTTGCCGAGCCACATTGGCAACTAATGAGTTGATGAGTGATTCTGAAATAGATGCAAAAATCTCGCAATGATCGGTAAAAGCCATAGGCCATCTCCTTACGTTTTTCTTGCAGGTAAAATAACGGAAGCCAGAATTTACCAAAATTGAATCACGTACTTAAATCGACGATTTTATAATCTACATATCCTGTCGAAAGGAATTTGCAACTACAAATCATCAACCCAGTGCTTGGTTTTGGCTTGGCTGCGCGCAATTCCATGAAGTTCAAAGAGGTTGCCTTGTATTTTTTTTATTGGTGAGTTGCAGACGTCGAAAATGGTGGGATGTCGGAGTCGCTGGAGGGAAGAGGGGGGAAAGTGGCTCCATTTCATTGCATGGATGACATTCAGTGGGGGGAGGAGCAGTCGAGGGTTTTCATATTCTGTGTTTACAGCTAGAATTTGCAGGCCGATTTATTGTTAATCTTAAGCTTAAGCGGGTACTAATGCATATCTGGGTTGATGCCGACGCGTGTCCCAATGTAATCAAAGAAATATTGTTTAAAGCCGCACTCCGACGTGAAGTGCCAGTGACATTGGTGGCCAATGCCTTTCTTTCTGTTCCTCCTTCGCCTTTGATCAAAGCAGTCCAGGTGGCGTCCGGTTTTGACGAAGCAGACAAGGAGATTGTTCGCTTGGTCAAATCTGGTGATCTTGTGATCACGGCTGATATCCCATTGGCGAACGCTATTGTTGATAAGGGGGCTACGGGGCTCAACCCGCGTGGCGAATTGTACACTGAAGATAACGTCAAGGGTCTGCTGCGCATGCGCAACCTGATGGAAGAATTGCGAAGCGGCGGTATGGTTTCAGGCGGCCCCGCTCCTCTAGGACCAAAAGATAAGCAGGAGTTCACCAACCAGCTCGATCGCTTTCTGACACGAAGTCTGCGCAAGGGCTGACGTCTTCTGCATTCAATTGTTAGAATAAACAAAAGGCCTTACGGTTTTCCGTAAGGCCTTGAATTTTCTGGTCGGGATGAGAGGATTTGAACCTCCGATCTCTGCGTCCCGAACGCATGGAATACGTTCTAAGTACTTGTTTTTGATACGAAAAAACAGGCTTATCCGACAGTGAAACGGATAAAATAGGGGTAAAAACGGATAAGTTGTAGGATAAAAATCGGTTCAAATCTGTTCGGGACACAGAGCAAAAAAAGGCGGCGCCGGAGCGCCGCTATGTTGATGGTGGTTGGTGGGGTAGCTATTTAGCTTTGGCAAGATATTGTGGGCCTGTGTCAAGGTCCGGCAGTTCCAGCTCCGAGGTGGAGTTGATGACCGCCGCCTTGGTCTCCTCGACGACTTCCTGGTAGTGCTTCAAGATCATGGTCGGGTCTGCGTGACCGGCGATCGTTGATATGGCCTTAAGATCGCACCCCTTGCGAAGGGCTTCTGTTACGAAATGGTGGCGGCAGTCGTATGGACGGATGCGGCGAGTGATCCCGGCCCGTTCAAGCGTCCTCCACCAAGCCGTTTTGAGCGATTTGATTGGCTTCTCGTTCCAATGAATGATGTGGCCGACATGGCCGATATCTGCGTCCTTCTTTCGCCAGTATCTCAAGGCATCCATGACATTGGGCTTGAGCTGGATATCCCGATACGTGATGTTCTTGTTTTTCTCGGCCGACGAGATACGGATGCAATTCCGTTCGAAAGACACGTCCGCCCATGTCGCCTTCAGCAACTCGGACCTGCCCATCCTGGCCCCGGTCCCGACACCGAGGACAACGGCGCGGCGGACATGATCGGAGGCCGCAGCGACGATGAGATTGGCTTCTTCGACAGTAGGCGGAGCAGGTTTGTTGTTCGGCCCACGCTTTGCCCCAGAGAATCTGAACACCGGGTTTTCCTCGATAAGTTCCTGCTCCTCGGCCCAATTCAAGGCGCTTTGGACGATGCTGACCTTTCGATTTATCGTCGTCTGTGAGTTGCCCTTTACCTTCCGCTTGACCTTCTTGGTTTTGCCATTTGGGGTATATGTCATATCAATGACGTGCGGCTTCCGCAGTTCGGCGACGACCTCCCGCAGGTGTGCTTTTGTCAATTCCGAAACAGGGATATGCCCGATGATTGGGCGTACGAATTTCAAATGGGACAGGGTTGTCTCCATGTTCTCCTTCGCCAGATCTTGCCCCTTTTTTCTGGCGGCGACATCCTGCAGGTACATCAACAGGATATCGTCTACGGTAGGCCCAGTCTTCTCCGTGTCGTCAACCTGCCGCTCCGGCAGGAACGACTCCCTGTCGTACTTGAGCAAATATTTCACTTCCGCATTGCGTTTCTTGGCCGCATCCTCGTCGTGTCCGAACGGCTCGTAGACAGTCTTGTCCAGATACGGGTGCCGATAATAGACGTGATACAGCGTCTCTTTCTTGCCCTTCTGCCGCTTGATCGCCATAAACCCTCCTCAAGGCTCGAAATATTCCATAGAACTGACATGGTGCCCCGCCTCGAAAATGGCGTCAACGGGACTATGCTATTCGCCGAAAAGATCGGCCATGAGCGTCGGACTATCAAGGCCGTGCGCCTTCTTGCGGCGCCGTGGCCGAGGTGCTGGTGTCATCCGGTGCGGCCTGGTTTTTTCGAGCGCCGCGACAACATCAGCCGTCCGCCACCGATACCCCATGCCCCGCCCAGGACCGAGATCTGCGCACGGATCCACCCCCCACTGCTCCAGCAGTCGGACAGCCGTCTTCTGCGACACGCCAAGTGTCTCGGCGACCTCCGATTTTTTCAAATGCGATTTCCCCATATCAGGACAAGTCTACTCCATAAAATAGGCAAATCAACAACTATTTCAACAAGTTGACGATTCCTTGTTTTTGCATTACGCATAAACATATTGAAATAACTGTATATTTTCAGATTGTGCAAAATTCTGCATCAAAAAAAGTTTCGCAATGTGCAGTTTTTGCACCGCACATGGCAAAAAAAAGTGGAAGCCGGCGGCCCTTTTCAGGGGAGGTTCCCGCGGCTTCCGGTGGAGGAAGTGAGATGAGAATGGGTGGGAAATGCATCCCCAAGGAATCCAATTCTCGCTTGGCGCAATTTCAAGAGTCAAGATTTGGCGGGGAAAAGTTTTAAAAAAGAAGAAGGCCCCGAAAAGGAGCCTCCTTGTTGCCGGTGAAGTGGGTTATATCTCTCCCCTGGCCCTGGTCATCGTGTATGTCCCGGCCTCGCCTTTATCTTCATAGATGCGCGCAACCGTCTATTGTGCAGCCGTTAGTCGTCATGACCACATGGACTTCACGTCCTTCCTACCGATCTTCCTTCTTCCGTTCTTGTGTGCATTCGCTTCTCCAAGCGCTTGCACACGGGCCTCCACGGCTCCGCCCTGGGGGCGCTGCGGCGCTGTTTCCGCAGTCGCCCCCAACCGCCGCGTGTCGTTACTGGATCAGTTCGTCGATCAACTCAATTCCGGTTGCCGCACCGGCGGCCACGAGAAGTTCTCTCGTGTGTTTGTAGATAGCCCGTTTCGCTTCGTCTTCGGCGCACGGGATCAGTGCATCGATTACGTACGGAAGGTACGCCGTGCCCATTGCGCTGATTTCGTCGTTGCACCGTTCCCCGGTCGAACCGTCGTACGCAGAAAGCGCGACGATTTGGCTATCGATGTGCGCCAGTACAGCCGCGAACGCGCAGATCGCGTCCCTCGTGTCCGTGGCGGCCTGGACCCCGCCCATCTGATCGACGAGCAGGTACCGTCCGGCGTAGCCGGTCGCGTCGAGCGACATGCCATCTTCTGTCTTGATGATTCTCTTTGACCCCATTTTTTTCTCCTTCCTGGTTGCGGCTTTTTTGGTCGCCTGGCCAACCCCTTGGCCCAGGCGCTGTCGCCGTCATGCATTTATTGGACACCCCCGAAATTACGAAAGTAAAGGTCGTAACAATAAGAAATCGCTTGATAAAGTACTGTTTCAAGGTGTCGTCAACATGGCGCACGGAAAACCCGGTGAGCGCCAGACGTTTTTCGCCGGTGACACGCCAAAAAATGACGTGCCACCGGCGGTTTTGAGCGGATTTTTGGCTTTAGAACGGGACGTCCTCGTCGGGATCAGGCAGGGGATGGGGGCCGACGAACGTTTCCCATCTGCTCGGGCACGTCAGGTCGCACCGCCACAGGGGGCGGCCGCAGCCGCCGATCCTGTCGGGGTCGTCGTAGTGGGATATGGCCATGGGTTCGGGGGCGATGCCATGCTCGACGAGGAACTGGAGGTAGTCCTCGAGCCTGTTCCGTTCGCCGGTGAACCACCATTCAAGGGGCGGCCAGGGGTGAAGGCTGGGCAGGTCTGCCTGGGTGATGAACCTGGTCTGGAGGAGCTTGGCCTTGGTGTCGTTAGCGGTCATCGGACACCCCCATTGCGTCGAGCATGGATGCCTGTCCGGCGTTCTTGCAACGCTTGCGTTTGGCCGTGCGGGGGCGGGGGTAGTTTGCCGGGTCTCGGTCGCAGGCGCTAGTGAAGTCGATGTAGCCGGCGTCGTACAGGACGCGCCGTGCTTCGTCCTCGGTCAGCTTGACGCCGTTGGCGATCATATCGGGCCGACCTTGGGCAAAACCGTGGATGAACCAGCTGCCGTCGCAGACGCCGACGTAGGCCCCAGCAAGCAGGACGCAGTTGGCAGAGCGGACGACAGCAGGGCGCTTGGTCAGGAACAGCCTTTTCCCTTTTTTGTAGATGACGGACGCGCGACGGGACTTGTGCGTGTCGCAGGGCGCGAACGCACCGAACGCAGGCATCAGTTCGACGAACATTTCGGGCGTAATGTCCATTTCGACGTCAATGATGCCGTCGGGGGTTTCGACGCAGCCGGTCAAGACCGCATTCTCGGCACCGAAGACAGCCTCAGCACCATCAAGAAGTTCACCGCCAAGCTGCTTGACGAAGATCTTGTACTTGGTGTGTTCGATGCGCTTCGCGGTCCCGACTTTCAGGAGGGGGTGGAGCAGCGCGAAGGGGTTGATGTGTTTAGTTATTTCGCCATTGCCGTTTTGGGTGGTGCGGTCCTTTTCCACACTCGCTCCTTGGCGTACAGACACCCTTCATTGGGTGCAGCCTTCTCGACAAACTCTCGATCCGGGATTTTCAGAAAATATAGCTGATAACCTCTTTATTGTCAAGAGAAAATGTTTTCCGGAATCTTTCAAAATCGCTCACTATCTGATGCATGTCAATAAATAAAGACAAGAGAGCCCACCGGTCAAGGTGGGCCTCCTTGCAGATGCTGTGATTCCCACGTTAGACCTTCTCTTTTTCAAACGGCATGATGACCGACATCTGCGTGTTCGCGCCGGTTTCGACTGCCTCTGCTCCGATCTGCAGGATACGGTCGGCGGCCTCGGAACGGCTGACCTTCCATCGCTCGGCCAGGAGGTCGATGATGGCCAGGACGTGGACAGGGAGCTGGAACGTGACCCGCTCGATGTCGCCCCTGGGCGTGTGGAGCGGCGACATTCCGTCGGCGTAGACGAGCCTGGCGCATGTCGCCAATGCCGCCGGGAGTGATATCCCATTTTGCTTCCAGCTCTCCAGCCGGTCTCTTGTCTCTGCGCAGATCGTAAGGTTGACGCGGGTCCAGTCTTTATCAAGTGATACTGCCATTTCTATTCTCCTTTGAAATATGTATCCGGTTTACGCCGTGAAGTCAGCCTTGGCCTTGGCTGTCCAGGCGCCGAACATCAACTCCTTGTTGTCCAGCCACCACTTGGCGGCGGTCGCCTTGGACAGGGTGTCGATAACGTCCTGTTCCTGGTCGCTGTTGACCATTCGGAGCGCGTCCCGTACGCCGTCCCGGCGGATTGATTCTGCATATGCGACTTGGGCGGCGGTGCCGGTCAGCTCCGGCAGTCCCATTTCGGTGTTCGCCAGGGCGGACTCTTCGCACGTTGCGATGAACACCGCCTCTTCTGCGGCCCTCTTGCACTTCGGGCAGGGCATTGCCTCGCGGTGTTCAATCTGTCGCCTGACAGAATGTGCAGGACCGTAGAGCCGGTACTTCTTTGTGCATCCGCAGCTGTGTCTGACTTTTTCCATTTTCGATCTCCTTCGTTTTGCGGCTATTGCCGCCGTCTATGGTGTGAATATTTCACACTTCTATGGCGGAAGTCAAGCTGTTTGGCGAATGAAATAAAAAAAGTTGAGAGATTTCTCGCTGTTGAAAAAGGATTGAAGAGGAGGAAAAGAAGAAAGCCCCGCGGGCAGCGGGGCAATGGCTAGGATTTGGCGATGATGTGGTTGGAGTGGTGATCATGGCCAGGAGTCAGCAGGATGACCATGTCGCTTGCGTCAGCCAAGGCTTGATTCAGATCCGACAGTTCTGGGCGGCGATCCGGGCGCTTATCAACATGTCGTGGAAGTTGGAACAGAATAATGACCGGTGCATCCAGATCCTCTGCTAGTTTTTTCAAGCCTGGAACCACGCGATTGATCTCGTCTTCCGGGCTTCCATGCTCAAGTCCTGACCGCAGGAGCTGGAGGTAGTCGATGACGACGAGTCCAAGTGGCGCCAAGTCTCTGCATCGGTCAGTCAGCTTTAGCTCGGATATACCCGGTGTGTCATCGATCACGATTGGGGCGTGTGACAGCAGAGTTGCGGCTTGGTGCAGGTTGCCGCAGAAGACGGCAGACAAGATACGCATAGCGAACATGTCGGCCGCCCCCTCTAATGAAAACACTGCGGACGAGACCGGTGTTGGCGTCAGTGCAGACACCCTCGCTACGACATGCGCCGCCAGGTTCGTTTTGCCGACGCTCGGCCGACTGGCCACGGTTATCAGCTGACCGCCATGGAGGTTGCCGATGACGCAAGCGGCGGCAGTTTCAGGTTCGTGGTTGGGAAATTCGTTTACGAGACCGGGGACAATGCTGTTGATATGTGTCGGTGCCTTTCTTCTCATGTACGAGACTGTGCTCGGAGTTGCGTTGGCTGTCCACTCCGTCTCCGGGATAAGGAAATAAGGATCAGCGCCGCGAAGGCGATTCCGAGGAAAAAGGATCAAAAAGGAAATTTTGCCCCCTTCACTCTTGTCTCTTGTCCTCCCTGGCATAGAGGGAGTGGGGGAAACAGCCGTAACGAGAAGAAAAAAGAATCATCTGCGGTGGGCCAAGGATCTCTGCCCCCTTCATCTATAGTCGTATTCCCATGTCCATTGGGAAGCGTGGGGGAAACAGCAGAAATGGGGCGTCGTGTCACCGCCGTTCGCCACGGTGTTCGGCCTTGCAGTCGAACATCGGTGGATCCTGGTTGCGGCGTGTGATGGGGGGGCGGGGATGGCCGGAGAATTGCGAGGAGGTTGTCAAGAAGTTCCATGGAGCCTCCGGACGGCGGCCATGTCCACCTTCTCGTCGACGAGATGTCCGATTGGCTTCTTGTCTGGCGTCGGCTTCGGTTTCACCCGTTCTCCAATGACATAGACGTTTCCGGCTGTCTCGATGCGGCGGGCGCCGTCAAAGGAAAAGGGGACTTCACGCATGGCAAGGGCAACGAAAAGCTTGTCCTGGACGCCGCTTTCCAAGAGCCAGTCAATGTCCAATACGACGATATGGTACGATTTGCCGTTTTCGACTCGGCCCCTTGCCACCATCTCGTCGGCCATTGTTTAGGCCACTTCCAGCGCCGCTCTGGTGGGAGAACGGTCATTGCCATGTCTACCTCCTCCCCTTGCCATTCCGTTTCGCATTGCGCCGGAGCTGGACCGCGCACTTGTCGCACACCTCGACGATCTCGACAGTGGCCTTGCCGCCCTTCATCGTGTCGAGCTTATTCAGCTCACGGTTCGGCTGATCGCAGACGTAGCACCTTGTCAGCATTTCTCCGCCATTTCTGATCTTTGCCATTTTATTCTCCTCGGCCGCATTTTTCTTGCAGCCCTTATTCACTTATTCGCCGCAAGGACCACCGCTCTTGCAAAAAGGAGCATCGGATCAGTAAAAAAAAAAGGAAGGAAATGGCCGCCCCCCTTTACTCTATGCGGTTCCGGGCGGGGGAAATAGGATGTGGAATGGCGTTTTTTAATCAAAATAGACCGAAATTCGCGTTTCGAACGCAAAACGCGAAAACGATTCAAAAACGCAAAAACAGTCGTTTTTGATCAAAATAGGCCATTTTTTACATCGCTAACGCCAAGGATCTTTTTAAAGATTTGTCAGCTCCCCCCTCTCTAAAGGAAATTAAAGAGTTGTCAGCAAGGGCTCTCGCAACCCCCGAAAAAAGCGGCCGCGGATAAACCAGAAACCCGCGGCCGACTTGATCAGTGACAACTCTGTTCCCCGCGGACAATTTCTATCCCCGCCGCCTCCAGCTCCTCGGCGGAGTAGTATTCGGCTGCCGCCTCGAGATCTTCTTCCGTGACTACCTGGCGCACTGCCCGAACGCCGCCGCCCTCGTCAACGTCCGACCGACGTATGTCGCCGCGAACAGGGTAGGGGCATTCGTAGAGCATATCGTACCGCCACAAGTTGTTCTCGACGACGTCCAGCATCTGCGTGATCAGCCGGTTGGCGTATTGTCTGGAACACCGCCTCCAATACACCACGTAGTCTACCGCCCCCGGCCGCCGTTCGCCGTCCTCGTCTTCCGGGTACGTCCGGACGCATTCGCAATCGAGGTAAACGGCCAGGACCTTGCGCATCTCCGGCCCATCCCGCCGTCCATCACCATCTCCAGGTCGCGTCGCGTGTGGATCCGGTCTTCTGCAGACGGGCGGAACACGTCCCCATCAGGCGTCAGCCCGAGTTCTCCGTCTGCAACACATCTCCCAGTCACTGACCCGACGGTCCCCGCCGTGTCACGCGCCGCGATCAACCACCGCAGCGCATCCTCTGCCGATTTAAATCATTTTTCGTGTGTCATACTCACCTATTTGCCGGCTACACAGCGACTCTTGCAAAAAAACGCACCTGCACCCGGAAAAACCGGATCGGCCGTAACACCCCTAAAAGATGAAAAAAGAATAAAAAAGATGGGTTATGACACAATAAGGTGGAGAAATCTCTGGGCTCAGGCGCTGAATCGAGCGATTGTGTGAATGGAGAGGAAAAAAGAAAAAGGGGAAGCAAGATGGAGATCGTGATTATGATACTTGGGGCGGCTGTGCTGTTTGGGGCGCTTGTCAGCAACGGTGGCGGCGTGACGACGAACTGGTCGGCCGGTGAGGCTGATGGTGGGGACGGATGGCAGTCGATGTTTGGCGATGAAATAGGGACCAGGTCTTCGGATGACATGTTTCATGACGACGATTTTTTGAATAATGACGACCTGTACTATTCTCCGATTTACAGCCATCTACCTTGCAATATCTACCATGATCCATTCGCTGATGACGACTGGTCATCGAGTTCGGATGATAGCTTCATGTTTTCGTCCGACGATGATTGGTCGAGTTCGACCTCGGCTTTTGACGACGATTTTTGCGGGTGTTCGTCAATTGGGATTGATGACGATATCTGCGGATGCGGGAGCTCGTCGTTTGATGACGGCATCGGGTGCTCGTCCTTTGATGACGATTTCGGCTGCGGATCGTCCTGGGACGACTGATATACCTGGTTGGATGGTGGCTGGTGAAAAGGGAAGGAAAATGAAGAAAGAAGAAGCCCCCTGGCGGGGGCTTTCTTGTGTGCTACGCTTTGTCGTTAGCCTGATTTTTGGCGACGTATTCCCTGACCTGCTCCGGCGTTACCCCTCTGGCCTTGCACGTCTCTACGAAGAATTCCTCACCGCAATCAATCACGTACGCTGCGGCATCGAGGCGCTTCTTGAGAGTCTCATCGAACGTCTTGATGCGCCTGTTCGCACCGACCTTTTTTGCCTGTTCCAGGAGGGTGCCGGTATTGTGCATACCCATTACAACTGCCGCAAAATTCTTGACTTTCCTTGTGTTTATAGACTCACACAAGACGATGACGTTTCGCTCTTCCGTCCTTGTCAACAGGTCGTTCAGCACCTCGCGGAGCTTTTTGTCAGCACGGTATTTTTCTGGGATTGCACGGATTACAGCGTCGGGTAGTTCGGTTGAAGCCGGTTGCGTGGAAGTTGTCTCGACTGTATGGTCATTGTTGCCACGGATCATAGCCTCGTCTTCTTTTGTCAGACCGGCAACGCGAAATGAGTTGGGGATTTCTTTCGTCGAGAATGTCCACATGCAGTCTTCGCCTCGGCCATCCTTCTCGACTCTTATTTCCCAACCCGTTTCCCGCTCGATGCGTTCAAGGGCCGGCTTGACGTAGTGCGTCAGGGCGGAACTGACTGGCAGTTCGCGGCCACGGTCCTCGCCGAACAGCTTGCGTGTGATCAGCCTTGCCTTTTCCTTGTAGGGCCGGACTTTGTCTGTCACGCTGAACAGGTGCGTCTGCATCATCGCATAAATCTGGATTGCCAGGCCGGTCAGTCCTGCAATGTGCTCAAGGGCCAGAAAGTGGGTGTTTGCGTCATCTGCCTCAAGCGCCTCGAGATAAAAATCGGAAAATATCAATTCAACGTTCCGGTCGCGGATTCTTGCGTCAAACAAGCCAAACCAGTCCTCTGCGATCCCGGAAGCGTCTTTGTACTTGAGGCGCATTCGCAAATCGTTGTATCGCCGCAACGCCTCGACAACGTTATCGTAGTTCTGTCTCGACTTCGACATGCCGCATCCCTTCAAAATATCGAGGATAGACAGGGAGACACGGTTCCTGTCGCCTCCGTCATACTCTTGCTGCTGCCTGACACCGAGGCAGTAGTAGTAGATTTTGACGTCACACTGCCTGGGGAGCGGACTGGTACTCGATACCTCGTATGTCATCCTGGTCGTTTCGTACCGCAAGTGCATGATGTCGCCGGAGGCAACCGGGCTTTGGGGTCGGTCTGACAGTTCCCGGAGCTGCTTGATAACCGGGGCGACCCTGTTCACCTTGTCTTTAACCATCTTGAAATCTCCTTTTTGATTGATCTTGTCGCCTCCATAACTAAAAAAATATCTAGATAACTAACTAAAAGTCAATGTGTGAACTTGTATTTTTATATCACTTTTCGGCGCAATGGTGATATTTCCCAAAAAAGTCGGTGATATTTTCCAAAAAACCAGCTCGAAATGGCGGTGATATTGCCCAAAAAATAATCGCCGGAAATCATTGTCAGCCTTTGGATTCGTGGAATCATACAAATCTCGTGTTTAGTTTACAGAATAATTACGTACGAAGAGCGTCCGTTTTGATTTCAAGATGGCTGATGAAAGGAAGAAGTGGCGATGCGCCGTTCTGAATAGATCAGCCATACCGCCGAATCGTTCAAAAAACAGGCCGCCACGGCCTTTTCTGTTGCCCTCGTGAACCTGTCCCTATGAACAATCCGAAGAACCCGTCAGAACGGAAGCCAGACCACATTCTCGTAAAAATCGAATGGCCCACCTTCCCTTTTCACCAGCCATCAAAAAAATCCAAGATCATTTCGAGATCGTCAATCCAGTTCCCCCAAAGGGGGAACCACTGTTTTAGGATGGGGGGGGCGGCGCGGCGGCGGCCCCGGCTGTTTTGCCTCAGCGATCTGCAACGCGAACAACGCAATCTGTGGCCGATGCGCCCATCTCCAACAGTGCCGCCGGTCGATGGCGGACCCAAATCGGCTGTCGACGGGTTCTAAGGCCACGTCATCCCGCTCGGCGGAATTAAGACTGGCCCAGCCGAGTACGAGCGTATAGCCCAGGACGACAAGACCACTTCCGGCCGCCGGGGACACGAAGCCTCGAGGCCGCGCCAGGCTTCGCTTTTCTGACCGCCGTTGCCGAGTTCCTGGGCGGCAAAGGCAAAGGCCCACCGCCCCTTTGTAGCGGCGAAAGGATATAAAAAAATAAATGAAATCAAATGAAAAGGAAATAAAGGGGAAAATAAAAAAAGCTTGCAGACGCAGGAGCAAGAGCCGGGGGCTGCCGCCCCCGGGAAGGCAAAGGACCTGATGACGAAGAACTCCAGGAGGCACTGGATGAAAGTGATAGTTGAAACAAGTAGAAGAAAGGCCTGTGTTGGCCCTGGATGTTCCCCTGAAAAATCTCGGATGGTGCGTGTTCGACGGTGACGAGATCGTCGCCGCCGGGACCGTGCAAACGAAGCCGCCGAAGGGAGCTGCAAAGTATGTCGCCCTGGAGGCAGCCGCTCGGGGGTTGTCGTCCGAACTTCTTTCCCTCATCAGCCGATTCTCTCCGGCTGAAGTCGTCGCCGAAATGCCTCTTGAGGGGTCCAAATCAATGAACGCCGTCCAGGCGATGCGCCTTGCGGCCGGAGTTGTGATCGGGACGTGTGCAGGGGCGGGGCTGACGCTCCACACGACCCGGCCCAGGGACGGGAAAATCGCGTTTCTCGGGGCGGGAAAGGGCGAAAAGGACGATATGATAGATGCGGCGAAGCGGAGGTGGCCATCAGCTCCATGGCCGAAAGCAAAATGCCGTCTCGAACACGCCGCAGATGCCGCCGCGGCTTATCTCGCATGGAAACAAAAAGACGAGTGACGGAGATGTGTTGACCGATTTTTGGGGTGTGAGCACAATGCTCGTTGAACCCAAGAAGGAGGCCTCATGAAAGGATTTCCCCTCTCTGATACGCAAAAATACGAACTGGTCGGTGATCTCGTTGACAATCCGACCAAGCATGGTCTGATCCGGGCGCTTTTTCACTGCGCCAAACTTGCGGGGTCGGCGGCTCCGACTGGTGTCGGCATCGACATGCAGGACAACGAACGCTATCTCGCTTTCTCCGGAGGCCGGACAGATGTCGGGATCACGATCGACAAGATCGAGATTGTGCAGGTTTCCGTCCCAGAATTCCTCAAATTGCTGACTGATATGATCGATGCCGGAGGCTGGTCGGAGTCGGACATGTGGCCCGGAAAAGTGGTCATCAAGTTCGAACTCAAGGGCTGGGACAGGATCCCAGGAGGTGAAGCATGACACGGAAAACAAGCCATCTCGCCGGCCTTTCACGATGCCCCTCCTGCGGAGTCGAGCCTTGCACTCCGCACCGCAACGGATGCGAGGTCGAACGGTGTTCCGTTTGCGGCCTCCAACGTTGCCAGTGTGAATGCTACGGCCATGACCCCGCATTCTCACGCTGGACCGGTATCTGGCCAGGCGAGGCAGAGGCCATCGTCCTCGGCTTCGTCCTTCCGGGGGCGCTCCTGGCCCCGGGTATCCAGCCAGATCTCAACCGGTTCTACGCAGAGGGCTATCACAAGATCTTTTTCATCAAACCAAAGCCGTAATCCGTATTGTTTCGGCACGTCCCGCGGGACGTACCGTAACGCATTCCGCGTTGCTTCACATGTTTCGGCACCGCCTGTCGGCGATACCGCGACGGCCCATCCTGGCCGTTTCCCCCGCCCGGAACCGCACCCAAAATGAAGGGGGGCGGTTCCTTTTTTTCATCTTTTTCTCCTTTTTTTGGCTTCTGACGGTCCGTTTTTGCAAGAGCTGACCCCTTGGCGGCGAATAAGTAGGCAAGGACCGCATCGAAAACGCGGCCAAGGAGAAAAACATGGCAAGAGTAATGGTTTTGCACGTCAAGAACATGGTCGAAACGCAGCGGTTCCGCCGGCATGTGAAGACGGCCCTGGTCGACGACGGAAACGGGAAGAAAGTCAGGAAGACGGTATGGGGCTACGAGCTTGTCGGGAAGCGGAGGGTTGTGCGGCCGGAGCTTTCGGATTGTTCGCACGGGCCGGGTGACGTCGTTGTCAGCTCGTACGGTCGCCGGTACGTCATGACCGACGAGGGAAGCTTGAGAAGGGTGGGGGTGTAGTCATGTCCGATCTCGCAATCAAGTTGTTTAACGGTGTTATCAACGTCTTCGATGACACCCCGGAACTGACGTACGACGAGGCCGTCAAGATGCTGCGCGAGCGTCTTACTGTTAACAGTCTCGACAAGGTTGTCGATGCGGTAATGGATATTCACCGCATTGCGACTGGCTATCACTACGACGAGACGTGCGGAGAGGACTTCGATCTGTTTTCGCATGTCCTGCGCATTCTCGCGCCGCACATCGACGCGTCATTCGGGGATCCGCATGTGACTGTTGACGGGTGTGTCTACGAATACGACCTCGACTCGTTCGTGACATCGTTCCGCGTGAACAGGGTTCTGTCCTGGGAATGTCGCGATGGGTGTTAGCTATACCCTGTTTCCCCCCGCGTCCCCAGATGACTAGGGGAAGTAGAAACCGAGTGAAGGGGGGCGAGTATCCTTTTTGGATCCTTGCCCTTCTTTTTTTTCGTTCTTTTTCCCTTCGATTTCCTTCCTCCAAGGCCATTTTTTGCGGCTGAAAAGTGGCGATCGGCCGTTGGCTGGTGGTATGATCAGGGAAATGGATTGGCAGGTTGGTATAGACCGAAGGAGGCGCTATCAATGTGATTGTTACGAAGCATGCTTATTCCCGTATGCAAGAACGCAACATCGTTGCACCTACCGCCTTGGCATGTGTTGCCATGGGCGAGAAAAGTCCTGGATGGCTGGGCGCCACCAGGCACTATCTTCTGGGGTTCACGGCAGTGACAGTGCCGTGCAAAAACGGATTGAGGCTCGTGACCGTCTACAACGGCCGACCCCATGACAACATCGGAGCGGCATACGAGCCGCGTCGCCGAACACGCGACCCGACCTGCTCCGTGATTTGACGGAGGGAATTTCCCTCCATGGCCCCCCCCGCGTGGCTCGGGGCGGCCGAACCAACGTTGCTCACAAGCGGGGACACCACCTGCCAGGGAACACCACCCGAGAGCGAGGCATATCTCGATTTTTGGCCCCCATCCGGGGGCCTTTTTCTTCTCTTTCATCAGCCAAAAAGGGCTTTGAATCAGTAAAATATCCTGGCGCTCACTGGTTTTTCTAAATCAAGAAAATATTGCTTTGGACGCCCTAAAAACTTGACTTTTGTGTTTGTGGTGTGAAATATTCACACTATCAACGGCGGTGAGGACCGCCCCAAAAACAAGGAGATTGAGAATGAGGAATGTGAACGAAAAGACAAACAACGAAGTCGCAAAGCACGTTGTTGCCGAAATGGTTAACCGCTTTGAGCCGGAGTCGGCCATCGATTGCATTGTCCGCGACAACCTGGCTGGTGGCACCGAGAGTGAGGACATTTTCCTCCAGGTTGACTGGCGTGACGGCGAAATCTACGTCGTGACCCGTGGCCACCACGAGAGGGGGAGTTGCTCCAGTGACGTATGGAACAATCTTGTTGGAGAATACGTGGTGTGCAACATGGCCGACGCATACAGCCTTGCCTACTGGATCGACAAGAACATGAAAATGCTTGGCCGTGTCCGCGCCTGCTTCGAGGAGTCGTGGAACGGCAACAACTGGGTCGGTGGGTTTGACTTTGACGTGGACCCCGAGGCTGGTGATTTCTTCGAGGAGCTGACAGACGGGATTTTCGACGTTGATGTCGCGGAGGCCGACATCATAACCGCAGACGAGTATTTCGCCGACTCGTTCAGGGTAGGCCACCGACGGTTGCACACCACCCTTGGTGATACTCCTGCCTACACGCTGGACGACCTTGGTGACGATCCCGTATCCGCCCTGACGAGCCTGATGGGTGACGTCCTTGACGACCGTGGTTGTGACAGTGCCGGTTGTATCGTTGTTGATACCAGAGACTACGCCAGCGAGCTGGTCGACGAGCTTATCGACGCTAACGACGATTAACCACTCCAACTAAACCTTGGCGACCCCTATGCCGCCGAAGGAAGGCCCCTGGCGGGGCCTTTTCCGTTTCCAGTTCCCACCACTCCAATCCCGCCGCCTCTTCCCGGCTTCCATCCCCCATTCCCTCATCTTTTTCCATTTTTTTTCGCGATCGAGTCTCTCGAAACGGTCGCCGAGGCGAATAAGTAAGGGCCTCGGGATAAAACCGTCCCGAAACCCTCCTGTTTTGTCGGCTTGGAAGCGTATTTAGCTTTTTTTTTCTTTATTTCAGCGTTTAAAGGCCAAGGGAATGCGATGAGCAAGAAATGTGGCTGGAAGGGCCTCGATTGGGAGCCGGTGAGGGCGGAGTTCGTCAACGGTCCGATAGGCGAGGACGGTGGTCGCAGATTTCTATCGTACAAGGATCTGGCGAAGAAGTACTGCGTGTCTTCAAGCATGTTGTCGCAACGCGGGAAAGCGGAAGAGTGGCCGAAGCAACGGGACGAGGCCAGGCGGAACGTCGCCGAGGCGATCGACCGGGAAGCCGAACTGACGAAATCGCAACTCGGTAAGGTCATTGGCGAGAACCTCCAATATTTCCTTGTCCGCTACGTGGGCAATATCCGCTTGATGGTAAACATCCGCAGGTCCTGCGGACCCCAGGGATGTCAACAACGTCCTTGGTGGTTTCCAAAAGCTCGTAGAGCTGAAGGACGCTATCACTGGCAGAAGCGGAAAGGGCAGCTTGCTCAGGGTGCTTGAGGCATTGGACAAGGGCGGCGAGTTAATTGGTGACGCTGACGATACGGTCGAGAACACGAGGATCGAATAATAAATCTCCTGCCGCCCCGGGAGACCGGCGGAAATCGCCGTAAAGATCACGGCCCCCAGGGAACTGGACGTTGCCGTGTCGTTCGTCGGCACCGATGCCGTGTATTCGGTCGTCCAGGGCGAAGCATCTACCTACCGCGCCAACAAGTGGATCCTGGCCGAGCAGGGCGGAACCGTCCTCGATACGACCAGGGGCAACACGCTGTCCGTCCCGGGCGACTGGGAAGGGAAAAGAGCGCTCGTCGTCTATGGCGAGGACATAGCCGGCAACGCTGGGGACAGGGCGACGGTCGTATCCGAGATCCTGCCTCCTGGAGCGGTTAGGGGTATCGTTGTGTCGGATGACGGGATCCGCAGGACTCCGGCCGAGGCCGGTACACTGCCAATCGACCATTACGAGATCGTCGATTTCGTGACCGGTGATGTTGTTGGAACGACGACAGGGCCGTATCACCCGCTTCCGGCCGATGACGGAACGTACATGATATATGCGGTAGCAGGGTGGTCATTATACTTTCAACTGCGTTGTCGGTCTGAGCGCAGTGGTCTTCAATCCAGGCCGTGCCGTGGCACTGCCTGCAGATGTCCTTCATCTTGTCCCTTTCTTTCAGTCTGTGTCGGAGGGGAAAGCCTTGCAGTCCTGCGGACGAACGGTAAGGGGAGCCAGGAGTTCCCTGGAGAGACGCTCGGTCACATCGTGAGTCGTGGGTAGCATTCCGGCGCCCGACATCTGGCAGGAGGCGCAAATCGGAGCGCGATAGCCTACGCCTGGCGGTTAAGCTGTCGGGGCAGCAGTTTGGGGTTGCTTATCTGTAACAGAATTATCGAAGACTACTGGTGTGGCGTTGGGCTGGTAAAAGTGTGGTAATAATTCTGGACCAAGCGTTCCAATTTGGTTATCTTTCCTCTAGTTGAAAGCGATTCGCCCAAAAAAGGGAAAGTTTTATGTCACGTCACCAGGAATTCGACTCGAAAGAAGCGTTGCATCAGGCAATGAAACTTTTCTGGCATAAAGGGTATGAGGCCACGTCTATTATGGATTTGTTGAAAACGACTGGCTTAAGCAAAAGCAGCCTTTATGCAACGTTTGGAGGCAAGCGGGACCTTTTTCTGGCAGCGTTTGACTCTTATCGTGACACTCGCAGGGAAGAAGCGAGCCGGGTGCTTAGCCATTCTCCTGCCCGAGACGGGATCGAACAGTTTTATCGTATTATTCTTGAGGGAGCCAAGGCTGACGAGTTCACTAACGGTTGTATGAGCATTAACCAAGCCGTCGAGATGGCTCCCCACGACGAGGATGTTCGTGTTCGAGTGAAGCAGGATTTCCAGTGTATGGAGAGAATGCTGACTCAGACAATTGAGCGAGGCCGGATTGATGGATCCATCAAAGGACGGAAAACCCCGAGGGAACTCGCTAGAATACTTGTCGTCGCTTTCCCAGGCTTGCAGGTAATGGTTCGTGCCAAATGCGATCATGAACGGCTGGACGAAGCTTTCAATCTAGTGCTCTCCCTTCTTGACGAGGAATAATTTTTTTACCCAATTGTGGACCGTTCGGTCCAATAAAAAGGAGAATATCACAATGAAATTCCAACAGATTAGAAACGCTACAGCGATTATAGAATACGCAGGAAAACGGTTCCTTGTAGATCCCATGCTGTCAGAAAAAGCTTCATTCCCCGGATTTCCTGGAACGGTGAACAGCGAACTGTCAAACCCGTTGGTCGAGTTACCGGTGACTATTCATGAACTTAGCCAGGTCGATGCTGTAATACTTACCCACACACACGGGGACCATTGGGATGAAATCGCCAAGGCAGCCCTCCCTAAGGACCTCTTGGTTTTCGTCCAAAACGAGCAAGACCAGAAAGAAGTCAGTTCGGCGGGATTCACGAATACCCGCGTGTTGGACTCGGAAACGGAGTTCGAGGGGATTCGTTTGGTCAAAACCCCCGGTCAGCACGGCAGTGATTCCATTATGGAAAAGTTGGGGGATATGCTCGGCACCGTCTGTGGCGTCATTTTCATACACCCTTCTGAAAAGACTCTCTATCTGGCCGGGGACACTGTCTGGAATCATCACGTTGAGAATTCGTTGGAAACATACACTCCTGAAGTTGTCATTCTGAACAGCGGGGATGCTCAAGTGGTTGGCCTAGGCTCCATCATCATGGGTAAGCGGGATGTTCTGAAGGTTCATGAGGCCGCACCAAACGCCACGCTTATCGCTACCCACATGGAAGCGGTCAACCATGCGGTGCTCTCCAGGAAAGAGCTGCGCGAGTTCTCGATAGAAAATGGCTTTGACACAAACATTGCGGTGCCGGAAGACGGCGAAACCGTAGTTATCTAACGTGAGGTTTTGATATGCGATCACCAAGCATTAGTATAAGCCCTGAAGGTTTTCCCTGTATTGGGTTAACTGGTCTGTCTGCTCTTATTCTCGCTGTATTGGGCTGGGCCATTCCAGCCTGTGTCGCTTTATTATTATGTTGGTTTTCGGTGGGATTTTTCCGTGATCCCGAACGCGTTGTCCCGCAGGCTTCGGGACTGGCAGTCAGTCCTGCCGACGGAAAGGTCATCCGAATGGCAACAAAGTCAGATCCCATGACGGGCGAGGAACGCCTCTGTGTGAGTATTTTCATGAATCTTATTCAGGTTCATGTTAACCGGACGCCGGTTGCGGGAACCGTGAAAACCATAAAATACTGGCCAGGGAAATTTTTCAACGCCTCCCTTGATAAGGCCAGCACAGATAATGAACGATGTGGCTATTTGATTGTTGATGAAAATGAGTCGTCGTGGAGCATGATTCAAATCGCAGGGCTAATTGCCCGTCGCATTGTCTGTCGCACGGTAGAGGGGGATTCTCTAGAACGAGGCCAACGATACGGACTCATTCGGTTCGGCTCGTGTGTCGAACTCTATTTGCCTCAAAGTTATCGCCCAGCGGTACATGTCGGGGAGTATGTTCTCGGAGGGCAGAGTGTGATCGCAGAGCGAAAAGGAAATCCTCCTATTTGATTGCAATTGAATTTCCAGCCGGTTGGAACTAACTGTTTTACAGTGTTTTCTGCGAGGTGCGCAGTCGTGAGACAAGATGGCGAAATGGATGAACTGGATCGGCAGTTACTGGACATAGTGCAGACGGGATTCCCGTTATGCTCTCGCCCATACACCGAACTTGGCAAACAGGTTGGCATAGATGAAAATGAGGCGATGTCCCGTATCCGGAAAATGCGTGAGTCTGGCATTATTCGGCGTATAGGTGCCAATTTTAACGCATACAGGCTCGGCTGGGTTTCTACCCTTTGTGCGGCCAAGGTTTCGGTCGAACTGATGGATACATTTGTTGATGTGGTTAACAAGCAACCTGGAGTCACTCACAATTATGAACGGGAAAACGAATTCAATATATGGTTCACGCTCACTTCCCGCTCCCGTGAGGAAGAGGCGGTGACACTAGAATTCATTACTCGTGAAACCGGTGTGAAAATCCTAAATCTGCCTGCGAGTCGCTTATATAAGGTCAAAGTTGATTTCAAAATGAGCAACAGGAAAAAACAAGCCGATGGTCAGCCAAGCTGACAAGCGGCAGGTGTTTATGAAAATAAAATAAAAATGGACCAAAAGGATTATCAGCAAATCCAACCTGCCGATAGCAGGGCTTTCAGTCATCCATTACGTCGGTTGCCCGCATGCCTGTCGGGATTGTTATGCGATCCCCAATTTATATGGGTGAAAAAAAGGTTCATCCGAATAAAGCGTACTTCGTTTCATGAATGCCCATGATCCTGAGCTTGAAGAATTCCGTATCTCGATAGCCGTAGGCCTGCCGTTTTAGCGTCTTGATCTTGTTGTTCGTGCCCTCGATTGGACCTGAGGAGATGGGGTGATCGTAGTAGGCGAGGATGCCGAAACGATGCGAAGCAAGCGTCCTCGCCATGACCTGCAAGGGTCGGATTTCCGAAGCCTAGGCCCTGGCGACCCAGTCGCTGATGACTTTTTCCGCTGTTTCCTTGTCCGGCTGAGACCAGAGTTGCCGCAAATCCTCTTTCAGATAATAGGCCGTTGCCAACGGCTTGTTCAGCCGCAAGGCCTCATCCAGACGTTGCTTTTAATCACGGCTTTCATCCAAGTTTTCAGGGTTCTTCAGAAGAATCCATCGCATGCCTTTGAGCGCTTTCTTCTCAAGCGGCGATGAGAGTTCTCGAAAGAGTTGCCGCCGTATCTGCGTGATCTTCTCGTTCATCAGTTTGACCACATGGAAGCGGTCGAACACGATAGCCGCGTCCGGCAGGTTTTCCATGGCGGCGCTGATGTATCCGGCGTTCATATCCGTTGCCACGGCCGCAATCTTGGCTCTTGTCTTCTTGAGACGCGCCCAGAACGGAATGAGTGTTTCACGGCTCCTGCCCTCTCCGACAAAGACGACCGCGCCGCTTTCAAGGTCCATGACCAGCGTCAGATACTTCTGGCCTTTTCTGACACTGATTTCATCTATGGCG
Source organism: Pseudodesulfovibrio cashew (assembly GCF_009762795.1). Lineage (NCBI taxonomy): Bacteria > Pseudomonadati > Thermodesulfobacteriota > Desulfovibrionia > Desulfovibrionales > Desulfovibrionaceae > Pseudodesulfovibrio > Pseudodesulfovibrio cashew. The sequence continues at coordinate 3,374,253 of NZ_CP046400.1, read as the reverse complement.
ATATACTTGCGTTTTCCCAATTTGGGCTTCGAGAAACGACGAGACAGGTAACGTTTGAAAATCGATTTAATCGTATCCCAACCGACGCCCAGCAGATCGGCAACATCCTGTATTGTCATCTTTTTCGCCAGAGCGAGAGCATAACGCTCAAACGCTTTGGTGTACCATCGCTTTGGCTCTGCGACCTGCACGTCAATCAATCGAACTACGCCGCAATTACGGCATCCTATTCGCTGTACGGGGATAACGAGCCAGACCGGCTTGAAACCGATGGGAACGGTCTGCACCCACCGCTCGGAGAAACCTCGCCTGATGATGTCTCTGGAGCGACAGCAAGGACAGCGGATAAGCTCATCCTTGGGTTGAACCTTCAGGATAACATTGCCTGCAATAAAATCCTGTCGAATGTAGTCGTAGCCTCGCAGGCCGAACGCGTGGTAGATGAAACTCGTGGACATGGCGGTTACTCCTTCCGATGGTTGGTGATGCTTTCATCGGTTGGACGCCATGTCCTTTCATTTTGTCAAAAGTACGCTTGAGCCGGATGAACCGGAAGAAGTAGGTCTCTTGGCCCTTGCATTCAGAGTTTTATTTCATACCTTTCACGGAATGCATGGCCTTTTCCATCTTGGCGATGCCTTCTTCCATCATGGAGATACCCTTGTCGGCATCCTTCTTCATCATGCCCATGCCTTTCATGGTGACCATCATGTCCTTGTTGAGCTGCTTCATGGAATCTTCCATCATTGTGTCATGATTCGCCTTGGCGTGAGCCTCGACGCCTGCCATGCCGTGGTGCATGTTGGTCATGTGCTTGTTCATGGCGCCCATGGCAGCCTTGCGCTGACCGGCGTCCTTCATGGTCTCAACGTCGGCTTTCATCATGGCGATGTTGTCGTTGATGACTTTCATGCTGTCCTGCATGGACATGTCGCCAGCTTTCATTGCGGAATGATCCATTCCCTGCATGGCAAATGCAAAGCCGGAAACGAGCAGAGTCAAGGCCAGGGCCATGGTAAGAGTGGTCAATTTTTTCATACGGTTCTCCTTCAATGGTTTTGTACGTTTATTCAATGGACTGCACCGGTTCATCCGGCATGGTCCGATTGTTCTTCTTGAACTTGATTTCTTCCACGAGGCAGTAAAGCGTCGGGACGACGAAGACGGTCAGGATGGCGATAGTCATGCCGCCGAAGGACGGGATGGCCATGGGAACCATGATGTCCGCGCCGCGTCCCGTTGATGTCAGGACCGGAATCAGAGCGAGAATGGTGGTCGCCGACGTCATCAATGCGGGACGAATACGGCGTTGCGCACCTTCGAGAATGGCGGCCCGGATGGACGGAACGTCATGCATGTCCATGCTTCCGCGACTCTCATCCAGATAGGTCGCCATGATGACGCCGTCATCAGACGCAATGCCAAACAGGGCGAGGAAGCCGACCCAGATGGCGACGCTCAGGTTGATGGGATGGACCTGGAACAGGTCGCGCATACTTGAGCCGAAGACGCTGAAGTTGAGGAACCAGTCCTGCCCATAGAGCCAGATCATCATGAATCCTCCCGACCATGCGACAATGATCCCCGAAAAGACCATGAGCGTCGTGGCCATGGACTTGAACTGGAGATAGAGGATGACCACGATGACCATGAGCGCCAGCGGCAGGATGACGGCGAGCTTCTTCTGGGCCCGAATCTGGTTCTGATAGTTGCCTGCGAATTCATAGGACACGCCGCTCGGCACCTTCAGCTCGCCCGTGGCGATCTTGCTGTCTATGAGAGTGCGTGCATGATCTACGACATCGACCTCGGCATATCCGGGCTTCTTGTCGAAGAGAACGTAGCCGATGAGGAATGTGTCTTCACTCTTGATGACCTGTGGGCCGCGCACGTAGCGCATCTCGGCCAGCTGCTTGAGCGGAATCTGCTCACCGGAAGGGGCGGCGACGAGGATATTCTCAAGAGACTCCATGCTGTCACGCAATTCGCGCATGTAGCGCACCCGCATGGGGTAGCGCTCGCGGCCTTCAATGGTCGTCGAGAGCATCTTGCCGCCCACTGCCACCTCGATGACGTCCTGCACCTTCTGCAGCTTGATACCATATCGGGCGATGGCCTCGCGGTCGATGACGATTTCCAGATACGGCTTGCCCACGATGCGGTCGGCCACGACGGCGGCGGGCTGAATGGACGGAACCTCCTTGAGCAGGTGTTCCAGCTGAAGGCCGAATGTCTCGATGGATTCTAGGGTCGGGCCCTTGACCTTGATACCCATGGGAGCGCGCATGCCGGACTGCAGCATGACGATACGCGCTGCGATTGGCTGAAGTTTCGGCGCCGAAGTCGTGCCGGGAATCTCTGCGGCATGGGCGATCTCATCCCAGATGTCGTCGGGGGTGCGGACGCCTGCCCATTCCTCCCGTCCGGGATTCAGGGCCGGATCGAGCCGCGTGCGCCACTGGCGGAACGGCTTGCCGTCCGGGTCGGGGATGAGGCGACCTTCCTTGTCACGGGGGTAGTACCCCTGCACGAGGTAAGGCAGTCCGTCTTCGGCCGGAAGCGGCTTGCCTTCGGCGGAACGGATGTAGTCCTTCTGGGATTCGTCGAACTTGTAGCGCAACCGTTCGCCGGACTCGTCTGTCAGATATTCGGGTTTGTAGTTGATGACCGTCTCGATCATGGAGACCGGAGCCGGATCAAGAGGCGTTTCCGCCCGGCCGAGCTTGCCGACCGCGCTGTCCACCTCGGGGATATTCAGCATGGACATGTCCTGTTTGGACAGGACGTCCTGTACCTCGCCGATGGAAGCATGGGGCATGGTCGTCGGCATGTAGAGGAACGAGCCCTCGTCAAGCGGCGGCATGAACTCCTTGCCCAGTCCGGGGAAGGTTTTCATCAGCGCACCCACCGGGCCGGAGGCGCGGATGGCATCGGGCAGCCAGGACGTCATGGCCCCGCCGCCGAACCAGGCCAGTCCGCCGAAGAGGATGACTGCGGCAGGCAGGCACATGAACGTGGCCTTGTGGTCGAGTACCCAGCGCAGCATGGTGGTGTACCAGTGCTGGAAAAGTTGAAAGAAGAGCATCAGGCCGCCGATGAGCACGACGACGAAGATGGCGTTCTTGAAATCACCCTTTTCCGGGCCGAGGGGCAGCCAATGTGTGGACAGGAAGATCGTCACCATCGCGATGACGCCCCAGTTCTCCACCTTGCCGAACAGAGCTTCCACGCGCGGCGGCAGGAAATGACCGAACATGCGGTGCAGGCCGAGGGCCACAAGGAAGATGCCGAGCCACCACTTCACGAACACGGAGACTGCCACTCCGGCTGCGATATAGAGAATATCCACCAGATGATTCGGCAGCCCCTTCCTGGTGCTTGGGGTCTTGCGGCGATAGATGAGATGCGCGATGGCAGGGAGCACGGTCAGCGCAACGATGATGGAGGCAATGAGCGCAAAACTCTTGGTATAGGCCAGCGGCTTGAACAGCTTGCCCTCCGGTCCCTCCATGGCGAAGACGGGCAGGAAGCTGACGATGGTTGTGGCCACTGCGGTCATGATGGCGCTGCCCACTTCCGAGGCGCCGTCAAAGATCACCTTCATCCGGCTCTCTTCCAACGAGGCGTGCTCAAACTTCTTGAGGATGTTCTCGCAGATGATGATTCCCATATCGACCATGGTGCCGATGGCGATGGCGATACCTGACAACGCGACGATATTGGCGTCCACCTTGAAGGTCTTCATGCCGATGAAGCACATCATGACCGCCATGGGCAGCAGCGACGAGATGAGCAGCGAACTACGCAGGTGCATGACCGCTATGAGCACGACGATGATGGTAATGAGCACTTCCTCTGTCAGGGCCGTGTTCAGCGTGCCGAGGGTTTCGTTGATCAGGCCGGAACGGTCATAGAACGGGACGATGGTGACTTTTGAGACGGTACCGTCGGCCAGCGTCTTGCTGGGCAGGCCCGGCGAGATCTCGGCGATCTTCTTCTTGACGTTCTTGATGACCTGGAGCGGGTTCTCGCCGTAACGGACGACGACAACGCCACCCACGGCCTCTGCGCCGCCCTTGTCGAGCACACCGCGCCGCAATGCCGGGCCGAGCGTGACCTGCGCCACGTCCTTGACTCTGATGGGCACGTTGTTGCTGACCTTTATGACCGCTTCTTCGATGTCGGCCAGTTTCTTGACGAAACCGATGCCGCGAATGAGGTATTCAACGCTGTTGATTTCAATGGTGCGAGCGCCGACGTCGAGGTTGGACTGCTTCACGGCGGAGAACACGTCCTGCAATGTGACACCAGCGGTCCGCATGGCGTCGGGATCGACGTCGATCTGGTATTCCTTGACAAAACCGCCAACTGAAGCCGTTTCGCTGACGCCGTCCGCCCCGAGGAGCGCGTAACGGACGTACCAGTCCTGTATGCTGCGGAGTTCGTCGAGATCCCAGCCTCCCGTGGGGTTGCCGTTCTCGTCACGCCCTTCGAGGGTGTACCAGAAGACCTGACCGAGAGCTGTGGCATCCGGGCCGAGCGTCGGTTGGACGCCCTGCGGCAAGGTGCCGGGAGGAAGGCTGTTCAGCTTTTCGAGCAGCCGAGAACGGGACCAGTAGAACTCCACTTTCTCGTCGAAGATGACGTAGATGGTCGAGAAGCCGAACATGGAGTAGCTGCGGACCGTCTTGACGCCGGGAATGCCGAGCAGTGAAACGGTGAGCGGATACGTGACCTGATCTTCCATGTCCTGCGGGGAACGGCCCATCCACTGGGTGAAGACGATCTGCTGATTTTCACCGATGTCCGGGATGGCGTCCACGGGAACCGGATCGCGCGGGAGGCTTCCCGTGCTCCAGTCAAAGGGTGCGACCACCATGCCCCAACCCATAATGAGAGCCACGAGCAGGAAGACGATCAGCTTCTGCTCCAGACAGAACCGGATGACCTTGTCCGTCAGAGTCTTTGCTTCTATGCGCGGTTGGTTGTCCATATCGCCCACCGGTTACCGCTTGAGCTGCTGGTTGATTTCGCCGCAGGTTGACATGGCCGTGCCGAAGTACGGGTTGTGTACTTCCTCTGTGCGCTGGAGCCATGTGGCTCCCTCGTAGTCGAAGGCCATGGGGCAGAATATCTCGAACAACGGACCGTCGGTGTCGACGCCGAGCTTGGCGATGGCTTCGCCGAGACCGGCGGAAAGCGGGCCGAATCCCGTACGGATGCCGACGATGTCGCTGGCGTCGCGGATGGCGGCCAATCCGTCATTCATCTTGGAAAGGGCGCCGGTCCAGACGTTGTGGGACGGGCCGTCGAGTACGGTTTCGTCGATCAGGCGCAGTGCGCCGGAGACCTTGGCCGCAGCTTTGCGGGCGCCTTCGGCATCATCGGTGGCCAGCGCCTGAGCCATGGGCTCGTATGCGGCATAAACCAGACCGAGTTGCTGACGGAAGACTTTAGGAGCCTCGTGCGCCGCGTCGGACGCCTCCAGACTGAATGCGCTTCTGAGGACGGAGTAATGCTCCTGCATTTCCGTGAATATCTCGTTCAGACGCTCGGTATCAGGCGCTTCGGCCCCAAGGATGGCGTCGTTGCCGAGCAGCATGGACTGTTCCTTCCAGCGCAAGGCGGCCTTGCCTTCCAGCGCGGAACCGTCGATGAGACGCAATTCCTTGTTGAACTCGCCGAACGCGAGGTGGGTGCGGCTCAGATCGCCTGATGCGACCGTTTCCTTCAGCGAGGCGAACGTATCGGCAAGGATCTTGAGCTTGGACACGAACAACGCCGGAAGTTCTTTCTTGATGGCGGCGTCGCCTGAGGCTGGATTCATCATGCTCGGCTTGGCCACGATCTGGACCGCGCTGTCGATCTTGAAATTGCCCTTGGTGACGACCTGTTCGCCATCCTCAAGACCACTCCTTACGATGTAATAATTACCCGCCTTTGCTCCGAGCACTACTTCACGGCCCTCATACGAGTCGGGCTTGTCGGGGTTGGCGACGTAGACCACGGCGCGCTTGCCGGTGATCAGCGGGGCGGAAGCCGGGATGACCAGCGGAGATTCCCCGGCGGTCTTGGAACCGCCTTCCTTGTGCTGTGTGGCGCGGACGAGCATGCCGGGCTTCAGGCTGCCGTCCTTGTTGGGCACGGCCAGACGGACACGCACGGTACGAGTCTTTTCGTTGACGAGCGGGTCGATGTACACAACCTTGCCCTTGAACGTCTTGCCCGGATACGCCTCGGTCTGGAACTGAACCTGCTGGCCGAGATCAACCCAGGGAAGATCGGATTCGTATGCTTCGAGGATGACCCAGAGCGTCGAAAGATCGGCGATGGAATAGATGGAAGCGCCGGTCTTCACATACTGCCCTTCGTTGACGTCCTTCTTGATGACGACGCCGCTCTGGGGAGAATACAACGTGATATGGTCGGCAGCCTTGCCGTCGCGAATAACCTTGTCGATCTGGGCCTTGGTCAACCCGAGCAGACGGAGCTTCTCACGAGCAGCCTCTTCGGTGCGCACAGCGCTCCTTCTGACCAGATCAAGCTTGCTGTCCTTGAGGTCGCCCATGGCCTTCACGGCCTGAATCAGTTCTGCCTGCGCGGTGAGCAATTCGGGGCTGTAGACGGAAACCATGGGCTGTCCCTGCCTGACGGTGTCGCCTGTATAATCGACGTACATCTTGTCCACGCGGCCGCCGGTCCATGCGGTGATGTTCCGGACCCGCGTCTCATCGTAGTCGACCTTGCCGACCATGCGAGTTTCCACGGCCACATCCAGCCGCTTGACCGTCTCGGTCGAGATGCCCGCGAGCTTGCGCGCCTCGTCCGTCAGCGTGATTTCCCGGATACTGGACTGCTCGCCCTCGTCCTTGCGTTCGAGGGGAATCAGCTCCATGAAGCAGATGGGGCACTTTCCCGGCTCAGGGAGCTGAATCTGCGGGTGCATGGAGCAGGTCCACGTAATATTGCCGTTCTCGTCGAAATGTTCTTCGAGGTCATGCTCACCGACTTCCTCGGCGTGAGGCGCTGTCGGCGGCGGGACGTCGGTGCCCTTGGCTATGTAGCCGGCAGCAAAGGCAGCAATGCTGACAACGATGACGATCACGGCGATCTTCGAATTTCTGAATGTACTCATGTCTTCCTCGGCTATGCCTGCGGTGCGTCTTCCGGGACGACGCCATTGTCAAGCAGCTTTTTCATGTATTTTTCCGGGCTTTTCTTGAACTTGGGAGGACAGTCCGGGCAGCAGAAATAGATGCGCTTTCCCTTGTAGTCCGTGAAAAGTTCCCGGGTTATGTCAAACCCCATCACGGGGCAGAGTTTCTGTTCGGTCGATTGCGCGGAGGCATGATTCCCGAGAGGAGCCGTGCCCAGGGCAAAAAAGACCAGCATGGTCGCGAGTGCTTTATTCAACATAATTATTGCGTTTTCTTGAGAAGCGAACCGTGGAACTGACAAGGGAGTTCGCGGCCCACAATGGTTTCGATTTCAGCCAGTCGCTGCGCCTGATCCGTCAGAGCGCGATAGTAGGCGAGCTGGAGTTCCAACAGGGTCTGTTCTGCATCAATGAGGTCAAGAGAGGTGCCCCGACCGGTCATGAAGGCTTCCATGGTCACACCGAGGGATTGCTCAGCCTTGGGCACGAGGGTGTCGCGATAGAGGCCGATCTTGCGGCCAGCGTCACGGTACTTGTAGAGGGCGAGTTCGAGGCCCGCGGTCAGCTTGCGTTCAAGCCCCGCCCTGCTCCGCTTGGCGGCGAGAATCTTGGCCTGACTTTCATCGACGGCTGCTTCACGGGCGTTGAGCCAGATGGGGATGTTGAAGGACATGGACGTCATGATCGGATTCTGCCCGTCGCCCATGACGCCGGGGTTGCGGGCGTCATCGACTTCGGTGACGTCGACGCCGAAGGTGAAGTCGGGGAAGTAGTTGCTTTCGGCGAGGTTCTTGCCTGCTTCTTCCTTGGCGACCACGGTTTCCCAATAGGTCAGATTCGGATTGGCGCGGATGTCGTCAAACAGGGTGTCCTCGGGTTCGGTGAAGGACATGACCGGTATGGAATCGGGGAACGGAATTGCCGTATCGGCAGGGCGATCCAGAAAGGCGTTGAGGCTTGCTGCAAGAGGGCGCTGCAGGTCGTTGAGAGAATTGAGCCGATCTTCGAGCTTGCCGAGCTCGACCTGTGGGCGGATGATGTCTGAATGCTTGGCGGAGCCTGTGGTGTAACGGGCGGTGGCGATCTTTTCGAGGTACTTCATCAACTCGATGTTTTCCTTCGTTATCTCAATCGCCCGCGCAAGATACGAGTATTCGTAGTAGATCTTCTTGACCTCGAAAAAGGTCGTCAGCTTCAGACTGTCGAACTTCGCCTTGAAGCCGTCCGCTTCACGCAAAGCCATCTGTTCCTTGTAGCCGAGCTTGCCGAAGAACGGCAGAGTCTGGGAAAGACCATACCTGTAGCGGGCCGGGCCACCGCGCGTTTCCAGAGGCGTGGTGTAGTAGCCGAAAGAGAATTTCGGATCGGGGAGCGTATCAGCTCCTACAGCCTTCTTGACCGCGGCCTGCCACTTCTGGAAAGAGGCCCGCAGTTCATTGTTGTTCTCGGCCGCGAGCTTGAGGAAGACGCGCAGGTCGCTCAACTCCTCTCGGTCGCCGAGGTAGCTGCTGGGAGCACCGTTTTGCTTGACGGCCTGTTCGGAATCGCCGGCGTGTACAACAGGGACGCACAACAAGGTAAGCGTGATCAGAATCGTGAAGACTCTTGGTGTTGTGAATTTCATTCTGGCTCCGAAATGGGGGTTGTCACTCAGGGCTTCTAAGATACTAACAGCATACCCCAAATTGATGATGAGGAGTAGTATAATGGGAAACGATAATTGGGCAGCGCAACACTATGTCTCTCATGGGGTGGTACAGGCTTGATTTATGCCTTAAGGATTTCACGCATTCTGTTGAATTCTTCCGAATTGATTTCTCCGTTTGCATACTTGCGCTTCAGGATTTCCAAAGAATCATTCCGGTCCTGTCGCCCATCGGAGCGGGAAACTCGCTTAATGATCTTGTAGACCAAATAAGCAAGGAGTCCGATGAAGAGCAGATTGAAGATGAATCCGAAGCCGCCCATGCCGAAGCCGTGGCCGAAACTGTTCATGAATCCCCAATTACAGTTGAACATGGTGCCTTCCTGAAAAGTTGTAGCGGGAGGGAAAGCTCCCTCCCGCTGAATTCATCGTGTCCGTGTGGTTACCAAGCCGGACAGTTGTAACCGTTTCCGTGTCCATTGAAGCCCATCATGCCGCCGTGCATCATGCCTCCGTGCATCATGCCGCGTTCCATGAAGCCGTGTTCGGGCAGGCCAAGCGCTTCGGCCTTTTCGTCGAGAGTGGCGATGTTCTTATTGATCCGTTCGGTCAGGGTGCGAACCTGCTTGGCATCCGGGTTCTGTCCGGCCATGAGGGCTGCAACCTCAGCCCGGTCAGCACTGATTGCCGCTCGCAGGTCGGCAGTGGAATCCAGAAATTCCTGATACGCCTTGGTGTCGACCTGGGTGGTTTGGTGCATGCCGTACCCGTTGCCCTGGTATCCATGCATGCCCCAGGCCATGGCGTTTACGGAAACGAGAGCGATAGCCGCAACCAGTGCCAGTGTCATAAAAGTCTTCTTCATGATAAATTCCTCCGATAAGGTTTGTAACGTGTTCGTACTGCTCATAAGGCAAGGGGCGTGCCAAAGTTCTTCTTTCTTGTATTAATGTATTGAAATCATGTTGCTTTTATTGTTTTAAGGGCGCAGGTGAGGGATATGGTCACTTGCCAAACTTCCGATGTGTGGTTAATTTTTGATCAGATAAGGATGGCGAGTGTCTAAAAAATGATCGTTTTTGTCCTGCGGGAGTCGTATGTCATTGAATAGAAGACTATTGGGAAGTTCTGCGCCTGTCTGGATGGTTCTGGGCATGGCCGTCATCATGACTTTGGTGGTTGGTGCTCTTGCCGTGTTCAACTACAATCGTGAAGTTCGCGATATGGAGAAGGTGCTCGGCGAAAAAGGCGAGGCACTGATTAGATCTTTCGAAGCTGGGGCGCGTGCGGGCATGATGGGAAGCTATGGTGCACAGGACAGGCTCCAAGCACTGATTGACGCGACCGCTGAACTGCCGGACATACGATTCATTCTCTTGACGGACCGCGAAGGGCGGGTGATCGCCCACAATGACGAAGCAAAGATAGGCAGCACATATCTTGGCTCTGACCAAATAAGGGCCATGTCCCCAGGCCAACAGGCCCGGTGGATGATCATGGAGGACGGAGATCAAGCCGATTCTTTCGTCGTCTATAAAGAGTTCGTTTCTCTCGGAACCGGTGGCTCCAGAATGATGCACCAAATGATGGGGCACCACATGATGGGAGCCCAAGAGAGGGCCGAAAACACTCGTTGGGGGATGAACGGAGCCGAGACTGCCGGCAAAACCGTAGACAGGCCGCTGATCTTTATTGGTCTTGATACCGAGCCCTTTATCGAGGCGCGCCAAACCGACGTCAGGGTAATGATCATGACTTCGGGTGTTCTTTTGCTCGTGGGCCTTGGCTGCATGATTTCACTCTTCTGGGTTCAGGCATATCGGAGGTCACGTCAGCAGTTGAAGGATTCGCAAATCTTCGCTTCAGAGATCGTCGCACATCTCCCCATCGGCCTCGTTGTGACCGGTCCGGATGATATCGTTACCCATATCAATGGTGATGCGGCATCATTGCTTGGCGTTGAGGCTGAAATAGCTTTGCATCAGAATGTGAACGATGTGCTTCCCGCTGCAATCGTAGAACTGGCATCGGAGTCATCCGGGATGAAAGGGCCTATTACCAAGGAGTTGCAAGTCAGTTCAGGCGACAAGTGCTTCCCAGGCAATATCGGTGTCGCACAGGTTGTTTCCGATGAAGGTTTGTCGCTTGGTGCAATATTTATTCTGAGTGACCTGACAGAAATCCACAGACTCCAGGCGGAAATGAAGCAGCGGGAGAAGATGGCCGCCATCGGCAATCTCGCAGCAGGTATCGCGCATGAAGTTCGCAACCCACTCAGCAGTATCAAGGGCTACGCGACCTACTTCGCCGGACTGTTTGACGAAGACAGTGACAATCGGAAAGCCGCAATGGTCATGATTGCCGAAACAGAACGACTAAACCGCGTTATATCCGAACTGCTCGATTTTTCTCGTCCTTCTGAGATCAGCCCGAAGGAAGTGGACATGGCCTTTGTCATGGACACAGTCTCTCGTCTATTCCAGCAGGATGCGACGGACCTCGGGATCGAAGTCGTAATCGACGTACAGTCTGATCTCCCACCCGTAAAGCTGGATGCCGACCGCATGATTCAGGCACTGTTGAACATGGGAATAAACGCCATTCAGGCCATGGATGCCGGAGGTCGGTTGACCTTGAGAGTCCTGAAATCCGATACGGACCTGATCATCCAGGTTGAGGACACAGGACACGGTATCGCCGAAGAAAACATGGCTACTGTATTTGATCCCTATTTTACGACCAAAAGCCAGGGGACGGGACTCGGCCTCGCCGTTGTCCGTAAGATAGTTGAAGGGCACGGCGGATACGTCGATTTTGCAAGTTCCGTCGGCAACGGGACGACTTTCACCATCTCATTACCTCAATCCACATAAAGGCTTGCAATCATGAAGACCAATATACTCATTGTCGACGACGACAAAGGGCACCTGTCGATGCTCGAAACCATCCTTGGCGGTTGGGGATATGAAACAGCGTCCGCGATGGATGGAGGCGAGGCGGTCGCGGCTGTCAAGGAGAATCCGTATGACACGGTGCTCATGGATGTTCGCATGGCAAAAGTCAGTGGCATTGAAGCGCTGGAAGAGATCAAGGCGTTCAACCCGGCCATTCCCGTACTCATAATGACGGCGTATTCATCCGTTGACGTGGCGGTCGAAGCTATGAAGCTCGGAGCCTATGATTACCTGACGAAGCCCCTCAATTTTGACGAACTCAAGATAACTCTGGAGCGTGCCCTCGACCATAAGCGATTGTCCGAAGAGAACCGCCACCTCAAGGAAACCGTCTCCGCCGGACAATCTCTCACCGGCATCATCGGGACCAGCTCTGCCATGCGGGACGTCATTGATATGGTCAAGGTAGTAGCGCCCACGGAAGCCACGGTTCTGATTACCGGAGAATCCGGGACAGGCAAGGAACTGATTGCCCGGGCGATTCACGCAACCAGCGCCCGAAAAAAGAAGCAACTCGTGACGATCAACTGCGCCGCACTTTCAGAGACGCTTCTGGAGTCGGAACTGTTCGGTCACGAAAAAGGAGCGTTTACCGGAGCGGACAAGCGCCGCGATGGCAGGTTCATGCAGGCGAACAAGGGAACGATCTTCCTTGACGAAATCGGGGAAATATCCATGCCCATGCAGGCTAAATTGCTCCGTGCCGTGCAGGAACGTGAAATTCAACGGGTGGGTAGCGATACTGTGCAGTTTGTGGATGTCCGCATCCTCGCCGCCACCAATAAGGATCTCAAGGCCGAGGTGGAAGCGGGCCGTTTTCGCGAAGACCTATACTATAGGTTGCATGTCATGGTGCTGAGATTGCCAGCTCTCCGTGAACGGCAGGATGATGTCCCCCTGTTGGCCAATTTTTTCCTTGAGCGCTTCGCCGAAAAGAATAGGAAAACTGTTAAGGGATTTAGTCCTCTGGCTATGGATATGCTTATCCGTCATTCTTGGCCTGGCAATGTCCGCGAGCTGGAAAACATGATTGAACGCGCCATCATCCTGTGTATGGGCGAGTATGTTACAGAAAAGGAACTCCCTGCCAGTCTGACCAAGGATTACGAGCAGGCCGATCAGACCGAATCCGATAAAGGGCAACTTGGAGGCCAGCCTTTGGAAGATGTCCAAAAAATAGCCATTTTGGCAACACTTGAGCAGACCGGCTGGAACAAAAGCGAAGCGGCCAAAATACTCGACATCACAAGGACGACTCTAAACAATAAGTTAAAGAAATACGGGCTGTAATGTCATTGTGGTGTGTGTCGTCGAAGAAGGATTCCTTGTTCGCTATTGGGAAAAATGGAGCGATGGACCTGTTGTTGCAATTCCATTCTCCGACTCACGGATAAGCCGCATATCAGCGTGGCCGGAGAATAAAACGAGCGGCAGACCTTGCCAGGGAGATGAACATGAGTATTCGATACAAACTGCTGATTCTTTTGCTTTTTATTTCATTGGTGCCGTTGCTATGCGTCGGAGCTGTTGTTCGTAATGATCTCACTCGTCTCGGGGATGACTTGGCAACGCGGAGTGAAAATGTCCTTATTCACAAGGCCAGTACCGGCTTGACGCGTATCGTGAAGGATCGAGCTCAGGTTCTTGGGCGGGAAAGACAATTGCTTGAATCGGCTGCGCTCTTTTTGGCATCCAAAATCGAAGGGGTTCTCTATGGGCATTCTCATGTTGGAGTATCGGGCATATTGTCCCCTTCTGGAGAACAAATCCGAAGAATGGCTGAGCAGTATTACTTTCAACGCATGGGCCGTACAGAGAGTTTGGGAGTTGATTTTCAAAAGCTAACCGTTGTCCCTGTCGACGCAGAGTCCGATGTTAATGACAAACTGTTGCCGTTGCTTGAGCAGGTAAAGCTTGAGTCCCCAGGGCTTATCCTTTGGATTGAGGTCAGGCTTCCCGACGGCGTCACGATAGCATATCCCGGTGTGTCGAAAGACTCTCGGGCCATGATGCCGATGCGGATGGGAATGGGGATGCGGCGTTTTGTTATGGAAGATATTGACGCCACTTTAAGCCAATCTTTGCAATGGGCCTCTCCAAGGATTGATTCCCGGACTGGACGATCGGCTTTTCGTATTTCTGCTCCTGTGCGTGATATCCATGGTAATGTGGAAGGTGAAGTGTCCTTCGTGATTCCGGTGGACTCGCTTTTGGGAGGGGAGCACCAGACAAGAATCTTTTCGCATGAGACAAAATCGTTCCTTGTCAAGGCTGACTTTTCCACCGATCATGCCGATAGAATCAGGGTAATAGCTCAGGAACAAGCCTCCGAAGTCATGGGGCGTCACTGGACTCTCCCTGAAGAGACGGCAAGACTCATTTCTGACGATCAGGAACAATACGATAACGCTGTGGACTCCTTGCGCAAGCAGGAGCCAATGACTGTCGCCATGCCTTATGATGGCAGGGAAGCTCTGTGGAGTTTTGCACCGGTAGATGCTGACGGAACTGCGCTCATGTTGATCGTCCCCAGAGAGGATGTGATCAAGGATGCCTTGTCTTCTAAAGAATATGTTCTGTCTCAAGTCGGTAGACACAATGCGAAAATGGTCATTTTCGCCTTGAGCGTGTGCGTCACAGTACTTGTTCTGGCTCTGCTTCTGTCTAGGCTTTTTACTCGGAATATTGCTGCGCTTGCCAGCGCGTTTCGAAAGGTCGCCAAGGGTAATTTTTCGACACGGGTCGAAGTGCGCAGTACGGATGAAATAGGACAACTCGGCCAGGCATTCAACGGGATGGTGCCGGAACTCCAGGAACGGGTGGCGTTGAAAAGTTCACTGGAAGTGGCGCAGCAAGTGCAGCAGAGCCTTCTGCCGTTGTCGGCCCCGGTGTTTCCTGGTGCGGACATCTCAGCGATCAGTGAATACTGTGACGAAACCGGCGGCGATTATTATGGCTTCATCCCAAGAGTGACAGCTGACGGAGAAGGGCTTGTGGTCGCAGTCGGGGATGTCAGTGGGCATGGCGTACCGGCTGCGCTCATGATGTCTTCGGCCAGAGCGTACCTGCATTGTCAGGCTGGAAGTGACGCGCGGTTGGACCGTATTGTCGAATCGGTCAATGCATTGATGTTTGAGGATATGGACTTATCGGGGCGGTTTATGACGCTGTTCCTTATGGAGTTGACCGAAGACAAGGCGTTACGGTGGGTTCGGGCTGGACATGATCCCGCCTTGCTCTATGATCCGGCCAAGGACTCGTTTGTGGAGCTTGCGGGGGAGGGGATGCCTTTGGGGGTAATTGACGAGGTGCATTTTGAGTTATGCGAAATTGAGCATTTGAACTCCGGGACCATTATAGCCGTGGGTACTGACGGAATATGGGAAACGCATTCCTCGAGTGGGGAGATGTTCGGCAAGCAGAGGTTGAGAGATATACTTCGTGATCATTCTGACCATTCTGCAAATGAGATAATTCAGACCTTGATGTATGCATTGGACGAATTCCGGGGGGACGCACAGAAGCTGGATGACATAACTATAACGATCATGAAGGTCTTATAGGCGTTCGATTTTCTGTTGATTATAAATTAGTCACCTTGGCTTGTGGTGTACATTTGTTTTGGCAATCAAGTGCCTTTGAGGGAGAGCGAACTTAAGGTTTGTTCTCCTTTTTATCTCTGTATCAGTCTGTTTTTACAGTACATATAGTGATAGAGGGCGCTCTTGACACGCAGCTTGCCATACCTCTGCGTATATTCAACGCCGAAGGAGTCGGCAAACATTGGAGTTTGTATGCTTACTGGTATAAAAAAGTTTTTTTGATCACGTGCTTGGTTTTTGTTTTGGCAACCTTAACAATCTTGGCCGCCTGCGCCCCCGCAGGGTTTGGACATATTGGGCAGAGACATGACGGTTCGTATGGTGGTCATATGAGTCACGCCAATGATTCTGGCATGTGAGGGAACCAAGGCTGGAATTACTAGCTATACGATTTGATATTCCGAGAAATCTTTATGGTCTTGACTAAGAAAAAACACGTAGAGGTATATCCTGATATTAGAAGTAATGGGACTGGGCCATCCCATTACTTCCAAGGTCACCGGGATGGCTTGGTCATGGCTGGTTTCCGAGTACCTAGAACCAGAATCTGATCCCTGTTACAAATCGGATATTGTCATAGTCCCCTCCCTCCTCCTTGGCGTAGTCTGCTGATTTACCCCAGAGCCTTGTCCAATCGAGGCCGATGTAGGGGGCGAATTCCCTTATGATTTCGTAACGAAGCCTGATTCCCATCGCGGTTTCGGAGAGACCTGATCCCGTCTGGGTCGCTGAATCGTCTTTGCCGAAGAAATTCATTTCCAGTTCCGGTGTCAATACGAGCTTTTGAGTCAGCAGAATTTCATATTCGGTTTTGAAACGAAGCGAGGTTCTTCCATCTTCGCCAAGGAAAAATGCGGCGTCCACGTCGAAGCCATAAGGTGCGACTCCGTAAAACCCAAACGCGAGCCAATTGCGATCCGGTTTCCCCGGTTCTTGGTAGGAGTCCTTTCTGCCGCCGATTTGAAAATCCCAGTTCGACGTTATGGCCCGGCTGTATAAAGCCTGGATTTCGGCGTTTTCAATTTTCTCTTCGCGGTATTCTCCCTCTGTCTTGAAGAATAGTTTGTTCAGATCCCTGCCAACCCACGCTTCGGCATCCCACTCAATAGGGTTGCTGCCCTCAGTCGCTTTCATTTCCAGTTTGTCCACCGTCAGGCTGAACAGAATAGGGTCGTCCTGCATCTCTTCGGCATTCGAGAGTATAGGCATGAGCAGAAGGAGCAGAGTGAGAATCAGGTATCGTTTCATGGCGACCTCCTATCTGACGACGACTTTTCTGAACATGCCGAGCATGTGGTACAACAGATGACAATGGAAGGCCCAACTCCCCATTGCATCGGCAGTGACAAGGCAGCTCAGCTTTGAGCCGGGTTGGACTATTACAGTATGCTTCCTGGGGATGGTGTGCGGATCGCCCGTTTCAAGATCTGACCACATGCCATGCAGGTGCATCGGGTGGTTCATCATGGTGTCATTGACGAACGTTATACGCAGCCGTTCGCCATATTTGAAATGGATCGGTTCCGCATCCGCATACTTCACACCGTTGATTGACCACATGTAACGGGACATGCTGCCTGTCAGGTGGAGTTGTATCTCTCGTTCAGGCTCTCTCATGTCCGGCGTATGGTAGAGGTTTCGGAGATCGGAATAGGTCAACACCCTGCGGCCATTGTCGCGCAGGCCGACACCTGGATCGTCAAGCCTGGCCAACGGGTTGTCGGCTCGCATATCGACATGGGGGCCGTATTCCGTGGGGGCATGGTTGATGGGCGCTTGGCTGCCGAACCCGGCTCGCCCGAGCATTGCCATGTCCTGCATCGGTTTGGCCATTTGATGCTGGGAATGGTCCATTGCCGGGGCTCCGGTCATGTTCATGCTATCGTGGGAAGCCGTGTCCATGCCGCCCCCGTGGTCCATTCCTTCCATATTCATCGCCATGCCCATGTCCTGATGGCCCAAGATAGGAAGTGGATCCATCTCAGGGACTTCCGCTTTCATGGATACATCCGGCGTCAGGGTGCCCCGCGCATAGCCTGAGCGATCTATGGCCTGTGCAAAGATGCAATACGCGCTGTCATCTTTGGGCTCGACGATGACGTCGTATGTTTCAGCCACGCCGATACGGAATTCATCAACAGAGACAGGGACGATGTCTTGGCCGTCCGCCGCTACCACGGTCATCTTTAGGCCGGGTATCCGGAGGTCGAAAAAGGTCATGGCGGAGCCGTTGATGATGCGTAGGCGAACTTTTTCACCGCGCTTAAAGAGCCCTGTCCAACCGTCGGCCGGTGTCTGGCCATTTATGAGAAAAGTATAAGTATAGCCCGTCACGTCCGACAGGTCACGGTCGGACATACGCATCTGGTTCCACATGGCACGGTCATTCCATGTGCGGAGGAGCCCCTTTTCCTCTATTTCCCTGGTCAGGTCCCAGATGGTGCGCTCGTTGAAGTTGTAATAGTGGCTCAGCTTTTTTAGTTTGGAATAAATGGAGGTCGGGTCCTCGTCCGACCAGTCAGAGAGAACGAGTACAAAGTCTCGATCGAAGCTGTACGGTTCGGGATCTATGGGATCGATGACGATCGCTCCATACATGCCAGTCTGTTCCTGAAATCCCGAATGGCTGTGATACCAATATGTGCCGCTCTGGTTTACCGTAAACCGATAGCGGTGGGTGGTTCCCGGTGCGATTCCGTCGAAGCTGATCCCTGGGACTCCGTCCATTCGTTCCGGCAGGATGATGCCGTGCCAATGGATGGAACTGGTTTCCGCAAGGTTGTTTGTTACGTTGAGCGTGACGGTATCTCCTTCTTTCCAGCGAAGTGTCGGTCCCGGAACCGAGCCGTTGATGGCAGTGGCAGTCCGTTGGGCACCAGTGAAATTAACTGGTTGCGGAGCAATGGTCAGATTAAAGTTTTTGCCCTTGAGAACCGGGGCATGGGCAGTGGAACTTGTCGAGGCCAGCAGCGCGGCCGGTGATATCCCCATGCCGAGCAGCGTCCCCCCAACAGCAAGCCCTCTAACAAACTGACGGCGTGAAAAGAATTGTTTCAACATTGTCTTCCTCAGTGTGGCCTATATACGTCAAATTGGTCTTTTTTTGATCCTATATTGTATGCTGTTCTTAGCTGTTTGTCGACAGACCGCCTGAAATTTTGGAAGAATCCTCGTCTCTCTTTTGGCCAGAAGTGACGTGTTTATGCATGGGCCAATGCTGCAGATAATACCCATTCAGTTTTTGAAACATATGATGGGGTATCCATTGGGCTGTCTAAAAAATAGTCACTCTGGCTAGGCGCGTACAGTTTTTAAACAGCTTGGAGCCCGTAAAGAGAAGTGCGTAGCCTTTTAAACTTTGTATGCATTCTTGTATCAATCTGTTTTTATTAAATATATTTAAATGAAAAGCGTTTGGCACGCGGTTTGCCTTGCCTATCTACATTGTCAACGCCGAAGGGATCGGCAAACATTGGAGTTTGTATGCAGAATATTATGAAAAACATTCTTTTCGCTATGGGTATTATTGTCGTTGCTGCGGCTGTTTCCGTGCCATCTTCTTTCGCCATGATGGGGGGAGGTATGCAGGGGAACGGGCAAGGCGGTTCCTTTGGCGGCATGATGGGAAGCGGTGGTAGTATGAGTGGTTCCAGTGGCTCCGGGATGACAGGGAATCAAGGATGGAATTCCTCTGGTGGCAACTACGGTCAGAATCAAGCTGTTTCAACAGCTGGGCAGGCCGAATCCATCGTTAAGAGTCAGATCGCCCGAAATCCGAATCTTACTATCGGAGAGGTCGTAGACCGTGAAAATGATTACATGGTTGATGTGGTCACACACGACGGTTCTCTCGTCGACAAGCTGATCGTGCAAAAGAACACTGGGGCCGTGCGGTCTGTTAACCAGTAAGCAAGATTATTGTCATTTCAGGAGATTGTCATGAGCTCTAGAAAGATAAGCATGAAGAAATATATATTGGTCCTGACGATCGCGGCAGCATCTGTTCTGCATTTCAGTGGGATTCATGGTCCGTTCAGCTATCATGGTTTGCATCGTGAATTGTTTTTCATTCCAATCCTGCTGGCGGCGTATTGGTTTGGTCTGAAGCCTGGACTTTGGACTTCTATTCTTGTCTCGATCCTCTTTCTGACAGGGATGGAGACAGATAGTGCGCATTCCATGCCTCTGCCGGTGATGGTTTCGCAAGTTGCAATTTTCCTTTTTGTGGCCGGTCTGCTCGGTTGGCTGTCCGACCGGCAGAGGCGTAAAAATCAGGAACTCATCGCAGCAGAGCGCTTGAGCACGTTAGGCAAGACCGTCGGGGTCCTCAGTTGGGAGATCAAGGATAATCTTCATGCGTTACGAACTCTGTTCGAGCGAGGTGGAGGCTTGAGTTTACCTCGGTTCAATCAGGATTTTAATGGGGAATTGGACGTCATGGATAATATGGTAAAATCCATGACCCGGTATGCCGCCAAGGATACTCTGCAAATTACTACCGTTGATCTTAACGATGCGGTTGGCGAGATCGTGCAAAAGTATAAGCCGATGTTCAGGGACATGAATATAACTCTGGAAGTCAAGGAAGATGAAAGCGGTTGTCCGTCAAAAGTCGATTCTACCGCTATCGCCTGGGTGCTTGCGAAGCTGCTGGATAATGCAATGGACGCATCCAAGCCCGGTGACAATGTTGTTGTATCGACGTGTCGACACGGCGATCATTGTGAGCTTCGGATTGATGATCAGGGCGTTGGAATTAGTGAGGAAAACGTCTGCAAGTTGTTCTCTCCATTCTATAGCACCAAGGAAGGGGGAAGTGGCCTCAGCCTTGCTGCCTGCAAAAGAACTATGCGCGATGTGGGTGGAGATATAACGGCGAAGAGTAAACATGGTGCTGGCTCCTCATTCTCTATTATCGTTCCTCGTTGTGTTTAAATAATAGCGAGATAATAGTCAGGAATTATTGAAGTAATGATTGTGTGAGGCACGAAAGGCGTCAGGAGTTTTATGCCCCCCCTATCCTCTCTATGAAGTATGTGCTAATCTTGACGCTATCCGCTTGCTGCCCGATGTTCGGACAGAGAGAAGGGTGCGGTATCAACAAATCGGAGGTTAACTCAATGAAGATGCGGTCCATTTTTACAATCGCAATTATTGCTGTTTTTGCACTCGCTTCGGCTCCTGCGTTTGCCAAGGGTGACATGGATAAGGCCGGAAAAGGCATGATGATGAGTGAAGGCATGGGGATGATGCAAAAGGGCATGGGCATGATGCAAAAAGGCATGATGATGATGGAAAAGGGCCAGGACGGCATCAAGGATGTGGAAGAAGGCCTTAAGTCCGCCGATGAGGGGATGGGCATGATGCAGAAGAAGATGGGCATGATGGGCGGCGACAACCCCATGATGCAAGGCATGATGAAAGGCGGCATGGGTATGATGAAGGGTGGCATGGATATGATGCGTGACGGCATGATGATGCAGAAGGAAGGAAAGAACGGCATGGGCATGATGAAAGGCGGCATGGGCATGATGAACGGCGGTATGGAAATGATGCCAAAGGGAGGCCCTCAGATGGACAAGGAAAAGATGAAGAAGTAGCCCGTATTTCGGGTGGCGGCGAGTCTGCTTGCCGCCACCCAAACTGTTCCAGTTAGCTTACAGTTGAATGGCCTTTTTAATCCAGCCTCTATTCCTCTCCACCCAAGGTGGCGACCTGTGTGTTTCCGGCGTAATCCTGCAGGATCACGTCCTTGATGCCGGATATTTTGCGCACTTGTTCCTTGATGTCCATTAAGTTACGGATGATGAGTCCAACATCCTCTTTGCTTTGGTCTTCCAAATCTTCTTCCAGCATCTGGGCAGCGGACAAGGCTGCGAAAAGCGGAGAGTTGATTTCATGAGCCACAGTGCCTGCCAAGGCGGCGACCTGTTCTGCCCGCTGGCTTTCTTTGGCTTGTTCCCGGTCTCGCAATAGGCCCGTCAGTAGGCCCACCGTTATGAACAATCCACATTCCAGGATGCGCTCTAAATCAACTGCGGCCAAATCAGACCAGTTGAGTATAATCATTGGTGCGTAAAGTAGTACGATCAGTCCAGAAACACCTAGCCCTCCTTTCATTCCGAACCACAGGCCAGACAGGATAATAGGCAGATAGTAGAGTTCCCTGAGAACCACATGTGGTCGCAGGTCGGTCATGGCCGTGACATAGTGGGACGCCGAGATGGCAAGCACTAATACGGCGGTCACAATGGTCTTTGGGTTTACCACTGATGCCTCCTTTTCTTGCATGGACAGAATCTCGCTCTTTAAAGCTTTGCGCCACGCAAACGCAGAGCGTTGCTGATCACAGAAACGGAACTGAAGCTCATGGCAGCTGCCGCAATCATGGGATTGAGAAAAATGCCGAACATTGGGAAAAGCGCACCGCCCGCTATGGGGATGCCCAATGCGTTGTATATAAATGCGAAGAACAAGTTCTGCTTGATGTTTCGCATGGTCGCCTGGCTCAACCTTCTGGCCCGGACTATCCCTCTCAGGTCACCCTTGACCAGAGTGACTCCTGCGCTTTCCATGGCGACATCGGCCCCGGTTCCCATGGCAACCCCCACATGAGCCTGCGCCAGTGCGGGGGCATCGTTGATACCGTCTCCAGCCATGGCAACGGTTCGACCTTCTTCCTGAAGCCGTTTTATCGTTGCGGCCTTTCCGTCTGGCAGGACTTCCGCAATGACGTCATCAAGGCCAAGCTCGGAAGCGACAGCCTGGGCTGTCGTGGCCGTGTCTCCTGTCAACATAACGATGTACAGTCCTTCATTATGTAGTGCTTCAATAGCCTGAGGTGTTGTCTCTTTTATAGGATCTGCGACGCAGAGTAGGCCGGTCGCCTTACCATCCACAGCACCGAACATGACGGTACTCCCTTCGCTCCGCAAGGTCTCGGCCTTTGGGGTCAGCTCACGAGTGTCGATATCGTTGTCAGCCATCAATCTGCTGTTGCCCAACAGAATCTTGTGGCCTGCAACGATGGCTCCGACCCCCTTGCCGGTTACGGATTCGAATGCCTCAACTTCCTTGAATGCAGCTCCACGTTGTTTCGCTCCTGTGGCAATGGCTTCAGCCAAGGGGTGTTCGCTGTTGCGTTCAACGCTTCCTACCAAAGAGAGAAATGTTTTCTCATCCGTACCGTCAATGACTTCCATCTTGGTCAGCTTTGGTTTGCCTTCCGTCAGGGTTCCCGTCTTATCGACAACCAGCGTATCAACTTGCTTGAATGTCTCTATCGCTTCGGCGTTTTTGAACAGCACGCCTGCGGAGGCCCCCTTTCCCATGGCGACCATGATCGATACGGGCGTCGCCAGTCCAAGGGCGCACGGGCATGCAATGATAAGGACGGATACCGCCACGATGATGGCGTGCGCCATCTTGGGGGCTGGTCCCCAAATTCCAAAGATTGTGAAAGCTATTACCGCCGCGCCGATGACCAACGGAACGAAGATTCCGGCCACAGTGTCGGCGAGTTTTTGCACAGGAGCACGGCTTCGCTGGGCTTCGGAAACCATATGGACGATTTGGGACAGAAGTGTATCAGCGCCCACCTTTTCAGCCTCCACGACCAGCGAGCCTGTGCCGTTGACAGTAGCACCTACGACCTTATCTCCCGAGGTCTTGCCCACTGGTTGTGGTTCGCCAGTAATCATCGATTCGTCCACATTGCTGTTGCCGTCAATCACGACGCCGTCTACCGGTATCTTTTCTCCGGGGCGCACTCGTAGCTTGTCACCGACAAGCACCTCCTCCAAAGGAACGTCTTCTTCCGTACCGTCATCGGATACTTTACGAGCGGTTTTGGGGGCCAACCCGAGAAGGCTCTTGATGGCAGCGCTGGTCTGCCCCCGAGCTTTGAGTTCAAGCATCTGTCCGAGGAGGACCAGAGTGATGATGACGGCAGAGGCTTCGAAATACACGCCGACTGCTCCTGATTCATCGCGGAAAGATGTGGGGAATATATCAGGGAATAGTACGGCAATGATGCTGTAAATGTAGGCCACTGAAGTTCCGAGGCCAATAAGGGTGAACATGTTGAGGCTGCGGTTCATTATGGATTGGATGGCCCGGACGTGAAAGACCCATCCGCTCCACGCAACGACGGGAGTTGCCAATGCCAGTTCTAACCAGTGATACGTTTCATTGGATGCCAGATGGTCAAGATATTCCCCTCCCGGCAACATGTCGCGCATTGCTATTATGACGAGAGGAATACAGAATAATGCTGAAATCCAGAATCGTTTTCGCATAAAGTCATATTCGGGATTCTCTTCGTCGGCCTCCACGGTCATTGGCTCCAAGGCCATGCCGCATTTCGGACAACTGCCTGGCCCGTCCTGCATAACCTCAGGATGCATAGGGCATGTGTATCTTACAGCATTGGACGTAGGGATTTCTGCCTCAAGGGCCATTCCGCACTTGGGACATGATCCTGGACTGTTCTGTCGAACCTCAGGATGCATTGGACAAATATAGCCATTCGTTTGAGTTGAAGCTTCGGGATCAAGGGGGGTGGCCTTTTCCTCGATATACTCATTGGGATTGTCGGTAAATTTTTTCAAACAATGGTCGCTGCAAAAGAAATAATCTTTTCCATCAATGGACGTCTTGAGCGCGTTTTCATCGTTTTTGACATCCATTCCACAGACAGGATCTGTGTTGTTTGAATGAGAGCTTTCCTCGCGTTTATCATGATAAGATTCGCTCATGGCAGCCTCCGACTGAGTATTGTATTAACCGCTCCTGACAACAATATTAAACAATCTCATCTTATTTCGAATAAGGGGAATAAAGAATAGATATGACCTACTCTGACAATGTGTGCGTTTTTTACGCACTATCGCTTCCCGTTTTCGATTTCTTCCTTCATTCGAGCGTAGGTTTCCTTATCGATCTCCCCCCTGGCATAACGCTGCTTCAAAATCTCCAGAGGGGAGTCATTTCCATCCTTTCTGTTAGAGCTTCTCATGCTTATGAATACAAAATAAGCGATGGCGGCCACAATAAGCACCATCATTAGACCACCGAAGGGCGTATTCATCATATGTCCATCCCAGTTCCCAGAACCATTAGAGGTCATAGGAGCAACAGTATTGGCAAGAAATGTGTTCATTGTAACCTCATATAAGTTTGCAGGGGAACAAGATTTCTTGCTCCCCTGAGGTTTAGTGTCGCTTGAAAAAACAGAATAGCGACTTCTTTGGATTACAATAGGCTCCAGGATCGTTTATAAACTTGGTCATGCAGGCTGTGCTACAAAAAAAGATGTCCTGACCATCATGATTGATCTTGAGGGCATCCTTCTTCCCACAATCCACCTTCATTCCACAGACCGGATCCTTGGCAACATTTTCCGCTTCCTTAGGCTTATAGCCTTGATCGCAACATCCGCCCATACAAGCGCCTCCTTTGCAAGGTTTGGTCGTATATTATCCTTTGCCTGAGTGCCTCCAACCGTCAACACAATGAGTTCTCTTTTATTAAAATGTAATACTTATTCTCAGATGGCGCAACCGGGTGTGACGAAAAGAGGAGGCTCGGAACATTGGGTGCCAAATGGTAACCAAAGAAGCCTTACTAGGACTTCCTTCTGAAAGCCCACTCGGTGTATCCGATGTGTTCGACAAAGTTCTTGGGATTAAGGCTATCTACCACGGGAATACCGCGTGGTGAGACTCTGTCTTCCTGAGGGCGCTGGCGGGGATTGACTATCCGAGTAACTAGAAGTCGGATAAGCCCCTTTTGTATACTTATTGGCCAATGAGCCCTTTATAAAGGAAAGGACTCATTGGCTCTTTCAATTCTGGAGGGATTGCGGTTGCGATTTGATTCTAAACTGTATTGCTTTATTCTCCCCGAATCATAGTCAGGAGCATCTTAAACTTTTGCTCGGCATGAAGCGCATGAGGAATGTTGGCAGGCATGATGATCATCTCGCCTTTGCTCACTGCATGAGATTCCCCACCAATGGTGATCTGGGCCTGTCCGTCCAGGATGTGGACAACTGCATCAAACGGGGCTGTGTGTTCGCTCAGTCCCTGGCCTTCGTCAAAGGCGAAGAGTGTGATTGTTCCTGTATCCTTGTTGAGCAGAGTCTGGCTGACCACAGAGTCATCGGCATACTGAATTGATCCCTCAATTTCAAAAGCGACTCCAACTTTCTTGGTATTGCTCATATTATTTCCTTTCAAGGCTATAAGTTCTCTGCGAGTTTTCTACCGTATGCTTCGCATTCTCGGCGACCCGCTTCGTCAGGCTTCCACAATGTTTTCAATCCGTCCGTGACCACTTCTATTCCTGCTTTTTCAAGACTGTCAGAAATCATTTTGACACTCTCTCCCGACCAGCCGTAGGAGCCGAAGGCTGCTCCTTTCTTGTTCTTGAAGGCAAGCCCGTGGATCATTTCGAGCATGCCCGCCATGTGGGAGAGAATGCCTTTGTTGATGGTCGAACAACCTGCTACCACCATTTTGGAGCGGAATATCTCCGTAAGAATGTCATTCTTGTCGCGCTGCCCGACATGGAGAATCTTGATGACGACGTCTTTGTTTGCCTGGCGGATGCCCGAAGCGATCGCTTCAGCCATGTCCCGCGTGCTGTTCCACATCGTGTCATAGATGATGGTGATTTGATCTTCCTGATAATCGCCTGCCCACTCCAGATATTTCTGTACGATCTGAAGAGGATTATCGCGCCACATGATGCCATGGCTGGGGAAGATGAAGTCAACGGGCAATCCCAGCCCAACCACTTCGTTGATCTTTTTTGTCACTAACTTGCTGAACGGCGTGAGGATGTTTGCATAATATTTTATGCATTCGTTCATGAGTTCTTCCTGATCGACCAAATCGTTGTACATTAGGTCGGATGCGAGATGGTGACCAAAGGCGTCGTTGCTGAATAAGACGTTCTCCTTGTCCATATAGGTGAACATGGAGTCCGGCCAATGGAGCATCGGGGCTGAAATGAAGGAAAGGGTTTTCTCTCCCAGGGAGAGAGTGTCTCCCGTTTTGACCACCTGGAAATTCCAGTCGGAGTGGTAGTAGCCTTTCAGTATTTTTACCGCTTGGGCCGAACAGTAAATCGGTACGTCCGGTATGCGGCGCATGAGTTCCGGTAGCCCCCCGCTATGATCCACCTCGCAGTGGTTCATGACGATGTAGTCGATCTTGTCCAAATCGATTTCTCTTTCCAGATTGGCGACGAATTCCTTTCCAAAGGGGCCATAGACCGTGTCGATCAGAACTGTTTTCTCATCTCGGACGAGGTATGAATTGTAAGAAGAGCCTTTGAAAGTTGAGTACTCCTCTCCATGGAATTTTTGTAATTCCCAATCAATCTTACCGACCCAGGTAACGCTCTCTGTCAGTTTGAAACTCATTTTATCCCCCTTTATGGTGTGATTGGTTGAAGCGTATTCGCTTTGAAGCTAGCCAATTTAAAGCCAGAACTCGGGATAACGCCGCTTACCGGCCATATTGTTGACCACTAATGCGACTGCGAGGAGAAGAATCGCTCCGAGACCAACCGGAATCAGCGCATAAAAATATCCCAGGTTGTGGATCGAATCGCCGCCGATCACGGCTATGAGCGCGGTCGCACCACCCGGAGGGTGTAATGTCTTGGTTACGTGCATCAACGCTATGGCGGTAGATACGGCCAGGGCCGCCGCCAGCCAGGTGATGTCCCCCGCTATCTGAAATGACAGCACACCGACTATCGCCGAGAGGACATGTCCGCCGAGGACGTTTCGTGGCTGCGCCAACGGGCTGCGTATCGCTCCGTAGACGAGGACTGCCGTGGCTCCGAATGAACCGATCAGAAGGTTGCGGTCAATGCTATCGACAATCAAAGATTGAAATGAACCCACAAGCGCAATGCCGAGAAAGGCGCCTATCCACGACCAGACTACCTCTGAGCTTCCGACTCTGGGAGGACTCTGCGTGGTTCCTTTCATTTTTCCAAAAATATTCATCTATTACACCGTTTGACACATGGAGCTGACGAGATCGCTTCTCGTTATGATTCCGAGGGGGGATCCATCCATATTGCAGATGGGGATTCGATTTATTGAATGGTTCGTGAACAGTTGTGAGATTTCAGCCAGCGTTGTTTCCTCCCGTGCGGATATGGGAGGTTGGCTCATTATTTCATGGACGTAATGGCCTCGCAGGCCGGAAACCAAGCACTTGTTGACTGTCAGACATTCTCCAACGACGGACATGATGCCTGCGGTTGTTGGTAGTCCCATTTTGCGGAGAAAGTCTTTCTCAGAAATGACCCCGCAGACGAGCCCTTTGCCATCGACAACCGGAGCGCCACTTATGCCGTGTTCGGCCATGAAAGAAGCCGCCTCTGTGAGGCTCATTTCTTTGTTCAGGCAATGAACGGGCGCGGTCATGATCTCTTCCGCTTTTCCCAATGATCTGATTCTTTTCAAAGCCAAATCATACGATATCGAATAAATTTCTTTGAACGTCCCCGGTGTAATGTCCACATAGCCCTGCATGGCTTGCATGGCATCAAGGATGTCTTCATCTGTTAGCACTAATGGATCACACTGTTTTTTCATTATCGCTCTTTTATTTTTGCATACGGATTGGGGTGAATCGTGCATGCCAACTTGAAAGTCAGGAAAAAGCAGTGCCCGCCGAACTGCAATCCGGCGGGCACTGGGCTATTGATGTTATTTGCCAGCCATCATGGCAGCGATGTCTTCCTGAACGGTTCCGATGGGTTTGAGGTCGAACTTCTCAATGACGACCTTGGCTACATTGGGGGACAGGAATCCAGGCAGAGTCGGCCCCAGGCGGATGCCTTTGACGCCCAGGAAGAGCAGGGCGAGAAGGACCGCGACTGCCTTTTGCTCGTACCAGGCGATGTCGTAGGACACCGGGAGGTCGTTGATGTCTTCCAGTTCAAAGATTTCCTTGAGCTTGAGGGCAATGACGGCAAGAGAATAGGAGTCATTACACTGACCTGCATCGAGGACACGCGGGATGCCACCGATGTCCCCGAGGTTCAGCTTGTTATAGCGGAACTTGGCACATCCGGCGGTCAGGATAACCGTGTCTTTGGGAAGGTTTTCTGCGACTTCCGTGTAGTACTCGCGAGACTTCTGGCGTCCATCACAACCTGCCATGACCACGAATCGTTTAATTGCACCGGACTTGACGGCATCCACGACTTTGTCGGCCAATGCGGTGACCTGATGATGCGCGAAGCCGCCGACGATGGTGCCCTTTTCGAGTTCCGTAGGGGGCGAACACTGCTTTGCCTGGGCAATGATCCCCGAAAAGTCCTTGGCTCCGCCTTCAGGACGTTCGGCGATATGCTTGGCTCCTTCGTACCCCACGACGCCCGTTGTATAGAGACGGTCGAGGTAGGTGTTGCTTTTCTTGAGCGGCACGAGACAGTTGGTGGTCAGAAGGATTGGGCCATTGAAGTCCTCGAATTCCGTGTTCTGATGCCACCATGAACCACCATAGTTGCCTACGAAGTGGTCATACTTCTTGAAGGCCGGATAGTAGTTGGCAGGGAGCATCTCGCCATGCGTATAGACGTCGATGCCCGTTCCCTCAGTCTGTTTGAGCAGCTCTTCCATGTCCTTGAGGTCATGGCCGCTGATGAGGATGCCGGGCTTAGTGCCTACACCGATGTTGACTTCGGTGATTTCCGGGTTTCCGTATGTGGTGGTGTTGGCCTCATCCAGCAGAGCCATCGTTGTGACTGCGGTTTCTCCAGCCTTCATAACCAAGCCGACCATTTCATCAACAGACAGATCTTTGGTCGTAGATGCCAGTGCTTCAAGCATGAAGTCATCGATTTCCGGCTTGCGGAAGCCAAGTACAGCGGCATGTTCGGCATAGGCTGCCACGCCCTTGAGGCCGATGATCAGGAACTCTCGCAAGGAGCGTACATCTTCGTCTTCCGTGGCCTGGATGCCGACGGTTTTGGCTTTCTCCGCAAAGGAAGAAACCGGCCCACTCCATGTCGCTGCCTCGGGCAGAGAGTCTGTATATTCTTTGCCATTTTTTGCCTTGTAAGCATCCATGAATTTCGCTTTGAGCGCGTCACGGCGATTCAGGGCTTCTTCAATCATGCCTTCGAAACGGACATCATCCCAATTTGCGTTGGTGATGGTTGCAAATAATCCTTGGAGTACGAAATCGTCATTTGTCCGGTCCGGGTGTCCCAATTCCTTAAGTTTTGCTCCATATACGGCGATACCTCTAAGGACAAAAATCAGAAGATCTTGAAGATTGGCCGTTTCCTCCGGCTTTCCGCACATTCCTTTGATTGTACAACCTGCGTTTTTAGCCGTTTCTTGACATTGGTAGCAGAACATACATGTCTCCTCGCGTTAAGGGTTATCGCTTGAAAATCTCAATAGAGTAGGAAAGATACGTTACTATCCTAATCGTTATCACACTGAGTTATTAAGTCTGTTGGGGCATAGTTTAGCTTCATTGGTCGGAGTTGTCTTTGACCTGGGTCAATTAATAACACTTGTAGCCAGCTAGTCTTCTATAAAAATCAATCGTTGCTGAGTGGTTGTCGAATGCTTTCCTTTTGGCAGGCGACAGTTCATTAATATGAAAATGGAAATTTACGGCCTTCTTTTTCGTATTTTTTTTGTTTGTCAAAATTGAAGCGATTCAAGTTGGCTGGTTGCCTACGATTTCGGCGGGCGAGGGAACCCCCTCTATCCCATAGGGGAAAGGGCAAAAGATATCTTCCAAAAACAAGGCCCGCTATAAAGGCCAACACGCCAATCAAGGTATAGGTAAGCATAGGTTTCCGTGCTGTTTGAAAATGTGAGAGTGTAGCGTCTCTAAACTCAAGCAAAAACACTCTCATCGTATCTACTAAACATGACCTCATCAATAGGAATCGGTTAGTGGCGTTAAAGGAATAAATCATCGGTCCAAGTGCTGAATATAAAAAAGAGGGAGTGGCTTAAGCCCCTCCCTCTTGATATTGGTAACGGTTAGGTGGCTTACTGCTTGCCAAAAACTTCCACAGGCTTGGTGGTATCTCCACCAGTGTTCGGGAAGTCAGGGTACTTGTAGGCCTTGGTGTTGGTCTCAATGAGGTGCCGCGCTTCTTCCATGAACTTGTTGTAGCGGTGCTTGCACTCATAGAACCCATGCCACCATGCATAGTCCGGGGCCATCATGGCAGAACCCATTCTTGCGCGACGGCCTTCGTGGTGCCACAGTTCATAGTATTCGACTTCAAGGTGTTCGTCGAAGAACTTGGACTTGTCGAGCAGTCCCTTGGTGTACAGATCATCAAGCATCTTCTTGGCAGGCTTGAAGTAGTTCTCGTTATACTCTTCCACAGCCTTGTCGGTCTGGGTGTAATGATCCTCGACCCAAGCGGTGCCGTGGCACTGCTTGCAGATGTCCTTCATCTTGTCACGCTCGACTTTCCAATCCGTGCCGGACGGGAACGGCTTGAAGTCCTGCGGACGAACAGTCAGGGGAGCCTGGAGTTCCCAGGAAAGACGTTCGGTCACATCGTGGGTGGTCGGCTGCTTGCCGGAACCGGACATATGACAGGACGCACAAGTCGGGGCGCGATAATCCACACCGGGAGTCCATGCTCCGGGAGCGGAGTCGAAGTTGTATTCGTGCTTGAAGGCCTGGTAGATGTCGCCATGCTTGGATTCGTTGAAGATCTCTATTTGTGGATGATCCGGGCCCAGGTGGCACTGGCCGCAGGTCTCGGGCTTGCGTGCTTCCATCACCGAGAAACGGTGACGGGTGTGACAACTGGTACAGCTACCAAGGGATCCATCCAGGTTCACACGACCGACGCCGACATTGGGCCAGGTGGCCGGGTCCAGCTTGCCATCTTTCATCTTGAGCACCGTTCCGTGACAGTAGTAGCAACCGGTCTTCCGTTCATTGTCGGAATTCATGCCCTGATTCAGCCACGGGTCGATCTTCCACATGACTTCAATCGTGTTGGCGTGCTTGCTCTTGGAATACTGCTTGGCCTCGTCGGGATGGCAACGGGAGCAGTCTTTGGGGGTGACGGGAGAGGCGATGGGAACAAAGTACTGTTTCTCGCCCATGGGCATATCGCCTCTGGAGTAATATTTTTCATGGTCTACTGCGATATCTTTATCGCCGGGTTGTGCCTGGTGGCAGTCAAGGCAGGTGATACCTGCCGAGGCGTGTCGACTCATAGCCCAATCGGCAAAGATGCCCGGAGTTTCCTGTTTATGACATTCGATACAGGCAACACCCTGAGGTGGAGTTGCCCTATCCATGCGCAATTCCCGAACCTTCGGGAAGTTTTGTGCTGCCGCCGCTGTCGCGAAAAGGGCGGTCATCGCGATAGCCAGTGTTATAATCACGTTTCTTCTCATTCCAAACCCTCCTATTTCCCTAGAGTTCGCAGGCCATTGGCTCGATACGGAGCGTTGAACTGCTTGTAGTCGTAGAACTGTCGGACATTGTGAACCAATTCTCTGTGACAGTCGGTGCATCGGTATTCCTCGCCATTGTTGGCATAGAGTACTTTGCGATGCGCCAACATTGCTCCCCGCTTCGCTGGCATATGCAGCAGGTTGCGATGGCATTTCATGCACTGGTCATTTTTCATGGTTGACCAGACATGCTCTTTCATGACTTGACGGTCATAGGTCTCCGCTCCACCGGTAAAGTGGGCAACGACATCCTTGAGGCCGTGAGCTGCTTTGGCATAAAAAAAGTCAAACGTGTCATGTGGTGCAGGTAAATGACAGTCCATACAGTCTGCCACAAACCCTTGACCATTATTGACATGCGTTGACGATTTCCATGCCATAACGGCAGGACTGATTTCATGGCATGAGCCACAAAAAGCAGGCGTCGATGTCCTCACCATGGTGTAGTAAGTCATGCTAAAGATCGGGAATGCTATCACGATTCCAAAAGCGATGAGCAAGATCGATTTCGTTTTTCGATCCATACCTCCTCCATGTTGTATATTCCTGTTCTGACCTTTGCCCCCGGTCAGAGATGCTAAGGACTCTAGCAGGTTGAACATGAAATGGGTAGAGCTTTTTGGGAAGAGATGACGCAGGGACCATTATTCAGACCGGAGTAACTTCTTACTTCACAGGACAAGGCCCTGACTTTACTTTGGTTGGGCCTTGTCCATCCTTCTTCTTATTTGGTTTGCCACAAAATCCAATACCTTTCGGACATGCTTTTCGCCATGGATTCGAATATCTTCTCGAAAGTTTGAGATCAACCGCGCGTCTTCTGGCGACAACTGCACAACCCCCTCGACCTTGATCGTCGCAAAGTGCGTGAGGCTTTCCGACGTCTTGACGGCGGCGTCCTGGGGCCAAAGATTCACGTCACTGAAATCATTGTCTGCGGGAATTGGGTTAGGTTCCGGAACGATTCCGACGACCGCCGTCACAGTCCGAAAACCATTGCGCAACACGATTGATATTCCGGACTGGACGATAGTGCCAGGCGCGAGGCGCACTGTCTGCGCCCCTGTCGCAAGATCACCATCCTGACACGTGTCGTTGACGATCGGCCGGGACCGGCCTGATAACACCACCCCATTGTGCTTGCTCACGTAGCACTGGCCGTGAACGACACAGGCCCAGGTTTTGACCTCATCGACGTCTGGCAACCAATCCTTCTCTCGGCCTCGGCCGTCTAGGAACCTGACATCCGGTCGAACGGTGACACGTACAAGGCGGTCGGTGGAGGCTTCCGGTGCCCTGAAAATATTCCTGATCATTTCCCTCGACAGTTCCATCTCTTTATCTCCTTGTTTTCCGTTTTTATGGGCCGTCCCCTGCCTCCTGGGGACGGGTTGTGGTTAGATGCGGCCAA
The DNA here is from genome assembly GCF_009762795.1 of Pseudodesulfovibrio cashew. Taxonomy (NCBI): domain Bacteria; kingdom Pseudomonadati; phylum Thermodesulfobacteriota; class Desulfovibrionia; order Desulfovibrionales; family Desulfovibrionaceae; genus Pseudodesulfovibrio; species Pseudodesulfovibrio cashew. The sequence continues at coordinate 3,340,999 of NZ_CP046400.1, read as the reverse complement.
GCGCCATTTGCATCTTGTGCTTGGCTTCGGCCTTGCCCATTGCCTCGCCTTCCTGGAGGCCACAGTCGTAGCCCTCGAACCACTGGAGGATGATGAACTTCGCCATGCGGATGGAGAGGTCGCCGGGAAGGATGAGGGTTTCCTCGTACCTATCGTCGCCGTTTTTCCGCATGTAGAACCACTCCCATTCGGAGCCAGTGCCAGCGGCTACAATGGCACCGCCGATAACATCGGAAGTGAAGCCGTTCCCCAACTCCCTGGCGGTCATATCCAGATCTGTGTCGCTCTTGATTTCCATGATTTATCTCCTTGTTGGCCCCGCCGCCCACGGGGCCGTTGAAAGCTAGATGTTGGTTGGCCTTGCAACGCCGTAGTCGTCGAGAACCTTGACGGTTGCCTTGTCGAACCCAAGAAGTTTGAGCATCCCTCTTCGCACCGAATCGGCACCAGATTCCTCTCCCTGCTCGTATCCGGTATCGCGACCCTTCAGCCACATGGTTGCGGCGTAACCAGCCGCCTCAGCCGTAAGGTGTCCCGGGGCAGTGCAAATCAGGTCCCAGTCAGAGAAGTTATAAACCGCCCACCCATAACCTCCAGGCAGGTTGTCAGGCACAATTGCGAGTTCGTTTGCCTCGTCCTCGATGCGCGCGATACCTGCACTGGCGCACTGCTCTGCCGTCATCTTCAACTTGTCATTTCCCATTTCTTCATCTCCTTGTTTTGCGGGGTTCAGCCTCACTCCATGCATTAGTTATTTCATACCAAAATGAGCAATTTCAACTGTTTACAACAATATTTTTTGCGCTATAACCAAAACGCAAAATCCCATGGCGCTGACCGGGTTTTGTTGATTCGGACAAGACCAAAGACGGTAACACGAAAAAAAAGATTTTATGCGTTTGAAAAAGTGGAAGGAAAAAGGTTGGAAGAAGATGGAAAAAGAAAAGGCCCCCGAAGTGGGGGCCTAAAGGAGGGCTGACGGCTTGACGGGGATCAGTCGTCGGCCTTGGGAGACTTGGGTGACGCGGGAGACTTGCGGTCTGGTTCGCGGACGTGGCGGACGACAAGGAAATCGAAAAACTGACTGCCGTGTCCATCGAGCCGGAATTGTCCGGCGAGGAGGCGGAGGTGGGGACACCTCGGGGACGTATCGACTTCGTAATGCGGCTCCCGGTCTTGCATGTACCCGCGAACTTTGACCGCAGTGCCGCAGTAGACACAGCGTGTTTTGATTGTTGCTGGGCCGTCTTCGGGGATCCGCTTGCGTACTTCGGTCAGGTCGGGGAGGGCTTCAAAGCCGGTCATCTCGAAACCGGCTTTGTAGACTGTTGCTGGGGTGACGATCGGCGAACGGAGACATTTTTTCGCGATGGCCTCGTAATGCTCGATAGAGTCGAGCGATGCGACGCGGCCTGTATATTTGGAGATGTGTCTTCCGTGGATTGTGTCGTCGAGGAGACACTGGCAAGACGCGTCTGTCGTCAGGACGGCAGGATGGCCAAGATCATAGCCTGGGAGATCATAAAAATGGACGGTGCCGTGGAGCTGGAGGACGCGGAGCTTGCGCATCAGGTCGACGATATTTTGTCCATCCCAGAGCAAGTGGTGCGGCCGGATTCCGCCAGGGATAAGCCCGTGGCGCTTGAGATCGTTTACCGCATGTCCGAACTCGTTGACCGGCATTCCCGGGGTTGAGATTTGCAGGAACCCGGAACGGAGATTGATCTCTGATGCCAGGGCTTCGGGGACGGAGAATAGCTCCGGCCATGAGCAAAGAATCTCCTGCTGGTGCGCATCGTCTTTGTTGATTTCGCCGTTCTCCAGCGCCCCTTGGCGGCGTGATTTTCGTGTCAGCTTGTCTTCCATTTTCACTCCTCATTGTTCCGTGTCGTCCGGCCCCGGTTCGTCTGGGTCAGAAAAGTAGAACGACACTGATCCGTCGTCGTTTTCGACAGTTTCAACTGCCAGGCCGAAATCTGCTAAAAGTTTCTGTATGTAGCGTTTTTGGCCTTCAAAATCCTGATCTTCATCCCGGTCGTCATATTCACTGCGCCTCAATTCTTCGCCTGAGTTTTTCACCGAGTTCCCCCTTTCGTTTTGGAGTATTGATTTTTTGGCCGGTGAAAATGTCGTAAACACCACCTCCGCAATCTGCCTTTCGCAGAGCGGCTTCATAAGCCCGGACTATTTTTGCAGGTGCCTCTTCTGCTGGAGACCACTCGCAAAGGCGGAACGTTACGTAATGTAGCGTACCGTCATCGGGGAGGAATTCTGCGACGACCTCGCCGTTTTCCTCGAGATAAATCCGGATCCCTGCAAAAATATCGAACATCGAACACTGCGCAATTGATCCTACCCTTACCAGCTCGGAAAATATGGCATCGTCGAGAACGACGTCTTTTCTGCTGATTTCCACGCCATCACCCCCTAGCATTCGCGGTTAATAACGACACACAACGCGGTGTCAGGACTGTCGACGATCTCCTGCCACTGCCTAGCCGCAGCCTCGGCGTCGAAAACGAGTCCGGTCTCCAGGATCGGTTCGACAACGTCGAAACCGCGGTAGACGTATCCCTCGTAGCCGCCGCCAGGGACTTCGCGGACAAAAACATGATGAAAAACAGCCCCCTTACACATGATCACGTCGCTGACCCACAGATACCAATACGGACTCGTGTCAGTGAGGTGTTCGACGACCTCCTGCCGCTCCTCGTCCTCGAGTATATCGACCAATTGTCTGACCAGAAGGTCTTGAATCCGCATCAAACCCCCGTCGTTTGCGGTTACCGGCCAGAACGGCCAACGAATCGAAATCATAGCTCGATTCTGTTAGGCGTCAACGAGTAAAAAGAAACAAAAAAAAGAGGTTAGACTCTTCTCTGTGGTTTCGGGAGGTTGCGGTGGGAGGCTTGGGGCATGGGAGGGAGACTTGGTGGAGGACTCGGGTCATCTCGGCCGGAAAGGGAATGAAAAAGAAAAAATGGTGGTGGACCAAGAGTGGTACATAGCGGGATATATCCGACGTGCTTGTCGGATAAAAGTGTAGGATAAAAGAAAAGGGCACTTACAGCTTTTGCCGTAAGTGCCTGTAATGTCTGGTCGGGATGAGAGGATTTGAACCTCCGATCTCTGCGTCCCGAACGCAGCGCTCTACCAGACTGAGCCACATCCCGATTGCGTGAGAGGGGTGTTTAGCCCACGGGAGATTAAAAGGCAAGGCAAAAGTTGAGCCTTTATTCTAATGCCATGGACAAAGCGGCTAAATACACCTATATTTTCACGGAAATTGCGGAAAATAGGTCTTTCCCTGTCGGGGAGGGATGCGTATGTTTACCGCTTGTGGCCGGGTGAATCCGGCCTGTAGAACGGCTTGGCGGATGCCGTTTAGCTGGAACAAGGAGCCCAATACGTGATCAAAGTTCTTGTCGTGGATGACTCGGCCTTCATGCGGAAGGCCATCGGCACCATGCTGGAAAAAGATCCTGGAATCAACGTCGTAGGCACGGCGAGGGATGGCCGGGAAGGCCTGGATCTGGTGCGCAAGCTCGATCCGGACGTGGTTACCATGGATATAGAGATGCCCCGGATGGACGGGTTGACCGCTCTGAGGCACATCATGATGGAGTCGCCGAGGCCGGTGCTCATGGTCAGCTCCCTGACCACCGAAGGAGCAGAGGCCACGCTCAAGGCCATGGAGCTCGGGGCCGTTGATTTCATTCCCAAACAACTTTCCAAGGTCTCTTTGGACATCATCAAGATTGAAAAGGACCTCATAGCCAAGGTGAAGGCGGTCGCCTTGCGCAAGCTGCGTCATCGAGCGCCTGTACGTCACGCCGTGGCCAAGCCCCAGGCTCCGTCTCCGGCCCCGGCAAAGAGGCCAATGCCTACGAGGACGGGAAGGCCAAAGCGGGACGTGGTAGCTATCGGCGTTTCCACCGGAGGTCCGCCCGTGGTGCAGCAGATTCTGTCTTCGCTCCCCGAGGACTTTCCGGCAGGCATCGTGATTGCCCAACATATGCCGGCAGCCTTCACCGGGCCTTTTGCCCAGCGCCTCAACTCCGTCAGCAAGCTTTCGGTCAAGGAAGCCGAGCCCGGCGACGTGCTCAGGCCCGGCTGCGTGTTCGTCGCTCCCGGCGGCAGGCATGTGGTGCTGGACCAGAAAATCAGCCGTATCGACGTGGTGGTGACCGACGAGCCCGCCGGGGAGCTTTACAAACCGTCGGCGAACGTGCTCATCAGTTCCGTGGCCGAGGCTGTGGGCAAGCGTGCCCTCGGGGTCATTCTTACCGGCATGGGCAATGACGGTTGCGAGGGAATTCGGGCTCTCAAGGCCAAGGGCGGCAGGGCGTTGGCGCAAAGCGACTCCACCTGCGTGGTCTACGGCATGCCCAAGGCCATCGTCGACGAGAATCTGGCGGATGCCGTCGTGGATCTGGATGATCTGGCGGAAACCATTCTGTCCAATCTTTACATGTAGTGACACCGGCAGGAAACACTACGGTATGGGGGAAGAGAACCAAATGGCACAATGTACCGAGTACCTAGCTCTGCTGAAAAGCGACGATAAGGAAGTCGTGCGCGACAGTGCTTTCAGGGCGGGAGAAGACAATTGCGTGGAGGCGGTGGACGCCCTGGCCGCATTGTTGACGACCAACCATCTGGGCATTCAGGAAGCGGCGGACAGCTCCCTGCGAAAGATCGGAGGCAAGGAAACCGTGCGTGCGGTCCTGCCTCTGCTGCGATCGGATGAAGCACCGGTTCGCAACCTGTCCATGGACATCCTGCGCGAGGTCGGTAGCCAGGATTTGCCTTCCCTTATCGAGCTCATTCATGACGATGATCCGGACATCCGAATTTTTGTTGCCGACATTCTCGGCTCCAGTGACACCGCTCTGGCCGTCCAGCCGTTGTGCGAGGCGCTGCTCAAGGACCCGGAGGTGAACGTCAGGTATCAGGCTGCCGTCAGCCTCGGGGAATTGGGGAAGCCGGAAGCCGCCACTTGCCTGAACAAGGCCATAGAAGATGAAGAGTGGGTCCAGTATTCCGTCATTGAGGCGTTGACCAAAATTGGCCATTCCAGCTCGGTTGATGCCATGGTCAAGGCCCTGGACAAGGCTTCGGACCTGGTCGCCTCCATGATCATCGACGCCCTTGGAGAGCTGGGCAACGTCAAGGCCGTGACCATGCTGCTCCGTCGCATGGAGGGCTCCCACACTGCATTGCGCAACAAGATCGTCAAGGCCGTGGTCAGAATTCTTGGAGGCAAGTCCCTCACGCTGCTTAGTGCCGAGGAGCGCGAGCGGTTCCGTCAGTATCTGCTGGTGGCGCTTGAGGATGAGGATGTCGAAATTCAGGATGCGGCCATCAATGGCCTGGCGTACGTGGGCGGGGAAAAGGCTTCCGAGGGCATTCTCCGAATTGCCGGCGGGCTTGATCCGGACGGCGACCATGAACGCTATGGTGCGTCAATCGACGCCCTTGCAAGGATTGGCATGACCAACGCCCTGGAGGAGGGAGTCCTTGGCGAGGATCAGGACGTGGCGAGGGCTGCCGTCCAGGCTCTGGCCCAGATTTCTCCGGACCATTGTGACGGCGAGCATCAGGTATGCAAGGTGCTCATGGACGCTTTCTGGCAGGTGGGGCTGCCCATCCAGCGGCAGATCGTCACCGTTGCCGCCGAGCGCGGTAACATCGAAGCCAAGGATTTCTTTATCCGCATCCTGGAGGAACACCGGGACGGCACCGTGCTCAAGAGCGCGGTTTACATGCTGGGTGAAAGGCTACGGCTAGCCGAAGTGGCAGACAGGATTTTTCCCCTCCTTTCCCATCAGTATGACGACGTGAAGGAGGCCGCTCTGGAGGCCTGCATCGCCATAGACAGTCCGGAGATCCGCGACCGGTTCAAGGAAATGGCCGGGAGCGAAGACCCCATGTCGCGGCTTATGGCCGTATACGCCCTGGGCAAGGTCGGCGTGCTTGAGAATCTGGAACACATCAAGCATGGGCTGAAAGACGAGATTCCCGATATCCGCAAGGTGGCCGTGGAGTCACTTGTCACCATTTGCGACGTCAGCGAAGAGTGGAAGCCTTTGGTCATCTCCATGATCGGGGACGAAAGCAAGGACGTCAGGATGACCGTGGTCGAAATTTTTGGGCAATGCAAGGCTCCGGAATTTCTTCCCTATCTTATTGGTGCCCTGGACGATCCCGACGACTGGGTCAAGATACGGGCTATAGACGCCCTGGGCGAATACCGGGATGAACAGGCTACCGCGAGACTCATCGAGTTGCTGGCGAATCCGAACCGCTTCATGGTCCTGAAGGTCATCGAGGCCCTTGGTCACATCGGCGGAACGGCGGCTTTCCGGGCTTTGCTCGATTTGGCGGACAGCGATGAATATGAATTGGTCAGTGCGGCGGAAAACGCCATTACCGCTTTGCAGGAATCCCAGGAGTAATAGGGTACATGTCGTCGCTTTTTTCCAAGACTATTTCCCTTGGCAAGGAACTCAAGATAACTGAACAGGAGTTCTTGAGCCTGCGGGATTTCATTTATGATCAATGCGGGATATATGTCGCAGACAACCGCAAGTATTTGTTGGAGAATCGGCTTGGCAACCGGTTGAAGAAACTCAAGCTGCGTAATTTCGAGGAGTATTACAATTACCTGCGGTACGATGCGGGCAAGGATCAGGAATTGAAGAAACTGTTCGAGGTCATCACGACTAATGAGACAAGTTTCTATCGCAACCCACCGCAGTTGCAGGTGTTTCAAGAGCAGGTCCTGCCGGAGGTGCTTGAGGGATGCCGCAGCAAGGGAAGGAAGCTGCGGATCTGGTCCGCCGGTTGTTCCACCGGGGAGGAGCCTTATACCATCTCCATGATCATTCATGAAATGCTCAAGGCCGAGGTGGGGCAATGGGACATCAAAATCTCTGCCAACGATCTTTCCGGACGGGTTTTGGAAACGGCGCGCCGTGGTGTATATAATGATTATACCTTGCGCACCACGCCCAAGGAGATCGCGCAACGGTATTTTATCATGGACAAAGGAACCAACACCTTGAAGGAAGAGGTCAAGAAGATCGTCAACTTCGGCCCCATCAATCTCAAGGACCGGGCGCAAACCCGGTTGGTGGAGCGTTCCCAGATCGTTTTTTGTCGCAATGTGATAATATATTTTGACGATGAAATGAAAAAAAGAGTCATTGGGTCATTCTACGACAATCTCCTGCCGGGAGGGTATTTGATCATCGGCCATTCGGAGTCGTTGCACAATATCAGCCGGGCCTTCAAGCCGATCCACTATCCAGGAGCGATCGTCTACAAGAAGGAGGAATAGCGGAACTGGCTTGAATGGGGGGAAGCGTATCGGGGCGGATGCCCCGTGCGGCATAATTGTTTTTTTACACAAGTTTTGGAGGAAGCGAGAAGTCATGGCCAAGCATATTCTCATTGTTGATGATTCCAAGACGGTTCGGAATCTGGTGGCCTTCATCATGAAGAAGGAAGGATTCAGGGTCACTTCGGCGGAAGACGGACTGGACGGACTGGAAAAATTATACAGCGCAGAGCAGGTGGATCTCATTGTTTCCGATGTGAACATGCCGCGCATGGACGGTTTGACCTTCATCAAGACCGTGCGGGAGCAGGAGGCTTATCGCGACATCCCCATTGTCGTACTTTCCACCGAGGGGCAGGACAAGGATATTGCGACGGGCTTGACCGTCGGCGCCAATCTGTACATGGTCAAACCTGCGCAGCCTGAAAAGTTGGTGCGCAACGTAAAGATGCTGCTCGGCTGATTCCTTGATGAGGAGGCAGCGGGCATGAATCCCGCGTTGTTCGGTCCGCAAGGGGCCTGACGTCAAAACATAAGGGCATCGAATGAGCCAGGAATTTCTTGATTCGGAAATCTTAGCCGACTTTTTCATTGAAGCCAAAGAGCATTTGGAAACCATTGAGCCCAATCTGCTCGAGTTGGAGAAGTCCCCGGATAATCTTGGACTACTCAATGAGATCTTCCGTCCGATGCACTCCCTCAAGGGGGCATCTGGATTTCTTGGATTGAATAAAATCAACAAGTTGGCGCATAAGGCGGAAAATATTCTCGATGAGCTTCGCCAAGGCTCCATGCGCGTTACGGAAGAGATCATGGATTTGATCCTTTCCGCCACGGACGCCTTGAGGACCATGGTCGACAACTTGGAGAACAATGGTGTTGAGGGGGACGTCGATACCGAGCCCATTCTTGACCAGATAGAGGCGGTCCTGTCAGGCGAACCAGCTCTCGTCGCTCCGCCTGAGGTCGAGTCAGTGGATGAAGTAGCCCCCGTTGCCGCCCCTGAACCGGAAGCCGAAGCACAGGCCGAAATCGACACCGCGCCCGTTCCGCCCGCAGCGGAGAGGGAGGAGAAAACCATGACATCATCCTATACACCGCAGCCGGATCCGAATTTCGATGACACTCCGTATGGACTGACGACAGTCGGGGAGGGGCACCTTGCCGATTTCCTCGAGGAGGCGCACGAGATTATCGAGAATCTCAATCGTTGTTTGCTGACTCTGGAAGGAGGCCCGGACGACAGCGAGGAGATGATAAACGACACTTTCCGCTATTTCCATAATCTCAAAGGCAATAGCGGCATCATCGGGTTCAGGGAACTCAATGCGTTGACCCATGAGGCCGAAACTTTGCTCAACAAGGTCCGCAAGGGGGAAATGGAGTGCGGTCAGGGCATCATCGACCTGCTTTTATCCGCAGTGGACCTGATTGAGGACCTGGTGGGCAAGGTGGATCTGGAGACAAATCGGGTCACGCCGCTGGATACCAGCATTATGGTCCAATTGCTCCAACGGGTCACCGAAGAGGGTGATGTGGCCGAGGTTCGCGATTACCTGGCCAGCGAAAGGGAAAACGTCGGCGTGTCCGAACAGGCCGAAATAGAAGAGGAACCGGCTGAAGAGGTTGCGAAAGAGCCGGCAGATTCCGTTGCATCAGCAGGTGCCGCAGTGTCCGAGTACGATCCTGAGGATATTTCCTTGTTTGTGATGACCATCGGCCAGCAGCTTGAAAGCGCAGTCGTGGCCTTGAAGATGCTTCGTGAAGATCCCGGCCAGCGGGATATCGTGGACGCGCTGTTCAGGACTTTCCAGACCATTCATAACTCCACCGGGTACATGGGGCTCGACGAAATAAAGGAGTATGCCGGCCGCAACGTGGGCCTGGTGGACCAGGGCAGGAAATCGAATATGGATTTCTCCCTGATGTTGGACATTCTGGATCAGGAATTCGCCATTCTCAAGGATATGATTCTCAAGAAGGTCGAGGAGATTTCCGGTGAGCCGATGGAAGACCCGACTGTAGACGTCAAGGTCCCCGCCGCCGCTCCCAAAGTCGAATCAACTCCCAAGGCCGAGCCCGCTCCCAAGGCCGAGCCCGCTCCAGAGAAGAAGGCGGTCGCTCAGCCCAAGGCTGCGCCTGCTCCGAAACCTACCGCGCCACCCGTGCCGAAGACAGAGTCAAAGCCCGCTCCCAAGCCCGCCGCGCAGGCTGCGCCGACGGCAAGCCGGGGAAGTTCCGGAAATCAGCCTCCGGCAAAGCCCAAGGCATCGAGCACTATCCGCGTTGACCATCACAAGCTGGATCACCTGATGAACGTGATCGGCGAGTTGATCATCAACCGCAACCGCTACGCCATGCTCGCCCGTGCTTTGGAAGAGGGGCACGAGGAAGTGCATGTTGTGGCCCAGCAGCTCACGGAAACCACCTACGCCATGGCGCGAATTTCCGACGATCTGCAGGACACCATCATGAAGGTGCGCATGGTGCCCGTTCAGTCAGTCTTTTCACGTTTCCCGCGCTTGGTACGCGACCTCAGCCGCAAGTCCGGCAAGCAGGTGGAACTGATCATGGAAGGCGAGGAGACCGAATTTGACAAGTCCGTGGTCGAGGAGATCGGCGATCCCCTGGTCCACCTGGTCAGGAACGCCGTGGACCACGGTCTCGAAGATGAGCAGGAGCGTATCGCCGCAGGCAAGAAGCCCAAAGGGCATGTCTGGCTGCGGGCCTATCACAAGGGCAACTCCGTTGCCATCGAGGTCGAGGACGACGGGCGTGGCATGGATCCGGAAAAGCTCAAGGCCGTGGCCATCCGCAAGGGCATTCTCACCCCTGAGGAAGCCAACCAGATGGATGATCGCGAGGCCTTGGATCTCATCTTTGCCCCCGGTTTTTCTTCCGCCGAGAAGGTCACAGATATCTCGGGACGAGGCGTGGGTATGGATGTGGTCAAAACCAACATCAAGAATCTCAAGGGCAGCGTTCACACCCAGTCCGAAGTGGGCAAGGGGACCAAGCTCACTTTGACCCTGCCACTGACTCTGGCCATTATCGATGCTCTAATGGTCCAGGTGGCGGGCGATACCTTTGCCATCCCTCTGGACGCGGTCTCGGAGACCACCAAGATCGAGGTGGAGAAGCTCTCCGACGTCAACAAGCGCAAGGCCGTGACCCTGCGCGGCGAAGTTCTTGGTATCGTGGAGTTGTCCGAGCTGCTTGGCCTGGCCCAGACCATGGATCAACGGCAAGTGTTGCCCATGGTCGTCATTCATGACAACGATCGCCGTCTGGGCTTGGTCGTGGACCGGCTGCTGGAGAGGCAGGAGATTGTCATCAAGCCTCTTGGCCAGTATTTGAACAACTTCAATCTCAAGGGGCTGTCCGGCGCGACCATCATGGGCGATGGCTCGGTGGTTCTGATTCTCGATCCGCATGAGATCTACGCCCTGTCCACTCAGCTTGGCAGAAAGCAGGAAGCCGCGACTATAGGTGCAGGCCTGCCCGCGCCCAAACAATCCTAGAAGCACGAATATTAAAAGGCCGGGATGCGAATGCATCCCGGCCTTTTTTTGTTCATGTCTTGTTCAGCCGTTGATCAGCTCATGGACATCAGGTTCAGGAAAAGCACCGCGCTGGCTGTATGGACAAGCCAGAGGAGCAGCGCATTCAGGAAGCTCAGTCCCTTGAGACGCAGGGGAGTGGCGCTTCTGGCGATAATCAGCCAGAGAATGGCGCAAACGAGGCCCAGTCCGGCGCCCGCAGCCCAGACGATGCCCAGGGGGGTGCCCATGACAAGGGTCTTGAAGTTCTCGGGAAGCACGGCGAACAGCCAGCCCTGGCAGGCCAGGAAGCCAAGCATGGGGATCAGCGACCAACGTGCTGCCAGCTTGAGGGAAAAATTGTAGTAGTCACGTCCGAAATCATCCTTGTTGCGGCGCATGACCAGGTAGGCGCAGCTCAGTCCTGCTGCAGCGGTGAGAAGCTGGATGCAGTACATGACCGCCATGGGCGGGAGCATGGCCTGAATGGCGGGGGTGATCTGCTCCGGGGGGAGGCCGAAGGTCAGCTTGGCAGGAATGGCCAAGGCCACCATTGCGATTCCAGCCAGGGATGCGCCGATGCCGAGGATCAACCGCAGCGCCTTGGCATTGCGCATCTTTTTCCAGAAGGCCAGATAGGGAATCCCCAGAAGCGTGAACGCACCCAGGGCTGCCAGCACCAGGGTGAACGGAGTCCCCGGTGTCAGGATGTCCCTGATGTATTGAGGAAACTTTACGTAGATGAGGGCGATGCCGCCCACTTCCACGAGGATCAGCAGAATGAAAAGGATTAGGCCCATGGCGGCGGTTTGCTGTCCGTATTTTTCGTAAAAGACCCTGGATTTGGTCTTGGCCGCGATTTCGCCGAGGGTGGCGACGGCGGGGCTGCCCAGGGCGGCCATGCCGAGCAGGCTGAAGAAAGCGGGCGCCAGCATGAGGGCCGTCATGGTCAATGTCTCTTGTAATGTCATGGCGGTAATCTGTCTCCGGATAGTGTGGACGACGCGAGAGGGGCCGTCCCGTGGGCTTATGTGCCTGAAAAACGTCTCGGATGCAAGGCGCGGAAGGGGTTTCCGGCCGGCTGATTCCCAACGATTCCTTGCCAAAAACCCGTTCATCGACTATTCATCATGCAATGTTTGACGTCGCATCACTGGAGATTGCCGCATGAAGTATCTGAAGCTCGTTCTGCTTGCCGCCTTGTGCCTGTTTGCCGTCGGTTGTACCGCCATGCAACAGCGGCAGGCGACCACCGATGCGAGCACGGAGTGGCGACTCAAGAGCCTGGAGGAGAGCTTCCTAAATTTTCGCGAGGAACAGCGGCGTCAGGCGGACACCATTGATGAAAAAGCCGCCGACGCAGATAAGCGTATTGCCGAGTTGGAGCAGGAAGTCGCTGCTCTGAAGGCGGGCGGCGTTGTGGCGGACAGTGCCGCCGACGCACCTGACGACATGAAGGACGGGGCGAACAAGGGGTGGGTAACCGATCTCAAGCCCGAACCCGACGAATGGGTGGAAGGCGGCAAGCCGGCGCCGGAATCCGGTGCGGAACCGGTTGCCCAGAGCGCCGAGGAGAAGCCGTGGGACAAGGTGCCCGGGCCGCCGCCGGTTATCCCTGAACCTACGGTTGTTCACCGTGACAAGCCAGCCCCCAAGGCCGTCAAGCCCAAGCCTGTTCCGAAAAAAAATGTAAAATCAGCCCCGAAGGCCGCCTATGGATCGGCCATGGCCCTGTACGACGCAGGTAAATATGCAGCGGCGCGCGACGGTTTCGACGCCTTTCTCAAGCGTTTCCCCAAGGATGATCTGGTCCCCAACGCGCTCTATTGGAAAGGCGAGACCTATTATTCTCAAAAGGATTATGCCCAGTCCATCCTGGCCTTCAAGGAGGTCACTGGCCGTTTCCCCAAACACGACAAGGCGGCTGCCGCACTGCTCAAGATCGGCATGTCGTATGAAAGGGTGGGCGATCCGGATAATTCAGTTTTCTATCTGCGCGCCCTGGTCGAGGATTTCCCGGATTCCGCTCCCGCCAAGCTGGCCCGCAAGGAATTGCGCCGATTGGGCGGATAGACTCGCCGTCAGGCCTTCCGGCGGCTAGTCGCTTTTCATGTGAAGCGGTTTCCGCAACAGGGGCAGCATCCCGATGGACTTGGATAAAGAATTTTTTGCCTGTCTGGCCTTGAAACATACCCCGCGCCTTGGCCCGAGGGTATGGAAACAGCTTTTTTCCCATTTCGATAGCGCCTATGATGCGCTCAGCAGGACAGAAGCCTGGATTCCTCTGGGCGTGGAGAGTCATTTCATCAAATCCATTGTCGCCAAGTGTCGATCCGAGGCATGGCGCGATAAGGCCGAAGAGGAGTTTCGGCTGGCTCGTCGGGCGGGTATGGATGTGGTCACATGGTTCGATCCCCGGTTCCCTGACTCCCTCAAGACATTGGAGGATCCGCCGGTCCTGCTATACTGCCGGGGCGACACGACTCTTTTCAACAACCCCGGCGTGGCAGTCGTCGGCGCCCGCGAGTGCACTGCCCTGGGCCTGCGGGCGGCCGGGCACATTGCATCCCAGCTTTCCGGGATCGGCATCACCGTGATCTCCGGGCTGGCACTGGGGATTGATCGTCAGGCCCACCTCGGCGGTCTGAGCGGCGTTGGTGGCTCAATCGCGGTTCTGGGTTGCGGGCTGGACATTGATTATCCGGGTCGGAATGCGGACGTACGGCGGAAGTTGGAGGAACAGGGGCTGGTCGTCACCGAATACGGCCCGGGTGTGGGGCCGAGAAGCGGGCATTTTCCTGTGCGCAATCGGTTGATCAGCGGCCTGTCCTTGGGGGTTCTGGTGGCCGAGGCCGCTCACAATAGCGGCAGCCTGATCACGGCCCGACTGGCAGGCGAGCAGGGGCGGGACGTCTTTGCTCTCCCCGGGCCCCTTGGTCAGCCAACGTTCACCGGGTGCCATCGGCTGATCAAGCAGGGCGCGGCCCTGGTGGAAACTGCCGAGGATATCGTGGAGATTCTGCGTTATGATTTCGCCCGCGAGTTGGACGATATTCCGGATCCGGAGCCATTTGAAGAGGGGACGACATCTGAACTGGAAGGGACGCCGAGGGGTACGACAAATTTCATGACCGCTCCTGTAGAGGGAACTTCGTCGTCCGGCAGGGAGCCTACCGAACGGATAGGTCGAGCCAATGGGGCCGCCAAAGGAGACGGTTTGCTGCCGGCATCGCGCAAGCGTCCTTCGGCTGTGGAGCGTGAGTCCATGAATTTGAGCGGCGACGAGAGCCGCGTCATGGAAGTTCTCGTCGCAGAGGACAAGGTCCATGTGGATTCTCTCGGGCGTCGCCTTGAGTGGCCTCCGGCTAAGATAAGCAAGATTTTGATAATGCTCGAGATGCGTGGCGCGGTGCAGCAACTGCCCGGTATGTGGTATCTCGCAAGGGAAGAATAATAAAGAGGTAAAGATATGGATTGGAAACTGCTCGCAACGACTTTCGGAACCCTGTTCGTGGCCGAACTGGGAGACAAAACGCAACTGGCATGCATGCTGATGACCGCCAAGACCCAGAAACCGTGGACCGTCTTTCTGGGGTCCTCCCTGGCCTTGGTCCTCGTGAGCTTCCTGGGCGTGATGTTTGCTCAATTCATTTGCCAGTACGTGCCCACAGAGGTCATCAAGAAGATAGCGGCCGTGGCTTTTGTCATTATGGGCGTACTTATCTTTTTTGATAAGATTTGACGCGCGTCGGGCTTGAGCCGGAAGGGTGGGGCGTGTACATTGGTTACTCCCGCCATGGTGTGCTGAAGACGGAAATAGTCCAATTGGAACCCGCATGCAGAAGATACCCATAGATCTAGCCGCCCCCGGCATGAAGCTGGCCAAGCCCGTGACCAAGGAAGGCGGCATGACTATCATGGCCGAGGGGATGGAGCTGACCGAAAGCCTCATTGCCCGGTTGGAGAACATGAAGATCGACCGCATTACGGTCCAGGGGCATCCCGTGGACATGGGCGGGGCCGGATCAGGGACGGTTTATGCCGAACGTCTGGAACGGCTCGACCATCTTTTTCGTCGTCATGCCAAGGACAAATGGATGATGCGCGTGAAGAACCGCATGGCCCAGTATTTTCGTATCAAGGCTGCAGCGCAGGAAGCCAAGCGCAAGGCCATGGAGGCGTTGCTCTCGGGTGAAGGCGATGACAACGACGGCGCCGAAAATGATGCGACGGGCGATAGCGCTGCATACGGAGCAGGGGAATAGGCCATGGAACCGGACCTCAAAACCAGCGTCAAGGGCGAGATCCTGGCGGTCAAGGACCTGCCGACCTTGCCGCACGTTCTGGATGAGGTGACCTCGCTCATCGAGAACCCGGAGACCTCCAGCGAGGCCATCGCCAAGGTTATTTCCACGGATCAGGTCCTGTCAGCCAAGGTCCTGAAGATGGTCAACTCGCCCATCTACGGCTTTCCCGGTCGCATCAGTTCGATTCAGCACGCCCTGGTGCTGCTCGGTTTCAACGTTATCCGGGGCATTATTATTTCCACTTCGGTCTTCGACATGATGGTCCAGGCCATGAAGGGCCTGTGGGAGCATTCATTGGGCTGCGCAACGGCCTGCAACATCATCGCCCGCCGCGCCGGATTCGAGGACCCGGAGGAGTACGCCGTGGCCGGGCTGCTGCATGATCTGGGAAAGGTCGTTACCGCTGTCCAGCTTCCTGAATTGCACCAGCGGATATCGGAGACGGTCCAGGCCAAGGAACTGACCTATTTTCAGGCGGAGAAGGACGTGCTCGGTTTCGGGCACGACCGCATCAACGCCTGGCTGGCCCGGCACTGGGGATTGCCGCCCAACATCCGCGAGGCCATGGCCCGCCATCATGCGCCGCAACTGGCGGAGTTTTATAAACCTATGTCCTGCGTCGTCCATCTGGGGGATTTTCTGGTCCGCCTCTTCGAGTTCGGCAATGCAGGCGATGACCAGACCTCCTATCTTCGCCCCGAGGCACTCATGGAACTGGGCTTCAAGATGTCCGACCTGGACAAGGTCATGGACGAGATGGCCGATCAACTGCTTGAGGTCTCGGATGTGACCTTCTGATTCCGTAACCAACCAGGATTGTTTCATGAACCAGACCCTCGAAGATTCCCTTTTTCAGCGCAAGCAGACCGCCTTTCTTCTTTCGCCAGACAAGGCGTTTGCCGAGATGCTCAAGGGATTGTGGTCTCCGGACGTGATGGAATTCAAGGTCTTCGAGCACGGCGGCGGGGCCATCGAGCATTTGTTCAACGAACCGCCCGACCTGCTGGTTGTGGATAACCGGCTTAGCGACATTTCCGGCCGCGAGGTGGCCAACCTGGTCAAGAGCGAAAACGTCTACCGGCAGTTGCCGGTGGTCATGTGCGTGGACCCCATCGACGTCGAAACCCCATGGAACTGGAACCAGATTGAGGTGGATGACTTCCTGGTCCGTCCCTTCAATCCGTCCGAAGTCCGTGACCGCATCAACCTGACTCTGTGCCGGGCCATGCGCGCCCTGGACGCCAACCCGCTCTCCAAGCTGCCAGGGAACACTTCGATCATTCAGCGAATCCAGTCTCTTATTGATGCCCGGGAGGACTTCGCCCTGGCCTATTGCGACTTGGACTATTTCAAGTCCTACAATGACAAGTACGGCTTTTCGCGCGGGGATGAAATCCTGATGATGTCAGCCCGGCTCATCGTCAACACCATCCGCAGCTATCCCGGCGTGCCCAGCTTTGTGGGCCATGTGGGTGGTGACGATTTCGTTTTCATCCTGCCTCCTGACAAAGTGGAGGACGCGTGCAGGCGGATCATCAAGGCGTTCGACGACATCGTACCGCATTTCTACGACCCCGAGGATCGCAAGCGGGGCAACATCACCTCCGTTGACCGGGAGGGCAATACGCGGGTCTTCCCGCTCATGGCCGTGTCCATCGCCGTGGTTATCAACGAGGAAGGCCGGATCAGGCACTACGGTGAGGTCTCCTCCATCGCCATGGGCCTGAAGAAGAAGGCTAAGGAAAACCCCAAGTCCAGCTATGTCATCGACCAGCGAAAGGGATAGACGTCACGGCGAGCTGGTACGCGGTTTTCTGGCGTATCTCTCGGTGGAGAAAGGTTACTCCGAGGCTACCATTCGAGCCTATTCCACGGACCTGGAGCAGTTCGAGGATTTTCTCGGACGATCCCGGCGAAGCCTGGAGAAACCAACGCGTGTTGATCGGGATAACGTGCGTGGCTTTCTTGCGGACATGCATCGGCAACGGCTTTCCAAGACCTCCATGGGTCGCAAGCTCTCCAGCCTGCGCGCCTATTTTAATTACCTGCGCAAACACAAGATCGTGGCGACAAGTCCGGTGGCTGGGGTGCGTAATCCAAAGCAGGAGAAGCGGCATCCGCAACTCCTCAACGTGGATCAGGCCGTGGCCATGATGGAGGCGGCCATCGAGCCGGACCCGGAGGGTCTGCGCGACCTGGCACTGGCCGAAGTTCTGTACGGCTCGGGTCTGCGCATTAGCGAGGCGATCGGTCTTGATCTCAATGACGTGGACTCGGACGTGCTGCGCGTGGTGGGCAAGGGAGCCAAGGAGCGTATCGTGCCCCTCTCCGACGCGGCGATGAAGCGCATCCGTCGCTACATGGAGCAACGCCATGCCCTGCTCGGGGACGACTACACGGAGCAGGCGCTTTTTCTGGGCGTCCGCTCCGGCAAGCGTCTCAACCGGCGTGGTGCCAACCGCATCGTTGCCAAGCTGGCCCGTCTGGCCGGGTTGCCCAAGGACGTGCATCCGCACATGCTGAGGCACAGCTTCGCCACACATATGCTTGAAGCAGGGGCCGACCTGCGCAGCGTGCAGGAGTTGCTCGGCCATGAGAACCTGACCACGACCCAGCGCTACACGCATCTGGACATGCAGCGCATCATGCAGGTATACGACTCCGCGCACCCCTTGGCCGGTCTGGGCAAGGGCAAGGATGACAAAGACTAAGCATCAACCCCATACGGAGTGAAAGATGGAAAATCCCCTGGTTCTTCTCGAGACCCCGGAAGGAGAAATCCTGCTGGAGCTGTTTCCGGAAAAGGCCCCCAAGACCGTTGAGAACTTTTTGCAGTATGTTGATGACGAATTTTATGACGGCACGCTTTTTCATCGTGTCATCAAGGGGTTCATGATACAGGCTGGCGGCCTGACCTTTTCCATGGAAGAGAAGGAGACCCGCGAACCCATCACCAACGAGGCGACCAATGGCCTGAAGAATCTCAAGGGCACCGTGGCCATGGGCCGGCTGCCCGATCCGCACAGCGCCGCCTCCCAGTTCTATATCAACGTGGCGGATAATCCGGACTTGGATCATACGGGCGAGGATGATGATAACTTCGGCTACTGCGTGTTCGGTGAGGTCGCGGACGGAATGGACGTGGCCGAAAAGATCAGCAAGACCAAGACTAAAAGCTATCAGGGATTCGACGACGTTCCGGTGGACCCGGTGTCGATCATTTCCGCCCGTCGTTTCGAGTAAACGCCATCGGGAAAAACAAGCTTAAGCCACCGTGCTTCTTTTCTAGGAAGATTTGGGCTGCATCCTTAAGCAGACGTCTCAAAAATAAAGAGGGCCTCCAAATGGAGGCCCTCTTTTCATATTCTAGTGAAGCCGGTGGGCTTATTTGACCCGCCGCTCGTACTCGTCCTTGAGGGAATTCATCAGTTCCTTGACCGAGACGATTTTGTCCACCAGGTAGGCGTTTGCCCCGGCAAAGGCGAAGCCCGCGTTGAGCTTGCCCCTGTAGGCATTCACCAGGGCCTGGGCGATGCAGTAGGGCGAGTTCTCCTCGGCACAACTGTGCAGGCACTTGTGCACGCACTTCTTGGGATGCTTCAGGCCCGATGCCACGGCGTCGAGGAAGGCGTTCTTCAGGGCACGGCCAGGCAGGCCGACCGGGCTCTTGATGATGGTTACGTCCTCCTGCTTGGCGTTGACATAGGCGCGCTTGAAGGCCTCGTCCGCGTCGCATTCGTGTGTGGCCACGAACCGGGTGCCCATCTGGACTCCGGCGGCACCCATTTCGAGAAATTTGGCGATGTCCTCACCGGTGTAGACACCTCCGGCGGCGATGACCGGAATGTCCTTCTTGTGCGACTCTCGGAAGGGTCTCACTGCGGCGATGACGTCGGAGACGATCCGTTCCAACTGGTACTCGGGTTCTTCAAGCTGCTCGGCCTTGAATCCCAGATGCCCGCCCGCCTTGGGGCCTTCAACCACGAAGCCATCGGGCAGGTAGTCGAATTTCTTCATCCACTTCTTGCAGAGGATATTGGCCGCGCGGCCCGAAGAGACGATGGGGATAAGCTTGGTCTTGACTTCCTGCTTCATCTCCTCCTTGACCTCACGGAGGTAGCCGGGGAGATCCATGGGCAGACCGGCGCCGGAAATGATGACGTCCACGCCTTCGCGAATGGAGGTTTTGACCATGTCGCTGTAGTTGGTCAGGGCACACATTATGTTCACCCCGAGCAGGCCGTCGGTCATCTTGGATCGCGCCTTGCGGATCTCTTCGATGAGGCTGCGATGGTCCGCTCCTTCGGGGTCCTTGGCGCGCTGGGGATCGCGCATGCCGATCATGGACGTGGCGATGACCCCGATGCCGCCTTCATTGGCGACGGCGCTGGCCAGGCCGGAAAGAGAGATGCCTACACCCATGCCGCCCTGGATGATGGGCAGCTTGGCGGTCAGGTCACCGAAGGACAAACTCGGAAGTTGCATTGAAGTACCTCATGGATTTCTAAATTTTCTGTCCCATGCGCTTATTTTACCATCAAGTCAAGATAAACACATGTTTCAAGTGAGTGTTATCCGTTAAGAATGTATTTATTTAATACTAATTGCGCGAAATACATGGAGCTTGTGAAAGCGGGAGAGATTGAATTCAAAATGTGGACGGTGTTTTTGTGCTTTTCCACCAGGAAGTCCATGACCAGTTTCCTGTTTTCGATGTCCACGAGCTGCGGTCGGATGCCGACCTTGGGGCTTGGCAGCAGATCTCGGGGCACGACATGTTTGACCAGTTTTTCGGCATCTCGGAAAAAGTATTTGAAGAAATACTTTCGCGGCTCGCTCAGGGCAACGCCTCGGAATTTTCGGTTGTGCATAAACATTTGGGCGTCACGCAGCAGGATTTCAGGCAGTTCGCCGTCAATTCCCCGAAAGATACCGTAGTTCTCCCGGCCGAAAGCCGGGATGGCCGTGGGCCCGACGTAGACGTCATTGTGCGCGCTACGGGTGAAATGGACCCCGAGGAATGGATTCTTGATGTCCGGTACCGGATAGATGGAGCCACGGATTTTGTCTGCCGCAGGTTTTTTCAGGACATGGTAGATCCCCTTGAATGGCAGCAGGCGGTACTTTTTTGCTATGCCGAAGGACTGGGCCACTCTGTCGCTGAACGCACCCGCCGCGTTGATGAACAGGCCGTATCCCATGTCGCCCTGGCTGGTCCGTATGGTGTCGCCTATGGCTTCGAGAAAGCGGGTGCCGAAGAGGAAGCGGACCTTTCCCGAGCGTTCCAGTTCATCGCGCAAGGATTGCAGGATCGCCTTGGGATCGACTACGGCGGTGAGCGGGGAGTGGAGGGCGCGCAGGACGGTCCTCGCATTGGGCTCGATTTCCGCAAGCTGTTTGGCGTCGATCATCTCCACTGTGCCGCCGTTGGCCGTGGCCCGGCGTTGCAGTTCATCCAGGGTGTCCAGTTCGGCGGCGGTCCGGGTGACGATGACCTTCCCGGTCTTGAGCAGTGGCAGGGAATGTTCCTCGCAATAGGCCTGCATGCGTCGGTTCCCTTCCAGGCACATCTTCGCCTTGAGCGTACCGGGATCGTAGTAGATGCCCGCGTGCAGCACGCCGCTGTTCCTGCCCGAGGCGTGGTAACCCGGCGCATCTTCCTTGTCGAAGATGATGATGTCCGAATAACCGGCCTCGACCAGTTCACGGGCCAGGGTCAGACCGATGATTCCGGCCCCGCAGATGATGATATCGGCTTTGAGCAAGGTTTAGTCCTTGGCCAGCAGCTTGAAGCCGCTCTTCGGTTCGACCTTGCGAAGCATATCCGTGCCCAGGATTTCCATGATCACGACCTCGCCAACCAGCCAGACGTCCAGGCCGGGGCGTACGCAGCCGGCGCGGGTCTTGCCGTCGCGTCCGAGGGCCGCGTGCATGTGCAGGACCGGTTCGCCATCCTCGTCCGGGAAGAGGGTGCCTACCCCTGCCACTTCGTGGGCCTCGGTAATGGGCAGGTGCACGGCTTTGATGACTTCGGCATTGCCGTCCTCGGGACCGACCACCAGTTCTCCCGAGTCGATACCACCCACCAGAGTGCAGTGGGCGCAGCGGATGTCATGCTCCTTGGCGAATTGTTCGATGACGTCTGGCACGCGTTCGCCGTCTTCGAGGCGCAGGGTGAAGACCCTGCCGATGGTTCCTTCACTGTATTGCATGGTTGTCTTTCCTTATTGCCCGCAGGGGGCCTTGAAGTCGCACCACTTGCAGCGGCGGCCCGGTTGAGGGGCGAATACCGTTGTGGTGAGCATGTGATTGATCAACGTCCTGATCAGTAGCGGGGTCATATTGCCGACCACGTCCTCGCGCTCCTCTTCTGTCCATTTGTCGGGGAAGAGCAGTTCGGTTTTGCCGTCCTCTGCCAGCTTGATCAGCCCGGCGTTGTGCGGAACGGTCCCTTCGCTCGCGTGGTACAGGTGCATGTAGGCCGGAAGCTGGATGGATTGGACGACTCGGGCGACGTCTTCGGTCAGGCCCGGGTCGTCCTCGGCCCGGACAAAGCCGTGGATGCGGTCCCATAGGTCCATGTCTTCCCATACGGCTTTCTTCGGAGTGACCCCGCCGCCCGTCTTGTAATCAAGGATATATACCCCTTGCTCGCGTTCCTCAACCCGGTCCAGGAAACCCTTCAGGACGATGGGCGGGCATGGTGCGGTTATCTCGACCGTGGTCTCCAGCCGTTGTTCCAGCCCGAGCAGCGTGGCGGTCTCCTGGGAGGCGAGGAAGCGTTCCAGTCGGTGGCGGCCCGTGTGAACCAGGGCCATGCGCGTGTCAAAGGACAGGGTCCGGGCCAGTTCGCTCCCGGCGAATTTTTCTGCAAACAGAGCCGCGAGCGGTTCCGGGTCCAACTCGCCGAGGCGGGTCTTTCGCCCGATGTGCGGTGTGAGGTATTCACGGAGCACTTCGTGGACCAGGGAGCCGAATTCGCTGCGGTCGCCTTCCTCGTTCACTTGGTCCACTGGGCGAACATCGCAAAGATAGCTGTAGAAAAATTGCTTGGGGCACTGCATGTAGCGGTCCAGCCCCGACGGCGACAGGCCGCGTTTGACCAGTATTTCCATGAGTCGAGAGCGGACGGCTTCGGTGGCTGGAACTGGGCGTGGCGCGCGTTGCAGGGAGCCGGTGGGGAAGGTCACCGTGCGGATGACGTCCCGGTCGTGGGCCAGGATTCGGCCTTCCCGCTTTTCGCGTTCCCATAGGAGTTGCTCCACGAAGCGGCTTCGCACGGATTTGGCGTCGAGCAGGCCGGGCTGGACGCCGCTCTGGTAATAGATGAACGCTTCCTTGGCTCCCATGAGCAGCCGGTAGAAGTTGTAGCCGGAGACGTTGTCTCGCTCCCTGGCGTCGGGCAGGCCAAGCAGCTTGCGCAGGGCGTCGGGCAGGAGCGGGTCGTAGGGATTGGTGCCGGGCAGCCTTTCCTCCACGGCGTCGAGGATGAAGAGTCGACGGAAGTGGAGCTGCCGTGTCTCCAGCACGCCCAGAACCTGGAGGCCGCCCAGCGGGTCAGGCTCGAAGGAGACGCGCTCTCCGGACAGGATGCCGCGCAGCAGGGCAAACAGGGTGGAGCGGCTGAATTCCTCATGCCGCGCTTCCACGTTGCGCAGTTGGGGCACTACCGAGGTGGTCAAGCGGAACAGGCATTCCGCGTCCACGAGATAAGTGTGCCAGAGCCCTTCCCCATGTTCGTGGAGCATGGCCGCGAGCGAATTCAGAGCTCTGCCAAGATCCTCCAGACAACGGACGTTTGTGAAGCCGTCCAGGCAGTAGTCCAGGACGGAACGGCGCAGCGGCTCAGCCTCCGCCCGATCCACGCCGTCCAGGATTTCGTCACCGTAAGGAGGATGCCAGGCAAGAGGGTCGATGTACCTTTCACCCGTGCGGATCTCGGCCTCCCACACGTGAAATATCCTGCGCAGAGGGCGGTGCTCAGGGCCGAGCAGGCGAAGGTAGGGGTGGCGGATCAGGGAGATGACATCACGCCAATAGTAGCGTCCGTCCTCCAGCCGGTTTTCCTGGAGAGTCAGCAGGGTCTCTACCAGCCGGGCCAGTGATGTCCGATCCAGGGGATAGCCCATGGAAATGTTCGGCTCCTTGTCCGGCAGGTTGTGCAGGACCGGCAGGAGCGCGCCTTCGTCCGGCAGAATCACGGCGTTGCCATCCCGGTCCGGGGCGGCTGCCATGTCCTCGGTCAGGGCCGCCAGTTGCGAGTGGCGGTCGAAGCCCTCGCGGAAATGGATCACGGGTTCTCCGATCTGCGCTTCATCGCCTTCGGGGATTTCGGCGCGCGTTTTCCAGCGTCCGAGCCACGCCGTGTGTTCGGCGGCTGCCCAGTGGGGAGTCTCGCCCAGCGCCAGGGCCGGGTCGGAGTGGATGACCGGATGCAGGATGCCATCCTCCCACAGCCGCCTGAAAAGTATGTCCTCGGTGCCGCTCAGTGCGTAAAAGCCTGCAGCGATCACCGGGCGTTCCCGCAGTTGTTCGGTCACTGCGATGATATTTCGGGTGACAAAGGCGCAGTCTAGTCCCGGCGTGGTCCAGTTTCGTTCGGACAAGCGATTGACATATTCCCGGTGGATGGCCCCGAGCTGCTCCAGCAGGCCGCTGGCATACAGGGAGACCTCGCCCTCCATGTAGGTGAGATCTTCGGGCTCGATGTCCTGGCGAAGGAGGTCGTCCAGAAGCCCGGCGAGTTGCATGCCCCAGGGCAGGAACGCCTCCCGATCCAGCTCGGGCAGACGGGCCAGCAGGCCGCGCCCGGAAGCGTGGAGGTCGGAGACAATGGTACGCAGCAATTCCACCAGGTCCAGCCGGTGGACGGCCTTGACCGGGACCGAGGCCAGCTCGCGCCGCAGTCCGGCGGTGAACTCCGTCACCGAGGTCATGCGC
This sequence comes from Pseudodesulfovibrio cashew, assembly GCF_009762795.1. Classification (NCBI taxonomy): domain Bacteria; kingdom Pseudomonadati; phylum Thermodesulfobacteriota; class Desulfovibrionia; order Desulfovibrionales; family Desulfovibrionaceae; genus Pseudodesulfovibrio; species Pseudodesulfovibrio cashew. Next base: position 3,316,871 of record NZ_CP046400.1, on the reverse strand, counting down.
GGCAGGAAAACCGGGCGCGGGAGATCATGGCACTCCTTGAAGAACGCCTTGAGATAGCGGCGAGGCCGATCATGGGTGAAAAGCACGGTGCATCGGCTGAAATCGTCGCGCGCGACCAGAAGCCGTCCCAGGGCCGGGATGAAATCGTTCTGCCAGGGGATCAGGGTGATGTTGCGCACTATCCTTCCCCTCCCACTTCGTGGATTTCCCGCAGGTCGAGGTAGACCAGGAATCCTTTGGGCGCTATCACGCCCGTCTGTTCGAGGATGGTCATGTAGTCCAGCACCTGGGTGCGGTTCTTGGGCGAGGGCTGGCCGGTCTTGAAGTCGGCGACCACGGTTTTCTCGCCCTGGTAGAGCAGGTCCAGCCGCTTGAAGTTACCGTCCGCGTCCATGACCTCGGGCTCGCGCTCACCCGTGGCGAGCCAGCACCGCAGACGGGGCTCGGAGAGCGCCCATGCGGTCATGCCCCGCAGGTCCGCTTCCAGCCGTTCTTGCTCAGGCTCATCCAGAGCCCCCAAGGCCGGGAAGTCGCGCAGGGCCAGGGTCATGGCCCTCTCCGAATCCCTCTGGTCGTCTCCGGTGATCCGCAGGTGTTCCATGACCCGGTGGGCCACTTCGCCACGCATGCGTTCGTTGTAGAAATATTCGTCCCGGTTGTGACGATAGACGCGCAGGCGAGGGAGCCAGTCCATGAGCCTGACCGTCTCCGTCCCGGCAGGAAGGTCACGCGTCACGGGTGCAGCGGGTTTGGCCGAGGCGGTGGCTCCTTCCGGTGTCTCACCGTGTTCGAAAACCGCTTCGTCCCCGTCCATGTCCAGAAACAGGTTCATGGCTGCCAGGGCCGGGGAGTTGGCCGGTTTCTCCGTGAAGAAACCGTAGAGCTCCTCGCGGGCGCGGGTCCAGGCCACATAGAGCAGATTCAGTTGTTCGCGCACGGCCCGGCCCAGGCTGGTCAGGTATGGCTTGCCCAGGCTTTTCTTCATGGGGGTAAGCACCCGGTGTTGGCCGTGGCGGGCGATGTGGAAATCCCGGTCCGGGCGCACGGGCCAGTTATGGAAGGGGATGATGACCACAGGAAATTCCAGCCCCTTGGACTTATGGATGGTCATGATCCTTACTGCGTCGATGTTTTCCGGCAGGGGGACCTTTTCCTCGCCGGATTTTTCAGCCCAGAACTCCAGAAAACCGGACAGGGAGCCGTAGCCGTTTTCCTCGGCCAGATGGACCACCTCCAGCAGGCGGCGCACATAGAGCTCCGACTCGGGGTGGCGCTCCAGCACGCGGAAGACACGGATGGCTTCGCGGGTCAGGTCGTAGGGCGTCATTAGCCCGGATTGATTGTAAAAGGGCTCGATGAGCCGCTGCCAAGCCTCGGGGAAATCGTCGCGGAAACAGACGCCCAGAGGGCGTTTTCTGGGTTTGGCAAGCCAGTCGTGGAAGGTCTCTTCCGATATGTCGGCTTCTGAGAGGAAGACCTCACGTCCCGAGGCGAAGGTTAGGAAGGCCAGGTCGTCCCTGGGAAAATCAAGAAAACCGAGCAGACCGGTCAGTTGCCTGACCACGGGATGGCGATCCAGTTGCAGAGAGTTTTCCGTGATGACTGGGATGTCCTTCTGCACCAGGAGGTCGCATACCAGTGCCGCGTGGGTGTGGGTACGGACCAGGACGGCAATGTCTCTGTATGGGCGGCGGGCAGTCAGTTCGTCCAGCCGTTCCTCCAGCGCCTCCAGTGCCTGTTCTTCAATCTCCTCATTCCTGCCGCCCGGCAGGCGCTCCATGCGCACATATCCCAGGGTGGTCACGTGTTTGGCCGGGATGTCCTGGGCGCAGTCAGCGAAGTTGGCCGTGAGGTCCTGCGCGAAGCTCGCCGTGAATTCGTCGGGCACGGCAGGAAAGATCGCTTCGGCCAAGGCGCAGGCCTGGGGAAGCACTTCGAAATTCCGAAAGAAATGGTTGTTGAATTCCACCACATGGCGGAAGCTGCGCCAGTTGTCCGGCAGGGTGTCCGACTCGGCGTTCTCCGTCAGTGAGGCGAGGTCGGGCTGGGTCAGGACCTCGTCGAAGAGATCGGAGTCGCCGCCGCGCCAGCCGTAGATGGCCTGCTTGACGTCGCCCACATAGTAGAGGGAACCGCCTTTGGCCAGGCATTCTCCCGAGAGCGGAGTTATGGCCCGCCACTGTTCGCGGCTAGTGTCCTGGAATTCGTCCACCAGGAGATGATGTAGGCGGCAGCCCAGGCGGCAGTATGCCTCGGAAACGGCGTCGCCTCGGCTAAGGAGGTGATCCACAAAACCCGCCAGGGAGGAACCCAGGACCAGGCCTCGCTGTCGTTGCAACTCGTCCAGGCCATTGAGGAAGCGTAGGGCCATATTTACCGCCGGAGCCAGAAAATAGGCCCCGGAGAGCATGGCTTGGTCTACGGTGTAGCGGGCATGCACCTGCTTCAATTCGGCGTAGGCCGCCTCTGCCCGGTCATCCACCTTGTCCTTGCCCGCCTTGTTCACGCAGTCGCGAAGGCTCTCCTTGGCGACATAGGCCGAATCCTTGGGGGGATCGAACAGGGCGCAGACTCGGCATGCTTCTAGAAAATCGATGAAGCGTTTGGCAAAGGGCAGCCCGGTGTCGGCGAAATACTCAATGGTGGAGTTGACCGTCCCGAGGAAGTCGGCGTGTCCGGCCATGAGCAACTGTAGGATCTCCTCCTGGTCCGTGAGCAGGGGGCCGCTTTCGGCGCGCAGGAAGCGGGTCAGGTCCAGCAGACGGCCTCGCACCGTATCCTGCACCCAGAAGCCGGACCTGCCTTCGGTGTGGATCAGGGTTTTCATGGCCCCGGCAAGCAGGTCTCGCTCCGGTTCGTCAGCCTCGCATAGTGCCAGAAAGTGGTCGTAGACCGCTTCGAACAGTTCACTTTCATCAAAGATCATCTGGAAATCCGGTCGGATGCCGAATTCCAAGGCAAAGAGGCGCAAGAGCAGGGCCAGGAGTGAATCGATGGTCCTGATGTTTAGGTAGTGGTAGCGGCGTAGGATGGCTTCCACGGCCTTGGCGGCCTTGGCAGGCGAGCAGGCGTGGGATTCCGAGCCTTCGTCGTTACGGTCCAGTGCGGCCTGCTTGAGGCCGGAGATGACTCGCTCTTTCATCTCGGCGGCGGCCTTGTTGGTGAAGGTCACAGCCATGATCTCGGGCCAGGCGTAGCCCTGGTGGGGCCTGGAGGCGCAGGCAAAGGGGCGGCTGGTTTCCCCGGCGTGGTCGAGCAGGCCGAGAAAACGGCGGGTGAGCTGGTAGGTTTTGCCCGACCCTGCGGACGCTTTGACTTGCCTGAGTTCGGACATGCGTGGTTATCCCTCCGCAGCGGCGCGGCTGGCCCGGGAGCCGGTCATGACGACCATGAAGACGGCCAGGATGATCAGGCTGGCACCGGCATAGCCGAGCAGGGAGAATTTTTCCCCGAACAGGAAGTAGGCAAGCACGGCGGCAACCACGGGTTCGAAGGTGGCGACCACCGAGGCGTGCGTGGCGTCCAGACGTTTGAGGCCCGCATAGTAGGCGGAGAACGCGCCGTACGATGTCACGGCGGAGAGGCTGATAAGCCACATCCAGACCGAGGCCGACTTGGGCGCGAAGTTCACGAAGGGCAGTAGCAGTGCGGCTCCGAAGGGCATGGCGTAGACGAAGATGGTCGGAGTCTCGTAGCGGTAGAGGAACTTCTTCCCGAAGATGTAGTAGAGGGCGTAGGTCAGCCCTGAAATAAGACCCGCCGCGAGGCCGAACCAGCCGAATTGCCAGCTCGCACCGCTCGTCAGTTGCGGGCCCAGGCTGATGCTGGACACGCCGAGGATGGTCATGGCTACGCAGAAAGTCTTGGTCTTGGTCATGCGCTCCTTGAGCACCAGCCAGGAGAGAACCGCCACCCAGGCCGGGGCCGTATAGAGCAGCACCGCAGCCATGGCCATGCCAACGTCGCGGATAGCCAGTTGATAGGAGCTGTAGAACAAGGTCACGCAGATGAAGCCGAAACCGAGCAGGGGGGGGAGGTCCGTGCGGGCTATTCTAAGCTGCTTTTTGAGTGTGGCATGGGCCAGGAACATGAGCCAACCGAACATGGCGCGCCAGAAGGCGATCTCCAGGGCGGAGAGCCCTTCGGCCAGGATGTGCTTGGTAAAGATGCCGATCACACCCCACATGACGGCAGCGGCGAGGACGTAGAGATATCCGGTCATGGCTACAGTTTCACCTCGGTACCGATCCCGGCGGCCAGAGCTTTTTCATGAACCAGGGCGGCGGTCATGACGTCGTGGCTGGCGATGCCCATGAGCACCGCGCCGCGTTGTCCTGCACGCAAGCCTTCCTTTGCGCCCGAGCATATCTCTCCCATGTCCGCGTCAATGTCGGCAGGGCCGGGATACCCGTTTCGGAAGTATCCCCCTTGTTCCCGGGTCCAGGTGTATTGGTTGAAATTGTCGCAGGTGAAGTGTCCACCCGCGAACACATCGGCGTTGAGCGCTGCATCGTAGTCGACGGCAATGGCGAGGCAGTCCGGCTTGATCATTGATCGGGCCACGGGTCGTTCTGGCGCCTCCACGATGGGGGTGCAGGTGATGAGCACGTCCGCATCCCCTACGGCGGCGGGGATGTCCGGACAGGCGACGAATTCAGCCTTCGGGAGCAGGGGCTGCATGTCATTGATGAAGCGGGCCATGGCCTCGTCCGAAATGTCCTGGCAGAAAACGGTGTCGAGTCTGGGGAAGACCTCCTTCATTGCCAGGAGGTTGGTTCTGGCCTGCACGCCGGTTCCGATGAGGGCCACGGAGGCGCTGTCCTGGTTGCCGAAGTGGCGGGCATAAACTCCCGAGGCCGCGCCAGTGCGCCAGGCCGTTATCCAGGCTGCGTCCATGACTGCCAGGGGCAGGCCGGTGGCGGGATCGCAAAGGACCATGAGGCCGGTTATGTACGGATGCCCCTTGGCCGGATTGGGCGGATAGCCCGAAATGCATTTGATCCCGGCCAGGTCTTCCCCGCCCACGTAGCAGGGCATGGCGTGTATGAAGCAGTTCTCTCTCGGGTGAATGCCGATCTTGGCCGGCATTTCCGTCTCGCCACGACCCACGGAGGCGAATCCCGCCTCCACCCGTTCCATGATGTCTTGCATGGGGATGTTCAGCGCGCTGATCTCAGCCGCCGATATCCAAAGCACTTCCGTTGTCATATATCCGTTCCTTGCCTCTCTATCGTTTCCCATGAAAGCCTTGTTCCGGCGCAAGCGGTAGTTGTCTTTTCGCATTGTCTGGATGCAATCCCAACCGGTTATGCATCCAGGAGAAATTTCGTTTCGAATCCGCAACGGCGTTCAATTGTCGGCACACACTAGGACTATTTGTTTTATGCGTCAACGAGGCTTGAAATACTTGCGGATTATTCTTTGATCGGGCAATAATCGGGCATGTCCGCTGAAATCAGTTTCATCGTGCCGGAATCAAGTGACGGCCTGCGCCTGGATAAGGTCCTTGCGTCACCGTTGCCCGAGTCCGGGCTCCGCCTGCGCCGCAGGTTGTGCGACGAGGGGCGTGTCCGGGTTTCGGACGCTCCCCGCAAGCCCGGATACAAGGTCCGGGCAGGCCAGGAAATTCTTATCAACAGGGAGCAGGAAGCCGTGACGCATTCGGAACTGGGCGTTTTTGTGGTCGAGAAAACCGGCGATTTCGCTGCCGTGTACAAACCCGGCGGCGTGCATTCAGCCGCCATTGAGGGCAAGGATGACGCCAGTGTGGAGGCGGTCCTGCCAGACCTGTTCGATGGGGAGGTCACTCTTCTGAATCGGTTGGACTTCCTGACTTCCGGGTTGCTGCTTGTGGCATTGAATCCCGAAGCCGCTACACGCTATCAGGAGCTGGAAGAGGCGGGACAGCTTCGGAAGTTTTATCTTGCCGAGGTCCAGGGGCGGCTGGATGGGCTGGCTACCGTCAAGAACGCTTTGGATACGGATGACCGCAAGAAGACCCGAGTACTTGAGGGAGATAATCCGGATGAGGGGCGCTGGACAGGGGTAGAGACGCTTTCTCACGATCATGAGACGCGGACCACCCTGGTCCGTTGCCTGATAAAGAGGGGGGCGAGACACCAGATTCGGGCCCACCTGGCATCCATCGGGCACCCCATCGTAGGTGACTCCCTCTATGGCAGTGCGGGAAACGGCGGCTTGCGGCTGCATCATCAGCGCATCGAATTTCCCGGTTTTGTCGCCGAGGCATCCTCACCGTTTTAAGCTGTTTTGTATGAAAAAAAGCCCCGGTCTGAACAGGCCGGGGCTTTTTTGTTGTTTGTCGAGTGACGCTATTTCTTGTTTTTGAAGGCGTCCTGAAGCGCTGCACCAAGAGATCCCATGTTGCCGGAATCACTGGAAGGCTTGGACTTTTTGGGGGCAAACTGCTTCCAGTCGCCATCGTCCGCGGCATCGCCGGTGGTCAGGGAAATCCTGCGCTCAGCAGCCTTGACCTCGCTTATGACGATCTCAACGCTGTCGCCGGAGTGCAGCTTTTCAAAGGCCGCCGCGTTTTCGCTCCGGGCAATGACGGATTTGGGCAGCAGGCCGGTAATGCCGGGCTCAAGCTGGATGAAGATGCCGAATTGCTCCTGCTTCTCCACGGTGCCCGTGACCTTTTGTCCGGCCTGGTACTTCTCTGCCACTTCCATCCACGGGTCGCCTTCGGCATCCTTCATGGACAGGCCGATTCGGCGCGCCGCAGGGTCAATGGACTTGATCTTGACCGCGACCTCCTGACCTTCCTTGACGAAGTCGGAAGGCTTGTGGACGCGCTGGGTGTAGCTCATCTCGGAGACGTGCACCAAACCGTCCACACCGGGCGCGATCTCCACGAAGGCGCCAAAGTCGGCCAGCCGCACTACCTTGCCTGTGACCTTGTCGCCTTCGGAGAAGGTTGCGGTCACTGTATCCCAGGGGTCCTGGGCCAGTTCCTTCATGGACAGGGAAATCTTGAGGCGGCCCTTGTCGTCGTGCTCGTAGCGGGTAACCTTGGCCTTGACCCGTTGTCCCACGCTCACCGCTTCCTCGGGATGACCGATGCGGCCGTGTCCGATCTGGGAGATGTGTACCAGTCCGTCCAGGCCGGGCATGATTTCGACGAAAGCGCCGAAGGGAGCAAGCCGGGTGATAATGCCTTCCACCACGTCGCCCACCTGGGTCTCGGCGGTGAAGTTCTCCACGGCCTGGGCGGTTTCCCGCTCCAGTAGCGCCCTGCGGGAGATGACGACGTTGCGGCCGTGCTGCTCCAGCTTGGTGATCAGGAATTCCATGGTCTTGCCCACGTATTCCTCGGGGTTCTCCACGAAACGGTTGTCAATCTGGCTGACCGGGCAGAAAGCGCGTCGCTGCATGACGGTGACGTTGAAACCGCCCTTGCAGGTGGAATCCACGGTTCCTTCAACGGGCAGACCGCCCGCCTTGGCCTCTTCAAGCATGGCCAGGCCACCGATGCCGGACAGGGCGCGGGAAAGCTTGATGCCGCCGGAGTCCTTGCCGACCACGTAGAGTTCCACGGTGTCGCCTTCCTTGACGGTGCAGTTGCCGTCTTCGTCCAGCAACTCCTCCTTTTCCACGATGCCGTCCAGCTTGGTGCCGGTGTCGACGAAAACCGTGGTCTCGCCCACCTGGATGACGGAGCCGGCGACTTTGTCGCCGACGTTCAGGTCGTCCCCGCCGCCTTCGCTGTACTGTTCGAACAGTTCGGCAAAGGAAGCTTCACCTTCCTCGATCCCATTGCGATCCTTGAATTCTTCTGACACGATTTGTACCGTTTCTTAAAGGTTTAGGTTAATAATGCCTTGGCGAAGTCCTTGCCGTTGAACGGCCTCAGGTCTTCCATCTTTTCGCCGAGCCCGACAAAGGTGATCGGCAGCTTGTTCTGTAGGGTGACAGCCACGACGACACCGCCCTTGGCCGTGCCGTCGAGTTTGGTCAGAATGATTTCGTCCACACCCACAGCCTCGTTAAACAGCTTGGTCTGGGACAGAGCATTCTGGCCGGTGGTGGCATCGATAACCAGGATGGTCCGGTGGGGAGCACCCTCGTGTTTCTTGCCAACCACTCGCTCGATTTTTTTCAATTCTTCCATCAAGTTGATTTTTGTGTGCAGCCGACCGGCCGTGTCCAGCAGGAGCAGGTCGTAGCCCTCGGCCACAGCTTTATCCATGGCTTCATAAGCCACTGCGGCCGGGTCGCTGCCCTCGGCCTTGGCAAAGAATCCCGCACCAATGCGGTTGGCCCAGACCTCGAGTTGTTCGATAGCTGCCGCGCGGAAGGTGTCGCCCGCTGCAATGAGCACCTTGCGGCCCTGCATCTGAGCGCGGTGGGCAAGCTTGGCGATGGTGGTAGTCTTGCCCACGCCGTTCACCCCGACCATCATCAGCACCTCGGGCGGATTTACAGCCTCAATGCGCGGCGGAACCTTGAAAATGTCTTCGAGTTCGGCTCTCAGGATGTCCTTGAAGTCATCGGGATCGTCGGTACCGGCCTTCTTTGCGCGCGCCTTGAGGTTTTCCATGAGCTGGTTTGCGGCTTCCATGCCCACGTCCGCCATGATCAAAATCTCTTCGAATTCCTCCCAGAAATCGTCGTCCAAGGAGGAGTGGGAGGAGAGCAGGCCGTCGATGCGTTTGGTTATCTGCTCGCGGGTCTTGGATATTCCTTCGGAAAGTTTGAGGAACAGGCGGTCCCGTTCGTCTTCCTCGTCCTCCAGATCCAGTGCCAGTGCCAAACGGTATTGGAGTTCGGATTTGAACTCGGCCACGGCCACATAGCCCATTTCGTCGAGCCATGTTTCGAATTTACCGATGAAATTCTGTGCTTCATCCTCGGGGGCGCCCAGGGCCTTGAACAGAAAGGCCAGCCGGTCCCACAAGGCGGGGCCTTTTTCTTCCACGCCTTCGACGATGATGTTCAACCACTGGGAGAGTCTGGGCTCCGCCTGTCGCAGAGAGAGAGTCAGGCCAGCCTGCCAGTCCTCGGTGGGCACCGGTGCGGCATCGGTTTCTGGCTGGGCAGGTACAGGCTCCGGCGTCGTTTCCTTTATAGGAGCGGCGGCTTCCGGCTCGGGAACCGGCTCCTCTGCCGGTTCGGGCTCCACGTCGAGGCCTTGTTGCCGCTTGTATTCATCCAAGGCCTGCTGCGCCACATCTTCCGGCTTGGCCCAGGCCTTTTTCAGTTTACTGAAGAATCCCATCAAATCCTCTTGAGAGTCGTATCGTTGTTGTTCGGGCGTGTTTTCATAGCTTACCTGTCCATCGGAGGCAATAGATGATATGGATGCGCTGAATATTGCCATTCTACACTGGAATGGATAAGAGCGGGAAAAA